>NZ_JBFHIA010000025.1:0-19106 GCF_041596715.1 Phaeovulum sp.
CTTGCCCGCGGCGTCACCCACACCCTCCCAGTCGAGCAGTGCGCGACGGGCAAGCGCGCGGGCAAAGACCATGCCGCGCGCGTCGTTGCTGGCATCTTCGGGCAGGTCCTGCACCGCCGGGTCGGCGCGTGCCGCCATCATTAGCGCGGTGCTCATCGGTGCCAGAAGCAATCGCAGCCCGGGGGCAAGATCGAGCCAATCTGGTTCGCGGGAGAGGTTCAGTCGCAGCATCAGTAGGCCTCCACAGAATTGACAAGGGTGACGGTGCACATGCGCCCGAGCGTGGCGTCGCGCGCGGCCTGCCACTCAAACCGCGCCTGCACGCCCTGCGGCCCGGCAATCTCGAGCCGCGGCCGCGGCAAATAGACGGCGTGCGCGGTGAGCGTGAGGCTTTCGCCCGAAGGCAGCGCATAGGCAAAACTGATCTCGCAAGGATCGCCGTTCAGCGCCTGGCTCACGAGGGTGCTATCGGCAAAGCGCACTTCGATCCGGCCGGTGAGGGCGGCAATCGACGGGTCCGCGCCTTCGATCTTGCCATCGGCGCGGATGGTTTCGATCCGATCGAGATTGTTGGCATAGGTGATCTCCGCCGAAGCGAGGTTGCCCAGCGTCGCACCATCGCGGCTGACCGCGCCGTTGAAGTGCCCGAACCGCTGCAGCGCGAGATCCGTTGGCGTGCCCGCGCTCGTTAAGGTGCCCACCGTCTCGCCCTGTGCGACGAGCTTGGCGGTTGCGGTCAAAAGCCCCGAGCGTTGCACCTGCCACGAGAGCTGATCCAGCATGCAGCCCGAATACATCGCATAGCGCGGCACCTCGGGCATTGCTGTCTCGATCGACATCGACGGCAAGCTCCAGCCGCCCGAGCGGAACTCGTGGGTGTAGGGACCAATGCCGGTGGTGGTCGGTGCCCCGAACGCCGCCTTCAGCCAGATGCCAAAACCTTGCGCGTCGATCGGCACCACCACATCGCCATCAACCGCCACCGCGTCCTTGATCGGTGCCAGCGGATCACGACCAAAGCCCAAGAGCTCATTGCCCAGGAGCGGTTGCTCGGCGCCAAGCGTGGTGCTGGCGAAGGGCATCCGCGTGAAGCCGCCGACTGGCGGGGTGCCGTAAACCGTCTCGAACGCCAGCGCCATCTGCGCCCGCGCGCCTTGCGCACGTGCCATGGGTGTCTCCTTGTTTTGCCGCCCAAGAAACGGCGGCGGGCAGCTTGAACCCGACCGCGCCTTGGGTCATCCTGAGTGCATGATTGCTTTCGGCCGCCAGACTTTGTCTCAGCTCCCGCGCCATCGCCTGGGCCTGGTCATCCTTGCCCTGATTTTCTTGGTAATCGGCTCGCCGCGTCTGTTTGCCGAGACCCAGTATTTCGACCAGCTTGAAGCTCGTGTCAGCAAGATCCTTGACGGCGACACCTTCACCCTCAGTGGCCAGTCGCGGCGGATCCGTGTTTGGGGGCTCGATGCGCCCGAGTGGAATATGCCCGGCGGCTCGGACGCGACGGCAATGTTGCGTCAGTTGATTTCGGGAAAGTCATTGCGTTGCGTAGTTCGAGACATTGACCGATACGGGCGCTTAGTCGGGCAGTGCTTTTTGGCTGATGGTCGCGATATTGCCGCCGAGATGATCCGTTCAGGCACTGCAAACGAGTACTGCTCGTTTTCGAGGGGCTATTACGGCACCTGCTGATTGCCGTTCATTCAAGCGGACCTGCTGTCGAGTAATGCAGCACAACGACGATCACCGCTGCCTTCAAGCCGGCCGCTCCTTCAACAGGCAGATCGACCGGGCGCGGCGCTTCCGCTTCGACCCAGTCGCAGAGACCGCTTAGCGTGCGGTCGGCGGCAATTGCCGCCCCGATACTGGCGCAGAGGGTGTCGAAGGAGGCATCACGGTCAGCGCCTTGTACGACAGCCTCGATCTCGGCGCGGTGTTGGTAGTGGTAGCGCAAGGGCGAGAGCGTGACTTCCGGTTCCCCCGGATCGCCGTCGCGCAGGATCGTGAGGCCAGCGTTAGGCACGCGCTCGGGCAAGACCTCACCGCGCAGGGCTGTGGCGGGCAAGACCGTGAGCCGCGCATGCAGCGCGGTGAGGATGGTTTCGCGGGGTGTGGGCATAAATAGGCTCTTTCCTTAGTTAAACTGCGCGATAGACTATTATTAACAAGTGGAGCGACAGCATGCCTAACGCAGTGGACCGCCTTTTTGATCAGGTATTGTCTGAAATAGCCGATGCAGGAATTGAGAACGTTCCTGACTGGCCTGGTTTTCCATTCGATGAAGACGACTATGACGTTCTGGATCGTCCGCCTGAACTTGGCGAGTCTTCACTTTTTCCCCTTAGCGATGAGCTGATTGGGGAGCGCACAATAGACACCCTCCTAGGTGGAAGATTTCCTCCCGTTGACGTGCCGCCAGATGAGAGGGAGTTAGTTGAAGGTGGGATAAGGAGGCGCGGCTTTGACGCTCTTGCGTTTTACAAGTCCCGTCGGTTCGTTAATCAGCTACCTTTCCCCGGTAGGTGGGGCATATTCTATCTCAAATCTGGCCTCATATATTTGGCTGGAGAAATCGCCGCCGACTACCCCGGATATCGAGATCCGCGGCGACTTGCTCATCAATTCCTGCTCGCCCATGAATTCTTTCACTACCGATGCGACCTGCAAACCCTAATGCTTGAAGCAGTTGTGAAGAGGAACCTTTACATTCCGCTTCGAAGAGCTTTGCGTGGTAGGAGAACTCAGTTCGTCGAAGAAGCGATGGCGAACAAGGCGGCTTATGAATGGGCCAAAACACCTTCAGCTGGACTGCGAGAGTTTGCGTACGATTTCATGTGCTTGCAGCCTGAGGCTTACGCCAGGTTCACTGAAAGACGGCTCGAACTGAATGGAGAATGGCTTTCTAACACGTTGGAACTCAGGCCGCCGGGATCATTGCCTAGGCTTGACATTGCTCACTGGGTCGATGCATCGCCGAAAGATCTTCTGCGCCCATCGTTGTGTCCTCAATATGTCGTCTATCCGGCCAAAATCTCTAACTGGCTTGATCCGGCTTTGGTCCTTCCTCCTGTTGCATCGATAGCCGAGAGCGATGAAATTCAGAAGCGACTATCAGGAAAATATCGGAACCTTGTATCGAAATGGAATGGCACAAAATCCAAGCTTCTTGTTGACAGAACACTGCGTGGACTCAATTTCAAGCCGTGGCCAAAAGATGGGAAGGGCGCATACTCTGTTAAGATTGATGATGGTTTCAGAGCACATCTGCGCCATCAAGGTCAAGGCAACTGGCTTGCCTACATACTTGGATCACACAAGGAGCTAGGTCACGGCTAGCGGATTCTGACTTCCACCCATTTGGCCGCAATCAGCCCCGGCACCCCATCTACCGCGCGCTCAGCATCCCGCGTCAGATCCAACCGTTTGCGCAGTTTCACCTGCGGCACCAGCAGGAAGATCGGCACCGTCGTCGCCCCACGTCCGGTCTTTAAACGGGACGCCACCGCACGGCCCTTGGAGTTCAACCGGCCCTCGGCGACCAATAAGCTTGGACCCCGGCGACGGTAAACGAACCGCAACCTCAAACCAGTGCGACGTTCCCATTCACCGGGGGTGATCCGGCCTCCGCGCGTGGATTTGCCCGCCGCTGGGGTAGGGATAACCAGCCAGAAGCCGTTTTTCGAGCGGATAAGCGGGCCGGCATTATGTGCGCCGACGATCACTGGCGCCTTGGACCAGACCAGCGCAGCGGCGTTAAGGCTTTCCCCGGATTTCGGGAAGCTGGCGAGACGGATCGAGTTGGCAAGCCGGGTGCCCAGCCCCGCGCCGGTGATCTGTAGCCGCCAGGCGGATTTCAGACCGGTTCCGGCCTCACGCATGGCGGCCGTGACCGCGCGTTCACCGACTGCCACCTCTTCCGCCATCATCACGACGATGTCCGGGTCGATGTCGAGTTTTAGCCTCAAATTTCCAAAGACCTCCTTTTCAGGTTACTATGAACATTCATTTCAACTTCAGAACCGGGAGGAAAACGATGATTGATCGTGAGGCATATGTGGAGAAGGCCAAGGCGAATATCGACAAGTGGAACGCAGAGATCGACAAGATGCAGGCCAATGCCAAAGAAGCGCAGGCCGATGCGAAGATCGAATACGAGAAGCAGCTTGCCGAAATGCGCAAGCAGCGCGATGAGGCCGAGGCGAAGATGAAAGAGGCGCAGCAGGCATCGGACGCCGCTTGGGATGATATGCGCAAAGGCTTCGAGCAGGCATGGAACAGCCTCTCGGAGTCGTTCCAGAGTGCTATGAAGCGGTTCAAATAGCTGATCACGCTGGCACCTAGGTGGCCATCAGTGCAACGAGATCAGGATCGATGTCGATCTTCAGCTTCATGAGGGGCGCAGATCCAGCGTCCAGATCAGACGCTCGCGATCCCGCATTGGCTCGCCCTGAATGGTGAAGCTGTCGGCGCCTATGATGACCAGGTCACCGGGGCGTGGTTCCGGCAGGTCCGACAGGCGCACATCCACCATCGTTGTGTCACTGACGAAACGTCCTGCCCCGAACTCGGTGATGCGATCGGGAGCGCGACGGATGACCCGAATGGGGCGTTCCTCCGAGGTGGTGGCCGAGATCCAGACAGCAGTCGCCGCCATGGACGGGTTGGCATAGATGCGGTCCACGGCGGCGGCAAAGATGGTCATGCTGGGTCAGTTCGAGGTGTGCAGCCGGATCGCGATGCGCGGGCGCTTGTTGACCGGCAGGATCGAAGCCTCGGTCATCAGATCAATCCAGCGGCCCTTTTCATCGAGATGCTGGCGCGCATAAAGCGGCAGACCAAGAGTGTTGGCGGCCTCCAGCAGATTGGCCGGGCCGCCATAGGTGGTGAAGGTGTCCATGGTGCCCAATGGGAATGCGATGCCTTCACTGGCCGGAATAAACCGCTCCGAGGTGCCGCCCGACAGCGTGGCACTACCGTTATATTCCTCGAACACGATGCCCGCGAAGGGGAAGTTGCGCCGCACATCCTGGCGCAGGGGCTGGGCACCGGTCGCGGCATAGAACTTGTATGCTTCTTCGGTCTTGGGATGCGCGATTAGCTTGTCAAAGAACTCGCGGCTGACGAGCGCATGCACGTCCGTCATGCTTTCGCCCAGAAGGTTGTCCTCCATCGCGCGCAGCACCTCACGGACTTTGCCCTGCACGTTGGTGCCGGCGGTACCGAGAACGAAGTCGACCGAGATTTGCGCGAGGCCAAATTCGGTGAAGTAGTTGTAGAGCGTAGTGCCCGCGCCATCCTTCACGATACCGCGCAGCGCATTCATCTCCATGTATTCGCGGGTCTGGGCGTGCTTGCGGCGCATCAACTGCAGTTTGCGGTTCATCACCTCGACCAGCGGATCGGCACCATCGAACACACCCAGCGCGGGCTGGCCCTGAATGTCATTGGGCAGGATGACATCATCATGCGGGATCCAGGGCAGGGCGAAAGAGCGCATCGAGCGGCCCTCCCGAGTGCCGACGGTGGCAGGACCGCCCAGCGGTACCGAGGGCAGCAGGTTCAGCACGCCCTCGTATTGCTCGATGATCACCGAGCGCTGGGTGACGCCTTCAAAGCGAAAGAGGCCAATCTGGCCGAGGCGGGTGTAGAGGTTGGGCAGGATGTTGATCGCCTGCGTCATCTCGGCCAATGAATAACCGCCCGCGTCAAACGGGTTGCGGATCAGGGTCATGGGGGTCTCCGGGGGGAAAGAGGGAAGGCGGCGCGCGCGGTGCCGCGTCAGACGCCGTCGCGCGGGATGATGCCGAGGGCGGTGAGTTGGTCGAGCTTGGCAGTGATCTTGGTCGCGTCATCGACACTGCCGTCATAGGCAAGCTCCGCGCGTGAGACGATCGCGGGGCCGCGCACCAGCACGATGCCGATCGCGTCGGCCAAGGTGGCGTCGACAGCATAGAGCAGGACCGCACTGGCGGTCTGCGCGCCGTCCGAGCCACCGCTGGTTGCGAGCTTGTATTTGCCGTTGGTGGTAATGCGCCCCAGCACGGATCCGACCGGGTAGGGCATGCCTTGCAACAAGGTGATCACCTCGCGGGTGTAGTTCGGGTTGACCTCATACTTGAGGACATCGCCCATGCTGGGCGGCTCGGTCAGGACGGGCATGGTTCAGTCTCCGGGATGATGGGGCGGGAATTGGCGATCAGCGCTTCGCGTCAGCCGCCGACTTTTTCGCAGCGGCGATGATCGGGCTGATCTTGGGGGCAGCGGCGGCTGGGGCGGTGGCAATGATGCCCGCGGCATCGCTGCGCGCGGCAAGGTCGGTTAGCACGCGCGAACGAAGAGCCTCGGGTTTGAGGCCGCGTGTTACGGCGTCTGCAGCATCGATGGTCACACCGAGCCGGGCCGCTTGCGCGCAGACCTGTGCTACCTCGGCCGCCTCGGCACGGACGGCGTCGGCGTCCATTGCGGCGGCGGCCGGCGCGGGCGTGGGTGCTGCAGCGCTGGGCGGTTCGATCGCGATGGGTGCGACCGCAGGCTCGAGCGCTACGGCAACCGGGGTGGGGGTAGGGGCTGTGCTGGTCATCTGAGGACCCTTTCTGCTGGAGGAAGAGGCGCCGCGTGGGTCGGCGGCAAAGGCGCGGAATGCGGTGACGGGATTGGCGAGGTCATCGGCGAGACCCGCGTAGATCGCAGCTTCACCGCGGAACACCGCCGCTTCAGTCCCGAGCGCGCGCGCCACATCGACGCGGTCGCCACGGCCATCGGCGACGGTTTGGGCAAAAAGCAGGCGCAGATCCTCAAGCTCGGCCTGCATTCGGGTGCGCACCACTTCGGGCAATGGCTGGTAGGGGTTGGCATCGATCTTGCGCACCCCGGCGTGGATCAACGTTACCGCGATGCCCTTTTGGTCGAGCGCGCCGCTCATGTCGGTGTGCAATGCCACCACGCCGATGCTGCCAACAGCACCGGTGCGAGGCAGAATGATCCGGTCGGCCTGGGAGGCGAGGGCGTAAGCGGCCGAGAGCGCGTGCTCTGCCACGAAGGCCTGCACCGGCTTTTGCGCACGTGCGGCTCGGATGCGATCCGCCAGATCGAAGGCGCCAGCGACCTCGCCGCCGAAGCTGTCGATATCGAGCGCGATGCCGCGCACGGCGGGGTCGGCGAGCGCCGCGTCGATCTGGGCCGCAATCCCCTCGTAGGAGGTCACTCCCGAGGATTGCCCGATCCAGGCACCGCGATGCACCAGCGTGCCCGCGATCTCGATCACCGCGATGCCGTCGATGATTGCAAAAGGCCGCCCGCCGCCTTGCTGATGGCGCTGCGCGATCTCATTCCCAAAGAGTGATGCGCGGGCGGGCAGGGCGGCCGCGGCTTGATCCGGAGCATCCACCTCCAACCCCTGGAAGGTTATCTCCTGGCCGGTGATCCGTGGCCCCAAGCCAGCAAGGAACGCCAGTGCCTTAGCCGGGTCCACCATCAGCGGCGTGTTAAAGGCGCGCTGGGCGATCTGGGCGTGGTGCATCACGGTTCATCCTTGCGGGCTGGTTTTGCGTCGGCGCTGTCGTCCGCCTCGTCGCCGTCGGCGGGGTCGGTGTCGCCGGATTGGTCGGCGCCGCCATTGCCATTTTCATTGGCAGCGCCCGGTGCCTGCGCCGGCGATCCCGGGCGACGGAAGTCGAGGCCCAGCGCCAATTCGCGTTTGCGTTCGGCGGCGATCTCGCGATCAACCTGTTCGGCGTCGTAGCCCCGCTCAGAGATCGCCTGGGTGCGGGATTTGAGGCCCGCCTCGATTTGCAGGATTTCCGCCGACGCGTCCTTCATCGGGTCAACCCAGTCCCATTTGGTCGGCAGCCAGTTACAGGCCTGATATTGGCGGCGTTGGTTGTCATAGCCGGGCAGGTCCAGCGCGCCCGAGAGCACGGCGGTATCCATCCAGCGGGACCAGACCGCGCGACACAGCTGATAGACGAGCACGCCGTGCTGCCAGGCGGAGATCCGGCGGCGGAATTCGATCAGCGCTATGCGGGTGTTGGAGAAGTTGCCCTTGGCGGTGTCGCCGCTGAGATACCCATAGGGGATGCCTAGCGCCGCGCCGATCTGCAGCAGGGTGCGGTACTGGAACGGCTCATAGGTGCCGCCCGAGTCCGGCGTGGCCGGGGTCGAGACATCCTCACCGGGATCGAGCCGCACCACCTGGCCGGGCTCCACCTCAAGATCCTCCTCGGTCGGTTCCAGCGGGGTTTCCGGGGCGGGGGAGGTGATGAACATCGCGAACATCGCCGCGATCTTTTTGCGCTCGAGTTCGGCGTCGTCGTAGAGATCGAGGGTGAAGAGCTTAACGATCGCGGCGGCAAAGCGCGACACGCCGCGCAGCTGCCCAGCCTCGACGGGATCAAGGACGTGGATGACATCTGCGGCCGGGACGCGGACAGTTTCGCCTGACAATCCTGGGTCAGTCAGATCACCGGGGTGGCGGCGCAGGAAGTGATAGGCGACACGGCGGCCGATCGGATCGAACTCGATGCCTTGCCGGATCAGCCCAGCACCGGGCAGGGTGCTGTTCATGTCGAGCGGTAGCATCTCGGACGGTAACATCTGCAATTGCAGCGGCACGGTCAGGCCGTCTTCGGCCCGGCGCGGCCGGATGCGGATGAACACCTCGCCCGAAAGAAACACCTCGCGGGCGGCCCGGCGCTGCAGTCCGTAGAAGTCCGTGAGCCCTTCGGCATCAGCGTCGTCCGTCCAAGCAAGCCATAGCGCCTGCAGCTGTTCTTTCTTTGCGGCGTCGGCAATCGACGACGAGGGCTTGATGCCATCGCCAACGACATTGCTGGCAAAGGACTCAACCGCGTTGGCCGCATAGCCGTTGTTCCGGACCAGCCAGCGGGCGCGGGCGGTGATGGTGTCGCCCGAGGCTGCAATCAGCGTGTTCACATGCGCGCGGCTCGCCCGGAACCCGCGCAGGCGACGATGAGCCTGTGCAGCATCAAACCCGCCGATGATGCTGCCGATGCGCTGACGGAACGCTTCAAACGCCATGGATCACAGGCCCTTCGAGGCGACAGTGCCCCAGCGCCGACGACGCGGGGCGCCGGTGGTGGCGGTAGCAATCCGGGTCTCCAGATCGCTTATGGCGTTCGCCAGTTCGGCATCCGAGCCATAGGCGATGCTCTTGCCGTCATAGCTGAGCGAGCGGACGCCCGCGTAGCGTGCCTCCTGTAGCGCGGCCAAGAGCGCGCGCATCCGTTCCAGATCCATCTCAGTCCCTCATGAAGTTCGGCGTATAGGCCCGGCGTTTGCGCCGTGGTGTGCTCGGTGTTCCGGCCTTTGGCGCGGCAGGTGCTTGCGGCTCGGACGGGGTGGCCAGCTGCGGTTTGGTGTCCACCCCGGCCTGCGCCTCAAGCCGCCGCCAGGTCGCCTCGTCCCAGCGGTCGGCACCGAGGATCCACGCCGCGGCGCGCGCATAGACGCGGCAGTCGAGGGCTTCGTTGCGCTCGCGCATCTTTTGCCATTCTTGGTGCGAATAGCCGCGCTTGTTGCGCACCGTGACCAGTTGCTCGGCCACCAGTTGTTTCAGCCATTCGGTGTCGATCCAGTCAGGCAAATGAACGGTGCCCGGGGCGTCGAGCACGCCCAGCTCGCGTTCTTCATCCGAGGGACGTTCCAACCGCAGGAAGCGATAGGTTTCGGTCTTGAACGTTGCTGTGGCCACCGACCAAAGCCGCGCGCCGCGACGCAGTCGCTTGCCGCCGATGGTGGCGTCGACAAAGGTCGGCCCCGACACCGGGGTTGCACGGTTGAAGCCTCCGAGCCCCTTGATGGGGGCCACCTGGTCAAACCCCTGTTTGCGCGCCCAGGCATAGACCGCCGGGGCTTCATAACCGGTGTCGATGGCAAGTTTGCCGATCACCATCACCGCGCCATTGGCGCAGGTCCACGTGCGCCCCAACAAAGCGGTGAGCTTGTCCCAGCAGGCTGGATCGTCCGGGCCACCCGGGATGACGATATGATCGACGAGCCAGGACTCCAAACCACGCCCCCAGGCCCAAACATCGATCTCGATGCGGTCCTTCTGCACATCGACACCCGCCGTCAGGAACAACCCGCCCACCGGGATCTGCACGCCGGCGTATTCCTCGCGGCGCTCCGCCAGGCGCTGCCATTCCGGCGCATCGCCACTTTCGACCCAAGTTTCGCCCAGCAGGGTGTTGCGTGCGGCGCGCAGCATCTCTTCCGAGCCTTGGGCCGCGAGCCAATCGCGCGCGATCTGTGCCCAGCTTTTCCAACCCATGGGCGAATAGAACGCCGAGATGTGGAAACCGATCGAATGTGGATCGGCGGAAACGGCCGTCGCGCGCCATTCGCCCCGCTCCAGCATCTGCGTCTTGTGATGCTCTGCGATGGGCTGCTCACAACCCTCGCAATGATAGGCCGCGGTTTCGGGCTGCCCCTTGTCCCAGCGCAGGCGTTCAAACTGCAGCCATTGCATGCGGCCACAATGCGGGCAGGGCACGAAGTAGCGTCGCTGGTCCGACGCCTCATATTCCCGCTCGATCCGGCTGATGCCCCGGATGGTCGGGGTTGAGACCAAAAACACTTTGCGCCGGTGCGAGAAAGTGATGGTGCGCGCTTCCGCCAGGGTGACCGGATCGCCTTCCTCGTCGGCCGAGGCCGGATAGGCGTCGACTTCGTCGAGGAAGATGTAGCGCGCCGGCATCGAGCGCAGGCCGGTGGCCGAGTTCGCGCCGGTGAGCACCAGGATGCCGCCGGGGAATTCTTTCGAGAGCATCGAGTTGCCCGCATCGCGCGACCGGGCCGGGTTTACCCGCTCGCGCAGCGCCGGGCTGTCCGCAATTAAAGGGTCCAGCCGCCCGCGCGACGTGCGTTTCGCCAGTTCCACCGTCGGCAGCACCGCCAGCATCGGCCCTGGTGCATGATGGATCACGAAGCCGATCCAGTTGTTTCCGGCCTCGGTCGCGCCGACCTGTGCGGCTTTCATGAAGCTGATGCGCTGCGCCGGGTGGCGCGGCGACAGCGCATCCATGATCTCGCGTAAGTACGGCGTGCGCGAGGTGCGGTATTGGCCCGGCTCGGCCGAGGCCCGCGATGACAGTTTGCGGTGCTGATCCGCCCACTCCGACACCGTTAGATCCGGATCTGGGCGCATGCCGCGACGCCAGGCGCGCAGGATGTCTTCGGCCCCGTCAAAGCCGAGGTCGAGATCGGAAGTCAGACCGCCGTCGTCATCCGAGCGAGACCCGGAGTTCGGCGAGGGCGTCGAGTTGCGCTCTGACATGGGTTTCCAGCACCCTTTGCAGGATCGCGGCCTCGATCATCACCGGTTGCTCTGGTCGCACCGGGCGCTCCGGTCGCACCGGTTTGCCTGATTGCTGTTCCATCTCCGCTGCCACTTCGGCCGCCATCAGTGCTGCCACACGGGCGGGCCATGTGACCCAGGCATCCCGTTCCTGCCGCGCTAGGCGAAACACCAGCGTTTCCGCGCGAGCGCGATCGACCAACATGCCCTTCTTTTTCTGGATCGCCAACTGACGTTCCTGCGCCTGATAGACGGTCAGCGCGGTGCGGGCTTTGAGGTAGGACGAGCTGTCAGCGGGGCCGCTAAACGCAGTGTCGCCGCCGGTGCTGCGCCGCTGCTGATCCGGATCGGTCATATCGGACCGGCGCACATCCGAGGCTGCGGCGTTGATCGAACCGTCGCTGTAGACCACCAGCCGACTGGCTTTGCGCGCTTTCTGGATTGCTCCACGCGAGAGACCAGAGTGGGTGGAATACTCGCGCTCGGACATACCTTCCATGGCGATTGCATTGACATCAAGACATTGAAAATAAACGGGAAAAATGGTCTATTTCGGTTGATTACACTGCCGCCAGGAGCGACTCTCTGATCAGGAAATCACCCCCGGATCGGAGACCGGATCATGACCATGGCCACCACCACCATTCGCATCGACAGCGCCGCGCTGCCCGACCATTTCGACCGCAGCCGGATGAACAGCGTCGCCGCCAGCATCGAGGCGGAACTGAAGGACGCAGGGATCAAGGCCGAAGCCTCGGATCTGTTCTCACACCTAAAGATCGAAGTGCCGACCGCGCAGCTTGCCGCTGCGAGCGCAGTGCTGGCTGAGCTGCAGCTGCTCTGAATACTCGCAGTAGAAAACGATGCAACTTGCCCCGGAGACCAAGCCATGACTACCCGCCGCGCCACCGATAACGCCAAAGCCCTGAACGCCTTTATCGCCGCCAAGGTCGAGATCGACGCGATGCTGGATCGGCTGAAGGCCCTGAGCGACGACCATTTCAACACCTACCCCGACACTATCAACTGGGGCGATGTCGGCACCCTGAACCATTACGTTAGCCTGCTGCGCCAGATCACCGACGCCGCCTTCAAGGAGGGCGAACATGCCGCTTGATCCCGCCCAGCGCCACCAGATCGAGCAGCATGAGATCACCGCCGCATGGGAGGCCGAACGCCTCGCCGCCTGCGATGATGCCATCGCGCTGTTTCGCGAGGTCGCCGATCTGGACCGCAATGACGATGGAGATGTATTCATCGGCATGGATGCCGACGGCCACAACGACCTGTTGTGGCGCATCATCGCCTTCCTTGCCACCAACGACCAATAGGGGAACGCCATGACCAAGCTGACCGAAACCCAGACCATCATCCTGAGCGCCGGGGTACAGCGCCCCGACAACATCGCCCTGCCACTGCCCAAGGGGCTGGCGGGTGCGGCGGCGAAGATGACTGTGTCGAAGATGATCGAGCACGGCTGGCTGCATGAGGTCGACGCCAACCTGCGCCGTGGTGAACCGCTTTGGCGCGAGACGGGCGATGGGCATGGTACCACGCTGGTGGTAACGGATGCTGGCTTGCTGGCCATCGGGATCGACCCGGTGGTGGTCAAGACCGTTGTCGCCATCCGCAAACATGCCGCAAAGACGCCCGCTGCCAAGCCGCCGACCCAGCGCGCCGGGACGAAGCAGGCGCAGATCATCGCCATGCTGCAGCGGCCGGAGGGAGCCACCATCGCCGAGATCGTTGCGGCGACTGCGTGGCAAGCTCATTCGGCCAGAGGTCTGGTCTCGGGAGTGCTGAAGAAAAAGCTGGGCTTGGTGGTCGGCTCGACCAAGGAAGACGGCAGGGGTGCGGTGTATCGGATCGGCTGATGACGAAACGAGCCCATAGGAGACGGTGCCTGTGCGCACCGAATTGCTACCGTTGTTCCACTCAAAATGAGGCCGGCGTCACCTGTGCCTATGGCGTAAGCCGGATCGGAGAGGCCGGCGTCAGTGCGTAATCGCACCCGTTCGGATGTTCAGATACCATCGGTTTCGAGGCTGGATCCCGCCGCAATAGGTGAAGTAGTAGTCCTGCCCCTTGGCGGGCGAGGATGACCATGCCCACTCACGGAAATCTGAGGATTTACAGGTGCCATCATTGATCATCTTGAGAGCCGCCGTGCAGAATTGATTGGAATACCTCCGGTAGTTGTCGGAATTGTCTAGTTCCAGATCGCCGCAGCCTTGGGCGGTTTCTGGCGCTTCTGGCTTCTCGTTAGCCAGATAATCCGAAGAAACCCAACGTGCGAACTGCCCATCAACGATCCCATTGGCGGGCGTGCAGGCAGCATTCCCAGAATCCACCATGCCGCTGTTGCCATTGATGCACATTGCAGAATGGGGTTCGTCGATCCGCGACCAGCCACTCTTTTCTTCGTAAACCGTGACCTTGCTGCCATCCGTTATCCAGCCGGTCACCCCACATTGGGTCGAAGGGCAGGTGCGGATGGTTAATCGCTCGGCCGTGCTCCACCTCTCTTTACCAGAAGCGGGGTCGGGCTGGGGAATTGGCTCAGGTAGTGCTTCAGGTGCAGGCTCAGGCGCGGCGGCTGAAGGCTCGACCGGCGCTGCCACCGGTGCTTTTGAGGCGCTATTATTACCAAAAGGGCTGCTGCTTCGCCGTAGAGCCTCTAGGTCTCGTTCGGTATTCTGCTCGATCTGCTTACTTGCGTACTGATAGGCTTTGTAGGCCGCCGAATCCAAGGCGCGGCCCTGCTCCTCTATCTCGCTCCTCTTTGCCAGTGCTTCAGGGCCATAGTAACCATCTTCCATCAGCACCGTGGTGCCACGGGTGATGCTGTGGATTTGCCCATCATGAGAGATGTAGCAGTTTATGACATCGTCGAACACGTGGCGCTCCTTGGCGAATATGCCCGCCTCGATAAAGCTGTATCTACTTGTCGAAAAACCGAGGTGCTCTAGGGCAAGAGTGCAGTCCTCTTTGGGACCAGCGATGCCGACTTTTGCACTGAGGAGTATCAAGGAAATAGCGATGATTGTCCGACGCAGCATATGCAGCCGCCTTACTGAAAGGACTAAACGGGCGATATTACCCATGAAAACCTCGAAATAGTGCAGACCAAGCTCCTGAGTGTCAAGATTCCATTCATTCGATTCCGAAGATGACAGCCTACCACATGGCCATGAAGTTCGCTGGATTTGAACGGCGGCTGACTTGCACCTGACCGTCGGCGTTGTCCCGAATAGCAGAAATTGGCGGCAAGCTGTGCGGGAGGCAATCTATAGCGATCATGGCGTCCCTTCCGGTTGCCAGTTCCCACCGCCGCACCGCCACGTCGCAATAGGCCGGGTGGTCCAGCTCTATCGCGAAACAGCGCCGCCCAGCGCGTTCGGCGGCGACAATCCGGGTGCCGGAGTCGCAGAATGGCTCATCGATTAGGTCGCCCGGATCCGAAAACGCCGTCAGCACTGCCTCGACCAGCGCAACCGGAAATACGGCTGGATGCGATCCGGCTGCACCGAGTCCGCCCTTGTGGCGCATTATCCGAAACACGCTGTCCGGAATGCGGTGGCTCTGGATTGCGTTGCCGGTGCCGGTTTTGGCATGGACGGTGCCGTCGGCCCCGCGCAGCCCACCGCCGCCGAGGACCTCGCCCGCGTGCTTGGACGGGACGGTCTTGTGTGGTTTGCGGGGCGCGCGGTTGAAGTGGAAAATGAACTCGTGCGACGGGGCCAGGCGGCCGTTCCAATAGCCTGGCAGGCCCGGGCCCTGATCCCTAACATACCAACCAAAGCGCCGCCAGCCAGAGCCGCGCATCCATCCGACCCATCCTTCCCAATAGGGCGGCCACTCGCTGTCGCGATGCAGAAGATCGAGGTTGACCAGCCGTTGAGCGTCCGCAGTGACCGGGGCCGCGGTAAACACGCCCTGCATCAGCGCATCCCAATCATCAACCTTTTCCTTCGCCGCTCCATGGTCGCCGCCGCCCGAACAAAGAAGCAGCAGAACCGGTAAATGCACATTGCATGCGGCACTGAATTGGTTTGAGGTAGGCATACACTCCAAAGAAAGGTTGCCTATGGCGTGGGGCAGGTTTCGAATCCTGAGGCGGGCGGTGACGGCGGCACTGGCAACGCTCGCTTCGGCGTCGGAGCTGCTTGCGGAGGTCTGCGACAAGGAACGACCGCTCTGGTCTGGTGAAAACGTCACCCCTTTTGATGACCTATACATGGCTGCGGCAAGTCCTTTCGGGGTCCTTCTTATTTTGCTCGTGGCGTCGACGTTGATCTTCCAAAAGCGCTGGATCGGGATTGCCGCAGGGCTTGTCGGACTTCTCTACTTTGCCTTGACTTTATATAACTACAGAACTGACGTTATCTTTCAGGCGTCAATTTCAGAGGGCTGCCGCGCTCGCCCTACGTTGATACTGGTGCTGATGGCGGTGACATCTGTTGTCAGCTTTTTCATCGCCCTTCGAGGGAAGCATCGTCGATGATCCCCGACATGCCGGCGGCGATTTTCGCCACTTGGTCGCCGTCATGGATCTTGGCGTTGTGGGCATAGGGGTGAAAGCGGAACGGCGGCCAGTATTCGATCGGGCCGGGCACGAGGGGCGCGTTCATGCCGCCAGCCGCTTAGATTTCTTCTCGTCAAATGTCTCGTCGTTTTCCGCCAGCACGGCATTGGCACCGGTGAAATGCTGCCAGCGCTCGATGGCCACATCGACATAGGCCGGGTTCAACTCGATCCCGAAGCACACCCGCCCCGTGGTTTCCGCTGCGATCAGCGTGGTGCCAGATCCCATGAAGGGCTCATACACCGCCTGCCCGGGGCTGGAGTTGTTCAGGATCGGGCGGCGCATGCACTCGACTGGCTTTTGCGTGCCATGCACGGTGGCGGCATCCTGGTCCCTGCCGGAGATGTGCCAGAGCGTGGTTTGCTTGCGGTCGCCTGCCCAATGGCCCTTGCCGGTCTTCTTGACCGCGTACCAGCAAGGTTCATGCTGCCAGTGATAGTCGCCACGGCTGAGAACGAGGCGGTCTTTTGCCCAAATGATCTGCGACCTCAGGGCAAATCCCGCCGCCACCAGGCTCTCAGCCACGGTCGTTGCATGCAGCGCGCCATGCCAAACATAGGCCACGTCGCCGGGGAACAGCGCCCATGCTTCGCGCCAATCGGCACGGTCATCGTTCAGTACCTTGCCGGTGCGTTTGGTCTTGGCCGCGCCCGCTTGGTTGCGCCAGGACGGATCATATTCCACGCCATAGGGTGGATCGGTCACCATCAAGAGCGGCTTCACATCGCCAAGAAGCCGACCGACCACATCGGCGGAGGTGCTGTCGCCACAGATCAGCCGGTGCGATCCGAGTTGCCAGATGTCGCCCGGAACTGATACGGGCGTGACTGGCGGTTCGGGAACGTCGTCCTCGCCCTCGACTGCGCAACCTTCCACCTGATCCGGGTCGCGCAGCAGGGCGTCGAGATCCTCGTCAGTGATGCCCAGCAGTGACAGGTCGAAATCCTCCGCCAGCAACCCCGCGATCTCGTCGCGCAGCATGGTCTCGTCCCATTCGCCCAGCTCGGTCAACTTATTGTCGGCGATGCGGTAGGCCCGGCGCTCGGCCTCGTCGAGGTGGCTGAGCCGGATTACCGGCACGTCCTTCAGCCCCAGCATGCTGGCGGCTAAGACCCGGCCATGACCCGCGATCAGCTCACCATCGTCGGCCACCATGCAGGGCACGGTCCATCCGAACTTCGCCATGCTGGCGGCGATCTTGGCGACCTGGTCTGAAGCGTGGACCTTGGCGTTACGCGCATAGGGGCGCAGCCTGTCGATCGGCCACGTCTCGATCTCGCTCGGCGCGAAAACAAGGTTCATGAAGGGGCTCGATGTTTAGGGAAGCGATGGGATCAACACAGCCAACTGCCGCGAGATCAGGTTGCCAGCTTTCAGAAAAACAAAACGCCCACGAGGTGGACCTCTGGGCGCAATTCTTCGATGGTTACGTTGTGAGTCAAGGGGGCAGGTCTGTCAATCGTTTTGTTCAGATGGAGACGGCCTTAGATTATTTTATCTCGCCCGGCCGCTTCCATCGTTGTGCAAACGTGCGTCAATTCGCGTGGCTCACCAATTTGCACGTTGGGCAAGTAAACCGGATCTCATCTTGAAGGATAAGGAGCTTTTGGCCACATCTGGAGCATCGGACTGAAGTCCGTCCCGTTCCGTCAATCGGGTCAAAACGTACACCGCAACGGGGGCACCCGACCTGCGCGGGATTGGCGGCCGTTTCATTGACGGTTTGGTGGCACCCTGGACAATGCAGCAGCATCATTCGCTCCGTCGGTAGGGCGCCACGATGGGCGCGACTAGAGGTGGTCGGTTATCCGCGAAAGGAATATGTTGCGGTCCCCTTCTTCGAACCGGTAAGAGATCAGCGGCCCATCCGTGCCTGCTGAATAATCGAGACAAAGGGCATTGGGCGCTTGCTGAGAGATATCGCCGCTCATCCAATAATGACCGAAGAACACCGGGTTGGCATCCTGCGCATAGGTCTCCGCAATCATCTGGGGCGGCAGAGATATATCCGGCAATTCGTCGGGGTTTGGTACCGACATGGCGAGGCCGCGCCAGTCTCTTGCTTCTCGATTCCACCATTTGACCCGAATATCAAACCGTTCGTGCCCTTCCTTGTCCCGGAAGCTATGATTTTGTGGTAACCGGGCCTCTGGTCCTTTCGTCGCAAGGTCGATGGCCGCGGAGAGGCTGTTGCTATTATCGGCCGCGTTGACGATCTGATCCCCTGACAAGACTCCGTTTTCCGTCGATGAGCGGAGTTGCTCGATAGCCCGATCGTTCCAGCAGGCGTGCACCACTCGAAACTCCTTTAGATCGAGATAGAGGGGCAGGGAGGCCATCCATGCCAGAGCATCAACTGTGTGAAGCTCGCTAGGCGCAAACTCTCGCAGGAAGGCGATGTGCTGTTTTTGGTTCTTGGGTGACCGCGCCCGCAACGGCTTTCCTGTTTCTGGATGGAGTGTGTGGTAATGAAGGGCATTGAGCTCATGATTGCCCATGATCGCGCGCGCTGAGCCATTATCCAACATACGACGGACCAGTTGAAGGACTTCGGCGTTCTGTGGCCCGCGGTCTATAAAATCACCCAGAAACACGACCATCCGGCTCTGATCGGGGTGTCGCCAGCCCGAGGCAAATTCCCTGTATCCAAGCTTGGAAAGAAGGGCGCTCAGTTTCCAGAACTGGCCATGAATATCCGGAATGATGTCATAAACCATCAAGCCAACCTTTCCTCAAGGGGAAGAGAACAAGGCGGCGGCTCGCTGCACCTGTGTTCTATGGTGGTAAAGATAGTCCCTGCGGGACGTCGCGCAAGGGAAATCCAAGGCGCGCCGTCAAGCTAAATCGAAATGAAGACCCAACCCGCCTCGCAGTGCGTAGGTGTCCATTGGGCCGCCGTTCCCGATCGAGAACTGGCTTCCTTAGATGGATTCGACAATTTTAGTCAAGAATCCACCCTGCCGTAAGCTCCCGTCCTTATAAGCTACTGTAAATATTAGGATTTGTTTGTAGAGATTTCATGGGTGGATTCCAGGTGGATTCCCCGGTGAGGAAGCCAGTCGCTAGCGAAATGCTGCGCTGCGCCCCCCCGCATACGTTCGGGGCGGGGGAGGAACCATTGGGAGGGGGAGGCGGCGCTGAACCCGTTCGCCCAGCGCCTTTGCGTCAAGCTCCGGGGCGATTGTCCAGGTTCTTGCTGAGCACCTGTTC
>NZ_JBFHIA010000026.1:0-18642 GCF_041596715.1 Phaeovulum sp.
CAACAGTATTCATGCCGACCTGCACCGCATCGCCTTCAAGCCCGAAGTCAGCCTTGATAGCTGCGCGCACCGCTTCTTCGTCCATGCCGAACTTGGCCGAGCGGAACCCGGTAAGCGCCATCGTTGCCTGTTCGCTTGGCACAACCGCCACCGCCGACTGCGCGGCCACAGCCGTGGGTGCGGCGAAGCTGCCAAAAAGCGCCAATATTGCCGCAAAAGCCATGCGGAGAATAACGTCGGAAAAGCGAAGGCTCATGATGGTCGTCATTGACATCTCCAGACGTTAATTCGGACACGAGCAGAAAGGGGCGGCCTTAACCAGGTCGTGCCTTGATGAGCGAAACGAGGGTAAACTTGCGGTCAACCAACTACGTATTTGCTGCACCCGAACGCAGCATCACTCGGGTGCATCAACTCGTTTTTTTGGTGGCGGCACGCGCCTTTTTAGGTGCCGGAGACGACAGTTTTGCAACCGACCGCAGGCTTGCAATCTGGTTATAAATCGCCTTGAGAAACCCCACAGAATGGAGCTTTTGCAATTGCTCGCCCGTAAGGGCTGCAAGCGCCGCTTCGTCGATGATCAGGATGCCATGCACCACAGACTTGGTGCCATCGGGGGCGGTGGTATCAAGCGTTGCACTTTGCAAAAGCCCGAAATCACGCAGCATTCCACAAAAGATTTCGGTGCGCAGGGCTGCGTCGCGATAGCTTTGCGCCAGCGTCAGGGCCTTATCCAAGGCCTCCTCGCGCTCGCCCTTCTCTGAAAAGAAGCGCTCGCCCGATTTCTCGCCAAGGCCGGGATAGGTATCGTCGATGCACAAAAGCGACTGCCCGCCCTCGACATCGCCAATGATGAACGGATAGCGGCGCAGATAGGCAGGGATATAGGCCCCCGTCCAAAGCCCATCACCCGAGACGAAGGCGTTGGTCCCGGGTGCGGCTCCGGTAACGAATACAGCGGCGGGCACGTCAGAACCGGGCAAGAAAGCAATCGGCAGATCGGCCATTGCCAGCTCGAACTCATCCACCAGTGCCGGGATGACATTGGCTTCACGCGCATAAGCAAGCGGCTGAACCGTAGCCCCTATCCGCAGGTTTGCGTGGCGCTTCACATCAAGCGGAACGACATTCTTGTAGAATAGGGGTTTTGCATCTGTCACGTTCTGAACCACCTCCGCTTTTCGTTTATTGCGACTTTTTGTCACATTTTCTTTCGTAAGGGAGCGTAACAATTAGAATAACTTTAAGCAACCTTTATCGCCCAGCCGTCAAATTGCCCCCATATTGACCGTATTTGCGGCGCAATTAGGCCAAAATCCGCTGATTTTTGCGTATTTCCGGCCAACAGTGCCTGCGGCTCGCCCCTCCTGCGCCGTCAGACCTTGACAGTCGGATTGTGCGTTGGATTGGCCACCAAATCAACCCGTTGTGACCCCGGTTGCCGCGCCCGCAAAAGGCCGGTTCTGCGCCGCCTTTTCCGCCCGGCGCAGCAGCGCGCGAACGTCCAAGCGCCAGTGCGCGTCGCGATGGCCTTGGCAAAAGACAACCTTCGCCCGGCGTCTTGGGTGGGCTTTCGTGTGGCGGCGGCACAGATTCAGCACCCCGGTCGCGTTGTAGGCTTGCGGTGCGGGGCAATCCTTCGCACAGTCGGTTCAAATTAGAACGAACCAAAAGGGACGCAGATGACCAAGCAGCTGATGATCTACGAAAACGCCGTGCCGGTTTCGGCAGACGCACACCGGGACGTCGCCGTTCGGCAGGGCGTCAACTTTGGCTTTGCCGCAGATCTCAACTCTGTCCCGCTCGTGGTGGCAGAGTTTGAAAAGGCGGCGGCAGAATACCCTATCGTGTTCGCAGGCGAGGGTGCAGACCTTACACCCGCCGCCGTTGTCGGGCTTCGGGCAGACGAAAACCTTTGCGTAAACGCCAACGGCACTTGGGATGGCGACTATGTGCCCGCGTTTCTGCGCCGCTACCCATTTGTGTTTGCCAATGGCGCGGAAGAAGGCACCTTCACGCTGTGCATCGACAGCGCGTTTGAAGGCGTGAACGAAAACGGCAAGGGCGAGCGTCTATTTGACAGCGAGGGAAACCGCACCCAATACCTCAACACCATGCTGCAATTCGCGTCTGACTATCAGTCCCAAAACGCGGTCACGCGGGCCTTCACTGACCGCCTGCGCGAGCTTGACCTGCTCGAACCGGCAACCGCCACCGCCACGCTGCCCGATGGCACGCGCCTCTCGCTTGGCGGGTTCCAGAGGATCAGCACCGAGCGGCTTGCCAATCTCGACGATGCGGCTGTGCTTGATCTTTTCCGGACCGGCTTTCTGGCCGTCATTCATGCGCATATCGCGTCGATGGCGCAGCTTCCACGCTTGCTGAGCCGCGCCGAACGGCGCGCGGCCGAGCGCAAGGGCGCCTGAAGCGAAGCAATTGGGGGGGGCAGTGCCGCCCCCACCCCGCTCATGCATCCCGCACCAGGGCGGATCAGCAAACCTCGGCGCGCGTTCCACACCGCATTAGCTCGGCCCCGGCACCTTTTTCGGCCGCCGCACCAGCATCAGCCCGGCAAGCCCCAGCGCCGCGCAGCCAGCACCGGTGCTGAACGTGGCCGCGGCCCCAAACTCGGCCCAAAGCACGCCTGCAAGCCCGTTTGCGGCCAGCAGCACGACCCCTGTGACAAGGTTGAACACGCCAAAGGCTGTCGCGCGCAGGCGGCTGGGTGCCGCCGCCGCCACCTCTGCCGCAAGCAGGCCCTGCGTCAGCGCCATGTGCAGCCCCCAAAGCGCCACACCCACCGCAACGCCCCAAAGACCGGGCGCAAATCCTAGCACCAGATCGGCCAACACCAGCACCCCAAAGCCAACCGTCAGCAGGCCGCGCCGCCCGATATGGTCTGACAAGGCCCCCAGCGGCCAAGCCGCAAGCGCATAAACCACGTTCATCAGCACCAGCACCATCGGCGCCAGCGCCATCGCCAACCCCGCCTCGGAGGCGCGCAAAATCAGAAATGCCTCGGAAAAGCGCGCCAGCGTCAGTGCGGCACCAATTCCCACCACCAGCCAAAAACCCTTGCCGAGTGCCGCAAGGCTGGCGCGGTCAAGCCGAGGGCGTGGCGCAGGGGCTGCCTGCGCCTCTGGTTCGCGCACATAAATCACCAAGATCGCCACCGCAGCCAGTGCCGGGATGATCGCCAGCCAGAACACCAGCCGCACATTGCCCGCAAACGCCGCCATCAGCGCAATCGCCGCCAGCGGCCCGACGAACGCGCCGACCGTATCCATCGACTGACGCAGGCCATAGGCCGCGCCTCGTTGCGCCTCGGGCACTAGGTCGGCGACCAGCGCATCGCGCGGCGCGCCGCGAATACCCTTGCCGACCCGGTCGGCTACCCGCGCGGCCAGCACCACCCCCGGCACGCCGGCCATCGCGAAAAACGGCTTGGTCAGCGCACTAAGCGCATAGCCCGCAACCGCGAGCGGCTTGCGCCGCCCCATCCGGTCGCTGAGCATACCCGAGAACAGCTTGACCGCAGATGCGGTCGCTTCGCCCAAGCCCTCGATCAGCCCCAACATCGCGGCCGACGCGCCAAGCGTGCCAACGACGAACAGCGGCAAAAGCCCGTGGATCATCTCGGACGAGACATCCATGAACAGGCTTACAAAGCCAAGCGCCACGATGCCCCTTGGCAGTTTTGCCATGAAACACTCCGCAAAATGATACGGCCCCGGCCTTTGCAGCCGGGGCCGATTGGCACGCTACGCTTTCGCGCCGCCTCAGTCGATCATCGGTAGCAGCTGGTCGAGCGATTTCTTGGCGTCGCCATAGAACATACGGGTGTTTTCCTTGTAGAACAGCGGGTTCTCGATGC
The DNA here is from genome assembly GCF_041596715.1 of Phaeovulum sp. GTDB lineage: Bacteria > Pseudomonadota > Alphaproteobacteria > Rhodobacterales > Rhodobacteraceae > UBA6213. Next base: position 3,875 of record NZ_JBFHIA010000026.1, read on the forward strand.
CCGAGTAGCCCGTGCCCTGCCCACGCTTGGATACGAACACCTGTTTCGCCTTCCAGCATTCCAGCACCGGCATACCGGCGATGGGGCTGTTGGGGTCTTCTTGTGCAGCGGGGTTCACGATGTCGTTCGAGCCGATCACGATGGCCACATCGGTAGTGGGGAAATCTTCGTTGATCTCGTCCATCTCCAACACGATGTCGTAGGGCACCTTGGCCTCGGCCAGAAGCACGTTCATGTGGCCGGGCAAACGCCCCGCCACCGGGTGGATCGCAAAGCGCACGGTCTTGCCCTTGGCGCGCAGCTTGCGCGTCAATTCGCTGACCGATTGCTGCGCCTGCGCCACCGCCATGCCGTAACCGGGGATGATGATGACCGAGTCAGCATCATTCAGCGCCGCAGCCACGCCTTCGGCGTCAATCGCCACCATTTCGCCCGCGATTTCCATCGCAGGGCCAGCCACACTGCCGAAGCCGCCAAGGATCACGCTGATGAACGAGCGGTTCATCGCGCGGCACATGATGTAGCTCAGGATCGCACCGGACGAGCCAACCAGCGCGCCGGTGACGATCAGCAGATCGTTCGAAAGCGTGAAGCCGATCGCCGCCGCAGCCCAGCCCGAATAGCTGTTGAGCATCGAGACAACCACCGGCATGTCAGCGCCGCCGATTCCCATGATCAGATGGTAGCCAATAAAGAACGCCAGCAGCGTCATCAGCCCCAGCGACCACAGCCCGGCACCGTTGAAGTACATCACCAGCAGCACGGCCGAACCGATCGCCGCCGCGGCATTGAGGTAGTGCCCGCCGGGCAGCTTTTTCGCCTTGCCGTCAACCTTGCCCGCAAGCTTGCCAAAGGCGATGACCGAGCCGGTAAAGGTAACCGCACCGATGAACACGCCAAGGAACACCTCGACCTTGAGGATCGAAACCTCAACCGCAGTCTTGTGCGCCAGAACCTTGGCAAAACCCGCCAGCGCATTCAGCGCCTCGGCCGCCTCGGGCGTGCCCGCCGCCATCAGCGCGTGAATCCGGTTCAGTTCAAGTTCAGCGTTAAAGCCGATGAACACCGCCGCAAGGCCGACAAAGCTGTGCAATGCCGCTACGAGTTGCGGCATTTCCGTCATCTTCACGCGGCCAGCCACATACCAGCCAGCCACGGACCCGACCAGCAGCATCAGCACCAGAATGGTCCAGCCCGAAGCGCTCAGCACCACTTCCGAGCCGAAGATGGTGGCGAACACCGCCAGCGCCATGCCGACGATGCCATACCAGACCGCGCGTTTTGCGCTTTCCTGCCCGGAAAGCCCGCCCAGCGCGAGGATGAACAGGATCGCTGCCGAGATATAGGCAGCCCCTACGATACCAATCGCCATTTTCCCGATCCTCCGCTTACGATTTCTGGAACATGGCGAGCATCCGCCGCGTCACGAGGAAGCCACCGAAGATGTTGATCGAGGCGATCAAGATCGAGATCGCCGCAAGCACCACCACCAGCCACGAACCTGAACCAAGCTGCAACAAAGCACCCAGAATGATGATCGACGAGATGGCGTTGGTCACCGCCATCAGCGGTGTGTGCAGCGCGTGGCTGACGTTCCAGATCACCGAGAAGCCGACAAAGACCGACAGTGCAAAGACGATCAGGTGGCTCATGAAGCTTGCGGGCGCGAAGGCGCCAATCAACAGCATCAGGCCAGTGCCGACCGCCAGCAGGCCCACCTGATTGCGGGTCTGTTTCTTGAACAGCGCCACTTCGTTGGCACGCTTTTCGGCCACCGTCAGTTCCTTGGCCTTTTCTTTCGGCTTGGCCGCAGCAATCGCCGCGATCTTGGGCGGCGGCGGCGGGAAGGTGACGGCACCATCGTGCGTCACGGTCGCGCCACGGATCACGTCATCTTCCATGTTGTGGTTGATGACGCCATCTTTCTTGGGCGTGAGGTCAGACAGCATGTGCCGGATATTGTTAGAATAAAGCGTGCTGGCCTGCGTTGCCATACGGCTTGGGAAATCGGTGTAACCGATCACCGTTACGCCATTGGCGCTGACGATCTTTTCGTCGGCAACCGTCAGGTCACAGTTGCCGCCCCGTTCGGCGGCCAGATCGACGATCACCGAACCCGGCTTCATCATCGCCACCATGTCCTCGGTCCAAAGCTTCGGCGCAGGCCGACCCGGAATAAGCGCGGTGGTGATGACAATGTCCATCTCGGGCGCCAGTTCGCGGAACTTCGCCAACTGCTTTTCGCGGAACTCGGGGCTTGAGGGGGCAGCATAGCCACCCGTTGCCGCACCATCCTGCGTTGCTTCAAACTCGAGGAACACGAAACTCGCGCCCATCGATTCGATCTGCTCGGCCACTTCGGGGCGCACGTCAAAGGCGTGCACCACGGCACCAAGGCTGACCGAGGTGCCAATCGCCGCAAGGCCTGCAACACCCGCGCCCACGATCAGGATCTTGGCCGGGGGCACCTTGCCCGCCGCCGTCACCTGGCCGGTAAAAAAGCGGCCGAAGTTGTTGGCCGCCTCGATCACCGAGCGGTAGCCTGCGATGTTCGCCATCGAAGACAGCGCGTCCATCTTTTGCGCGCGGCTGATGCGCGGCACCATGTCCATCGCCACCACGGTAGCGCCTTGGGCGTTGGCCGCCTCAAGCAACTCCTTGTTCTGCGCGGGGTAGAAAAACGAGATCAGGGTCTGGCCCTTCTGCAACCGTTTCACCTCGGCATCGATCGGAGGCCGAACCTTGACTATCACTTCGGCGGCTTTCGCCAGCGCCGCGGCAGTCTTGACCACCTTCACGCCCGCCGCCTCATAGGCAGCATCCGAGAACCCGGCGGCCGCGCCAGCGCCCGCCTCTATCAGGCATTCATGCCCCAGTTTTTGCAGCTGCGCCGCGCTATCGGGCGTCATCGCCACACGGGCTTCGCCTTCGATTACCTCTTTGGGTGCGCCTATCTTCACCTTAATCCCCCTGGTTCCGAGCTTTTCGCCCACGTGGATACATTGGCGGCGCACTCATAGCATCCGCTCTTACGAATAAACAAGCGCCGCGGCAGCCTTGGAGTGCGACAATCAGCGCGAAGCGGCAGCACCGTAACGGTCCGCCAAAGGCCCGACAGGGCACCGATCAAAGCCAGCGCCGGGTGCGCGCGGCATAGGCGTGCCAAGCATCGCCAAAGTGTGCCGCAATTCGCGCCTCTTCATCACGGATGAAGCGGCGCGCAATCACCACCATGAACGCAGGCACCAAAGGCGCTGCCCAAAGCGCGTGCCAGTGGATCAGCAGGCCCGCCAGCACCAGCGCATCGGCCAGATAGATCGGGTTCCGGCTCAGCGCGTAAACCCCGCTGGTGACCAGCGCGCTCGGGTCGCGGCGTGGCACAAAGGTGGTGTGTCGCGCCACCATCTGCGCCGCAGCCACAAACATCAGCACAAGGCCCACAACCACCAACGCCACGCCCAGCCAGCCACCGCCCGGCAGCGCGAGCGGCCAGAGCCGCCCGGCGACCCATCCGATGGCCGCAAACCCGGCCAGCCAGACGGGCGGCAGATCAAGCCGTTCCAACACGCCACCCACGCGATTGCCTCCCTTGGTTTCACGCCCCTGCCTGCGCCCCCTTGTCACGTCCCTCGGGCCTCAAGGCAAGCCCCCGGGGCTTGCGCCTCGCCGCCCCAAGGGGCAGGCTGAAGCTGAGGAGGATATCCATCATGAGCACCGATTTTACCGCCACCCGCGCGCTGTTCGACCTGCCCGAAGGGGTGATCTATCTTGATGGCAACTCGCTGGGGCCGCTGCCTCGCGCTGCCGCCGCGCGCGTGGCGCAATCGGTCAGCGAAGAATGGGGCAAGTTGCTGATCGCGGGCTGGAACGCGGCAGGATGGATGGAAATGCCCACGCGTATCGGCAACCGCATCGCGCGGCTGATCGGGGCAGAACCGAACTCGGTGGTGCTGGGCGATACGCTTTCGATCAAGGTCTATCAGGCGCTGGCCTCGGCGCTTGATCTGGCAGCACCGGGGCGCAAGGTAATCTTGTCGGACAGCGGCAATTTTCCTACCGACCTCTACATGGCCGAAGGGCTTATCAAAAGCCTCGGGCGCGGCCATGTGCTGCGCGTTGTGGCCCCCGAAGAGGTTGCGGGCGCGTTGGACGACAGCGTTGCCGTGATGATGCTGACCGAGGTCGATTATCGCACCGGGCGGCGGCACGATATGGCAGAACTGACCGCCAAGGCACGGGCAGCAGGTGCCATGACCATCTGGGATCTGGCGCATTCCGCTGGTGCCGTGCCCGTTGACCTTAGCGGTGCGGGGGCTGATTTCGCGGTCGGCTGCACCTATAAATACCTCAACGGCGGCCCCGGTGCCCCGGCTTTCATTTATGTAGCACCCCGCCTTGCCGACCGCGTGCGCCCGGCGCTTTCGGGCTGGCTTGGCCATGACGCGCCATTCGATTTTGAACCCGCCTATCGACCCGGGCGGGGCATAGAGCGGATGCGCGTGGGCACGCCGCCGGTATTGCAGATGGCCGCACTCGATGCCGCACTCGATGTCTGGGACGGGGTTGATATGGCTGATCTGCGCGCCCGCTCTTTGGCGCTGACCGACCAGTTCATCGCCGATATCGAAGACTGCTGTCCTGTGCTGCAACTTGCCACGCCGCGCGATCATGCCCGGCGCGGCAGTCAGGTCAGCTTGCGCCATCCGCAGGGCTACGCGATCATGCAAGCGCTGATCGCAGAGGGCGTCGTGGGCGATTTCCGCGCCCCCGACATTTTGCGCTTCGGCTTCACGCCGCTTTACACCTCGTCCGAAGACGTGGCGATGGCGGCGGCGGTGCTGACCGACGTGATGCGCCAAGAGCTATGGGACCGGCCCGAATACCAGGTGCGCGCGCGGGTGACCTAGTGCGCGCAGGGTGCGCGCGGGCGGCTGCCAAGGCCGCCCTGCCCGCGCCCTAGTGGCAGTAGTTGTTAGAGGCCGACATGGCCGGTGCGCCCGGTGCCACTGCGATGCCGGTGATCAAATGGCCCACGCGCTTGTTGAACACGTCGATCAACGCCAACTCGCCCACCTCGCCCAACGGAATGTATAGCTTGCGCCCATCCGCATCAGCCACCGCCTGCCCCGGCACGCCTTCAAGCGCCAATTCGCCCGCGACGGTCAGCGATTCAAGATCAATCACCACCGCGCGGCGCTCATTGGCGCTGATAACATAAGCGAGTGTTTCAAAGAAACCGGTGGCGATCGAGGTAATGTCGCCCGGGCCGGGCAATGTGGCCACGACATCGAACCGGTCGCTGGCAATCACCGAAATCGTGCGCGATCCGGTATTGGAGACCAGCAGATATTGCCCGTCCGCTGTGCCATAGGCGCGCGAGGGGGCGTTGCCGAGGCTGATCGTACGCACCACGTTCCAATCACGCACGTCGATCACATAGCCTTTGCCGCCCAGCGCATCGGTCACCAACCCCATGCGCCCATCCGGCGTGCGCGTCAGCGCCGAAAGATTGACCTCCCCCGGCACAGCACCCGCCTCACGTAGCGAAGCAGGCGCAAGCAGGCTGGCCGTTGCCACGTCGATGCGCCGGATCTCTGCCTCGGAGTCGTCGATCACATAAAGCGCCCCGCCATCCGAGCCAAAGGTCATCTTGGAAGGTGCGTTTAACCCCTCGACAATGCCGAACAGCGTTTCATCGACCAGATTGATAAGTGCTATCTTGCCCGCTTCTGTATCGGCCACAGCCAAAGCCCTGCCATCCGGCGAAAGCACCATCAGATCGGGCACGATTTCCAGATCAAAGCGCGCCTCGACCGCGCCGCTTGGCAGATCGACCAGCGCCACCAAGTGCTCGGCCCGGTTGAGCACGACCAGCCGCAGCTTGGCGAGCGAGACCAACAGCTGATCCGGCACGAACGGTAGCGTGCGCGTGCCCACAAGCCGGTCGCTTTTTGCGTCGATCACTGCAATCTCGGGCGCGGACTCGTTGGCGATGAACACATATTCATCGACCGAGCCAAAATGCACCGTGCCAGAGCCAGAGCCGGGCCCGAACTCGCGCCACAGGCCCCATGCCGCAAGCGCCGCCAGCACCACCGCCGCCCCGATCCAAAGCACTCTTTGCATCTTCGCCCTCCAATGCCCTACCGTTTGGCGCCCAAAGCAAGCTGCTTCTGGCCGCCGCAAAGATCGTCTCGCGGCATCCTGACCGCCTGCCGACCCGCGCCCGACCTATAGCCGATTATGTAACCGCCAGAACCCAGAGGACGCCGAGTGTCAATCACATACAGGTGAAGGTGGTGTGATCTTCTTGTCGCACCCAAAAGATAGATTATCTATACAGATTTTGTGTGCCCGCCGTTCTGCGGAAAAACTGTCAACAAGTTCCGTGGCTTGGGCCGCGTCGATAGGCGGACCGGACAAGGCACTGACACCCGGCGGATGGGCAGACAGGGAAAGGGGCACCGATCAGGCGGCAGCGCGCGTGAAGCAAACCGTTTGGTTCGGCGCGCTCGACTACGGCCTGATTGTCGCTGATCTGGAAACGCTTTGTGCCGTAACCGCCAACACGCAGCACCTGCGCCTTAGCCGCGCAGCGTGGCCAGCATCAGGCGCGGTAACTTGCGCCAAGCGGGATAGGCCACGAAATCGGTCAAAAGGCGGCCAACCTCGCGCGCGCGCCGGTGGGTAATAAACCACGGCGGCTTTGGCAGCACCGAAAACCCATGGCGCAGGCCGCGCGGAAACGGTGCCCAAGGTGCCACGATCACCGTGCGCTCTGTCGTATCAAGCATCAGGCAGTTGTGCACCGAGCCGATGCCCGACTGCACATCCTGCGGCGAATGACCCGGAAAGGCACCCCAAGGCGTTTGGGCCAGTAGAAAGCCGATCCCGGTCCAGCCGTTTACCGCGATGCAGCCATAGCGCAGCCGCGCAAGCAGTGCTTCAAACCGCGCCCGTCCGATGGCGCGTAGCGTGGCGGGATGGATCAGGATATTGGCACCCAGCGTGCCGTGCAGCGAGTCATTGGCCCAATCGATCGCCGCACTCAGAAAACGCTCGGCATCTTCGCCGGGCAACCGCTTGACCGCCAGCACCGGCGCAAAGGCCTCGGTCGTTTGCAGCGCGCAGGCATCAGCGGCGGCGTCAAGATCTACCAGCACCAGCGCAGGTGCCGCGCCGCGCGGCAACCGGCTGATCGCCGCACCCGCCGACTGCGCAAGGGCCTGCATGCGCGCCTCGGCACCCGGATACCACATCGGGCGCGCGCCCGACCGGCCCATCACCTCGGCAGTTGCGGCCAGCAGCGGATCGGCCCCCGCCCAGCCTTCGGGCAGCACCAGCGTCTGGCAAGCAACGCAGTTGAAGCCCGAGTTCTGCAATTTTTGCGTGGCGATATGTTCGCCCTGAAAGGCGATATCGGCTTTTGACCACGGCCCCGGCACCACGATCGTGGGGCATACCGCGCCAAGCTCGCTGGTCACGGGGCGCGGGTTTTGGCGTCGCCCGGCGGCCTTGTTGGCAGCACCCTCGGCCCCCTGCCCCCAGACGATGGCGTCATGCGTGCCGCCCGCACCGGTGATGTGGATGGTTTCCACCAAAGGATGCGTTGCCAGCCATGCGCCGTCGCTGCCCTCGCCTTGCAAAATACGCAGAACACCGCGGCGGATCAGCGGTGCCATCGCCTCGGCCAGCACCGGGGCCAGATCGGACAGCACTGGATTAAGCTTCAGCGCCACGACCTGATGCTCGACCAGAAGTTTGTAAAGGCAGTCGAGTGGCGCAATCGAGGTTATGTTGCCCGCACCCAGCACCAGCGCCAGCGCGCCTTGCCTAGCCTCGGGCGGGGTGTCCCAACTCGCTGCGGCGTGGCTGGCAAGGTTTGCCTCGGTGACGCCCGGTTGCATCCACACCTCGGCCGAGATGCCGGAATAAAGCACCCGGTCCCAGAAATTGTGCGGCAGCACCCGCAACGCCAACTGGCCATTGTCGAGGTTGCGGTGGCGAATACCGCTCAGAAAGCGCTTTCCGGGCAGTTTGCGCAGGGTTTCGGCATAGCCGTCGTAACTGGTCAAAAGCGCCAGTGGGCCGGAAAGCCACTCTTCACCTTCAAGCGCCGAGCCGGGCGGGATCTGCTTGATGCGCGATGCCACCTCGACCCAGCGCGCGGCAAGCGGCGGCACGGCGGCGCGCAACTCTGCCAGCACCTCCAACCGCGCCTCGGCGCCGCTTTGCGCCCAAGCGTGCCGGGCTGCCGCCAGTTCGGTCAGCGCCGCCTCATACCCCTCGCGCCCGATCACCGCTGCGTCAGACGAGCTCACCGCCTGCATCGCTAACCGCTCCCTCCGCCCCTTCCGGCGGCATCAGTACATCACCAAACTCTTCACGCAACTTGGCTTTGAGAACCTTGCCAGTTCCGCCCATCGGCAAGGATGCCACGAACACCACCTTGTCGGGCACCTGCCAATGCGGCACCTTGCCTTCATAGAAGGCAAGCATTTCGGCCTCGGTCAGTTCGCTGTCTTGCCGTTTCTGCAAAATCACGACCGGGCGTTCATCCCATTTGGGGTGCCGTGCTGCGATCGCGGCGGCGTTGACAACCTTCGGATGCGAAGCGGCGATGTTTTCCAGTTCAACCGTCGAAATCCACTCGCCACCAGACTTGATGATGTCTTTGGTGCGGTCGCGGATAATCATGTATCCATCGGAATCGATCGTGGCGACATCACCGGTGTCGAACCAGCCATCGACCGTCAGCGCCGTGTGGCCAGCCTTGAAGTAGCTGTCCACAATCCAATGCCCGCGAATCTGCAATTCGCCCTGCGTCATCCCGTCGTTAGGCAACACATGGCCCTGCGCATCGACAATGCGCAACTCCACACCAAACGGGGGGCGGCCTTGCCCCATCCGGATCATTTCCTTTTCGGCATCGCTCAGCGATTGATGTTTCTGCAATAGCTGGTTCAGCGTGCCAAGCGGGCTGGTTTCGGTCATGCCCCATGCATGGATCAACTCGACCCCGTATTTGTCGCGGAACGCAGCGATCATCGAGGGTGGCAGCGCCGAACCACCAACCACCGTGCGTGTCAGGCTTGGCGCTTTCGAACCCGAAGCTTCCAGTGCCGCCAACAGCCCCATCCAGATCGTCGGCACCCCCAGCGCCAGTGTCACTTCTTCGCCGTCGATCAGTTTGACAAGGCTCGCGCCATCCAGCCCCGGCCCGGGCAGCACCAGTTTGCAGCCGACCGCGGGGGCGATGTAGGGCACCCCCCAAGCGTTGACGTGGAACATCGGCACAACCGGCATCACCGTGTCGGCAGCACGTAGCGCCAAGCCGTCAGGCTGATTGCCACCAAGCGAATGCAGCACGGTCGAGCGGTGCGTATACAGCACGCCCTTCGGATGGCCCGTGGTGCCCGAGGTGTAGCACAGCGACGATGGCGAGGTTTCGGCAAGATCGGGCCAGCGATAGCTCGCATCGCCCGCAGCAATGAACTCGTCGTAAAACAGCAGCCCCGGCACCATTGCTGCGGCTTCTTCGTCGCGCGGCCCCATCAACACAATTGCACGCAGGGTTTTCAGATGTGCGCCCAGTTTTGCAACGGCGGGCAAGAAGGTGCTATCGACGAACAGCACCTGATCTTCGGCATGGTTGATCACATAGATCAACTGCTCTGGCGCAAGACGCGGGTTGATCGTGTGGCACACGAGCCCCGCCCCCGCGACGCCGAAATAAATCTCCAGATGGCGGCGGTTGTTCCATGCGATGGTGGCGCAACGTTCGCCCTGATGCAGGCCCATCGCGGTCAGCGCAGATGCAAGGCGGCGCGTATTGGCGGCAACCTCGCTCCAGGTCGAGCGTTCTATCCCACCGCCGGTAGCGACCGAGACGACCTCGGTTGCGCCATGATAGCGGCCTGCGTGTTCAATCAATGCACTTATCAGCAGCGGTTGCTGCATCATCCGTCCCAACATTCGAATTTTCTCCCCCGCGCGTTCGAAACCGCTGGCGCCAGATTGTCGGCGCTGGGGCGAATGTGGCGCGCGCGTCCGGGCGCGTCCATGCCGAAACGCCCCTGCGCGGCGGTCGCGACGTAAGGTCAAATGTGATCAGGCAAGCGCAGTGTGGCAGCAGCGTTGCAGCAGCCCGATGTATCTGTTGCCACCCAGAAATGCCGTATGCGCGAACCAGAGCTTCATCGGCTCGACCTCATGCAGCACCAACATCCGCACCGCCGGGTCATTCGGATCGACGCTCCATTCGGGCACGACGCCATAGCCAAGCCCCGCCTCGATCAACCGCGTCACCGAGGTAGAGCCCGAGGCCGAAGTGGCGATGTGCGGCGTGAAGCCCATGCGTTGGCCAAGGTAGTCGAGCGCGCGCTGGCGCACCGCCTGCCCCGCCTCGTAGGTGACGAAAGGCCGGTCGCGAAAGGGCTGCAACGCTTCGACAAGCGGCCTCTTGCCCGTATCGGGCAAATCCCACGCCGCGGGCCAGACCAGCGCCAGCCGATACGAACCAAGCAGTTGTTGTGTGATCGCGGGATGCGAAAAACTGCGCTCGCTGACAGCCGCATCAAGCGCGCCGTCCATCATCATCTTTTCGAGCGTGGTATCACGCTCGAAAAAGGCCAATTCGATCTCGGGTGCCTCGCGGCGAAACTCTGCAAGGATGCCCGGGAAAAAGTGGTGGAACAGCGCCTGCGGCACACCCACGCGCAAAACCGAATGGACATCGTGCAAGAGCACCGAGATCCGCGACAGGATGGTTTCCAGCTCATCCCCAAGCGAGGCGTGCAGCGCCCTGCCCTGCGGCGTCAGCGTGACCTTGCGCGAGCCTTTTTCGGCCTCGATCAGCCGCGCGCCGTAAAGTTGTTCGAGCCTGCGCACATGGTTGGCGGCGGATTGGTAGGAAATGCTCAATTCGCGCGAGGCCGCAGAGAACGAACCGGTGCGCGCGACCAGATGGAAGGTCTGCAACAACGAGATATCGACCTTGACCGCGCGTTCGCCGCCCTGTCCGCCGTTCTTGCCAACGCGTTCTGTCACTGCCCCACCCCAACTGTCATCGCGGATGACCGCAACTCTTGCCCGCGCAAATGGCACGGCTTGCTCGCCGCTTTGGTACCACGCACCCGGCCCCTCAGGCCGGGAACGCCGCAGTGCCGGCGGGGTCGAGCGTGGCGAAGAAATGGCTCTGGCGCAAGCTTGCAGGGCCGATGTCGCCCGGCGCGATCAGCCCGGCGCGGGGCGGCGTGCCGGTGCAGATCAGATCGAGCATGGCGCAGGTATGTGCTGCGGTGGCAGTGGCCGAGGCGCTGGCCGGTGCGCCCGCCTCATCGGGTGCCGCGCGCAGTTCCTGCCGGGTCCAGACCTCGGGCGCACCGGGGCTTGCACATTGCCGAATGGCGATCAGCACCCGGTCGTCGGCCGTTTCGGGCAGCGCCGTCGTCAAGAGCGCGCGCAACTGGTAAAGCCGCGCGGCAAGCCCAAGATCGTCAAGCAAGAACTGCATGTAATCAAGATGCCCCGGATAACGCAGGGTCTTGAACACCAGCGCCCCCACCTTGCCGGCGTGCCGCCGCGCCAGCGCATCTAGGCTGCCTGATGTTGCAAAAGCCTCAAAGGTGGTGCCGCCAAGCGTCACGGTTTCCGAAAGGGTCAGCGGCGCGATCTCGGCCAGTTGCCCCTGCTCGACCACAAGGCACGGGTTCGTATATTCATCCAGAAGCCCGTCGATGCCCCAGATATTGGCATAGCCAAGCCGATTTTCGCGCCGCGCTGGCAGCACACCCACAAATACCGTGGTCTCTGATTGCGGTGCAGCCTTGGCCAAAAGCTCGGCCGCCAACGCCGTTACATAGCCCGGTGCCAACCCGCAGCCCGGCGCAAGACAAACAGCCCCCGCATCGCCCGCCAAAGCCGCCACCTGCGCCGCCGCCCCGGTATCTTCCAAGATGTCGAGGTAATGACAGCCACTTTCTAACGCCGCGCGCGCCACCTCGGCTGGTGCCATCGTCGCATCGGTCAGAACCACGGCGCGCATGCCATGCAGCAACGTGGAAAGATCATCGCGCAACCCCGCGCCACCGAAGGGCATGGTCGCCAACCCGGCGGCAGTGGCAAGCGCCAGCGCATCGGCATCGCGCGAACTCAACTGCGGTGCAAAGCGCGCATCGGACGCAAGCATCCGCGCAATGCGCCGCCCCATCCGCCCGGCACCCAGCACCAGAACCGGAATCTTGCCGCTCATGTCCGCGCCTCAGGCGTGGAAACGCGCAAGAAACGCCCTGAGCCGCTCGGACTCGGGTTTGCGCAGGATTTCCTCGGCGCTTCCTTGCTCGGCAATTCGTCCGCCTTCCATGAACAGCACTCGGCTAGCCACATCGGCGGCAAAGCCCATCTCGTGCGTGATCAATACCATCGTCATGCCGGTATCGGCAAGGCGGCGGATCACGGCCAGAACCTCGCCCACCAACTCTGGGTCTAGCGCCGAAGTCACCTCGTCGAGCAGCAGCACCTCGGGGCGCATCGCCAGCGCCCGCGCGATCGCCACGCGCTGTTTCTGCCCGCCCGACAGATGCGCAGGATAGGCGCGCGCCTTGTCGGCCAGCCCGACCTGCCCTAGCAGATCCATCGCCCGCGCCTCTACTTCAGCGCGCGGTTCGCCAAGCACCTTGATCGGCCCGGCGGTGACGTTGCCAAGCACTGTAAGATGCGGAAAGAGGTTGAAGTGCTGAAACACCATGCCGACCTTGCGGCGCAACTCGCCCGTGCCGATCGCTTCGCCGCGGCCCCGAAACCGAGAACTGACCTCTCGGCCCTTGAAGCGGATCGTGCCGCTGGTGGGCACCTCCATCATGTTCAGACAACGGATCAGCGTCGATTTACCCGATCCGGAAGGCCCGATCACGCCAAGCACCTCGCCCGGCATCAGATCGAGATCGATGCCCTTGAGCACCTCGAGCTTGCCGAAGCTTTTGCCGAGGCCCGCTACAGAAATTACTGCGGAATTGGTCATTTCGCCCCCCTGCTTCAGTCGCTGCGCCGCATCCGACGCTCAAAATGGTCCGCCACCTGCGTCAGCGGGAACAGCATGGCAAAGTAAAGCACGGCTGCCAGGCTATAGGCTTCCAGCGGACGGTAGGTTTCAGAAGTCACGACCGAGGTCATGTAAGTCAGTTCGGCAATCGAGATCGCGTAAAGCAACGAGGTGTTTTTCAGCTGAATTACCGACTGGTTGATGAAAGAGGGCAGCATGTTCTTGATCGCCTGCGGCAAGATCACATAGCGCATCGATTGCAGCCCCGACATGCCGATGGCCGCCGAAGCCTCGCGCTGCCCCTTGTCGAGCGCCAGAATCCCTCCGCGGAAGATTTCGGCATAGAACGAGCCGACATAAAGCGACAGCGTCAGCAGCCCCGCCATGGTATTTGAAATGCTGACGCCCAACAGCATCGGCAAAGCGTAATATGCCCAAAGAATCTGAACCAGAAGCGGCGTGCAGCGAAACAATTCCTGATACGAGCGCGAAATCAGGCGTAGCCACCAAAAGCGCGACAGGCGCGCATAGCACGAGGCCGCACCGACAACGACGCCAATAGCGATCGAGCCTATAGTGTAAAGAAACGTCGTCCACACACCCCAAAGCAGCAGATCAAACGACTGCATGACCGTAAAAAAATCCCAGTGGTAGGTCATCGGGAGGTGCTCCTACAGCATCTGCGAGTGGGAAGGGAAAGCGGGCCCAGAAGGGCCCGCATGGCGTGATTTAGCCGTTGATATCGAAGCCCGCGGGCAGATCTTCGATCGTGATGCCGAAAGGCTCAAGCCCCATCAGAATCCAGGTCTGGTTGTTGCCGACGCGGCGGTTGTAATCGGCCCAAGCAGATACAAAGCTTTTCCAGACTTCATCGGTGGAATAGTTCATGCCGATGACCGAAGGCGACGACAGGATCGGGGCCGGCACATAAACCGCGCCGATGCCTGGGTTTTTCTTGCTCATCACCATCGAGTTCAAAACCGTGTTGATGATCGCATCGGCCTTGCCGGTCTGCACCGCCAGCACCGCCTCGTCGCGGGTCTTGAAACGCAGCACATTGGCTTTCGGCAGATAGGCCTTGGTGATCTGATCCTGCGAAGAGCCGAGGTCCACGGCGATCGTGTATTTGGGATCGTTCAGTTCCGCCCAGGTCAAGTTGGCAAGTTCCGGCTTCGGCGAAATGATCGTGAAGGCGTTATAATAGGTCGGTGCCGAAAAGCTGACCGCAAGCGCGCGTGTCGGCAGCGCCGTCAGCGCAAAGGCAAGGTCAACCTTGTCCGCCTGCACGTCTAGGATCGAGTTGGCCCAACTCGATTCAACGACTTCAAGCTCGACGCCCAGAACTTGCGCCATGTCCTTGCCCATTTCCACCACAAAGCCGCGCCATTCGCCGGTGCGCGGGTCCTTGCTGAAATAGGGGTCTTCATTCAAAATGCCCGCAATGCGCAGCGTTCCGCGCGCGCGGATCTCATCGACTTTGCTGGTTTGCGCCTGCGCGGCAGTGACAGCGGTGGTCATGGCCAAAGCGGCGGCGGCAACCCCTACCATCACACGTTTGAAAAGCGACATCGGATACTCCCCGTGTTGATGCGGCCCCTGCCGCGACAATTCTGCTGTGCCGACCTTCTGGTTTCGGGCCGGTTGCCGCAAGACCACCCGCTTTCCGGCGCTCGATCAATACAAGATTGATGGGGTAATATACAATTCGTCTTGTAACTCGAAGCCA
>NZ_JBFHIA010000027.1:0-18625 GCF_041596715.1 Phaeovulum sp.
CCCGTCAAGCGTGCGCACCTCTTCCACGCCGCGCAGAATCCGGGCAAAGCGCAACCCGTGGTCTTGCGTGGGTCGCCCTTGCCAGCCACGCTCATATTCCACCGCAACAAGGTCCAGCCGCGCTGCAACCGCATTGGCCACGCCCTGCGCATCGGCATCCAGCCTGCCCGGCACCAGCGCCCCGGCGATCGCGGATTGTTCAAGTATCCGCTGCGGGTAATGCGTCGGGAATGCCTGAAGGATGCGCCGCACCGTGCGGCCCTCATCAAGCACGCGGGCCAGATCGGCACCCACGATTTCCTCGCCGCTGCCCAACCGCAGCGTCGCCCCTTCGATCCCCTGCTGAATCAGAAAATCTTCAAGCGCCGCCTGATCCTTGAGGTAAACCTCTGATTTGCCACGCGCGACTTTGTAAAGCGGCGGCTGCGCGATATACAGAAAGCCCCCTTCGATAACCTGCGGCATCTGCCGGAAAAAGAAGGTCAGCAGCAGGGTGCGAATATGCGCGCCGTCCACGTCGGCATCGGTCATGATGATGATCTTGTGGTAACGCAATTTCGCGATGTTGAACTCGTCGCGCCCGATCCCGGTGCCAAGGGCGGTAATCAGCGTGCCCACCGTTTCCGAGGCCAGCATCCGGTCAAACCGCGCCCGCTCGACGTTCAGGATCTTGCCCCGAAGCGGCAGAACCGCCTGATTTTTCCGTGCCCGCCCCTGCTTGGCCGAGCCGCCGGCGCTGTCACCCTCGACGATGAAGATTTCGCTCAACGCCGGGTCTTTTTCCTGACAATCGGCCAACTTGCCGGGCAGGCTCGCCACGTCCATCGCGGTCTTGCGGCGCGTCAGGTCGCGCGCTTTGCGCGCCGCCTCGCGCGCCAGCGCCGCCTCGACGATCTTGCCGACGATAACCTTGGCTTGGCCGGGGTTTTCCTCGAACCATTCGCTCAGCTTTTCGTTCACCAGGTTCTCGACCGCCGGACGCACTTCGCTTGAAACAAGCTTGTCTTTCGTCTGGCTGGAAAACTTCGGGTCCGGCACTTTGACCGACAGCACGCAGGTCAGCCCTTCGCGCGCGTCATCGCCGGTAAAATCAACCTTCTCGCGCTTGGCGATGCCAGAGCTTTGCGCATAGGCATTGATGGTGCGCGTCAACGCACCGCGAAACCCCGCCATGTGGGTGCCGCCGTCGCGCTGCGGGATGTTGTTGGTAAAGGGCAACACGGTTTCGTGGTAGCTGTCATTCCACCACATCGCCACTTCAACCGAAATGCCGTTTTTCTCGCCGACAATATAGATCGGGTCTGACATCACCGGGGTTTTCGAACGGTCGAGGTAGCGCACATATTCACGCACCCCGCCTTCATAGAAAAGCTCGGTCTTCAGCGGCTCTACCGGGCGCTCGTCGATCAGCGTGATGCGCACGCCCGAGTTCAAAAACGCCAGTTCCCGAAGCCGTGTTTCAAGCGTCTTGAAGCTGTAATCGAGGTTCGTGAAGGTCTGGGTCGAGGCCAGAAACCGCACTTCGGTGCCGCGCTGCCCTGCGGCGGCTGGCCCGACGACGCGCAGATGCTCCGACGTGTCGCCATGCACGAAGCGGGCGAAATGTTCCTTACCGTCGCGCCAGATGCGCAGCTCCAACCACTCGCTCAGCGCGTTCACCACCGAAACGCCGACACCGTGCAGACCGCCCGAAACCTTGTAGCTGTTCTGGTCGAATTTGCCGCCCGCGTGCAATTGGGTCATGATAACTTCGGCCGCCGAAACGCCCTCGCCCTCATGAATCCCGGTGGGAATGCCGCGTCCGTTATCGTGCACGGAAACCGATGAATCGGCATGAATCGTCACGGTCACAAAGTCGGCATGGCCCGCAAGTACCTCGTCGATGCCGTTGTCAACCACCTCATACACCATGTGGTGCAGACCCGACCCATCGTCGGTATCGCCGATATACATGCCGGGGCGTTTGCGAACCGCCTCCAACCCTTTGAGGACCTTGATGGAATCGGCGCCGTATTCGCTCGGCGTCACTGCGTTTTCGGTCATGCCTGCCTACCTTGGATCTTGCCTCCCGCTTATAGGGGATAGGGGGCGCATTGTCACGCGCGCGGGGCAATTATCCCGCCACTGGCAAGGTCAGGCTGCCATCTTCGGCCAATGGCCAAAACGGGTTCATCGCAAGTTCCCACACATGTCCGTCGGGGTCGGCGAAATAGCCCGAATACCCACCCCAGAAAACCTCTCGCGGGGCCTTGAGTTCGCGCGCCCCGGCGGCCAGTGCGCAGGCAAAGGCCGCGTCCACCTCGGCCTTGGTGGCAAAGTTTTGCGCCAACGTCATCGCACCCGTGCCAAGCGCCGTTCCCGGCCTGCCCTGATCGGCGGCAAGATCATCACGCCCAAACAGCCCCAGCACCGCGCCCAACATCTGAAAGAACACCACCCCGTCCTGCGCCGATGCAACCTGCCAGCCCCAGGCTTCATAAAAGGCCCGCGATCGCTTCAGATCATCCACGCCAAGCGTGATCAGTGTTACCCGCTGCGGAGTCATGCTCCCCCCTGCTCCACGAACGCGCATCAAACCTTTCCAAAGCGTTAAAGTAGTCAATATTATAAAATAAAAACCGCGATATAGCTACTTTAACACGCGTGTTAAGCTAAGGCGAAGCCACCACCACTCCCGCACCCTCGCGCAGCTCGATCTGCTGCGCCCGCCCCCCAAGCTCGGCAAAAAGCTCGGCCCCGGTGCCGGTCATGAAGGCCTGCACCCCAAGCGCGCAAATCTCGTCAAACAGCGCCGCCCTGCGCCCCGCATCCAGATGCGCGGCCACCTCATCCAGCAAAAGCACGGGCGGGCTGCCCGTATCCTCCGCCAAGGCCCGCGCATTCGCCAGAATCACCGAAATCAGCAGCGCCTTCTGCTCGCCCGTCGAGGCCTGCGCCGCAGGCATCGCCTTGGCCGCATGATGCGCGATCAGATCGGCCCGATGCGGCCCCTCCAACGTGCGCCCCGCCGCCATGTCCCGCGCCCGCCCCTCGGCCAGCGCCGCGCCAAGATCTGCCGGTCCCTCGCCTTCAAGCGCCAGATCGGGTGCAGGAAAGGCCGTCGCAGCCCCTTGCTGCGCCGCCATGATCCGCGCTAGGGCCGCCGCCCGGTTTTCATTGATCGCAGCACCCGCACCCGCCATCTGCGCCTCCAGCGCCCCATACCAGACCGGATCGCGCACCATGTCTTTCAAAAGCCGGTTCCGCTCGCGCATCGCTTTTTCATAGGCAAGCACATCCTCTGCATGGCCCGGCCGAAACGCCATCGTCAGCCGGTCCAGAAATCGCCGCCGCCCCTCCGGTGCCTCAATCCACAGCCGGTCCATCGCAGGCACCAGCCAAAGCACCCGCATCAGCCGCCCCAGCGCCACCTGCGCCACAGACTTGCCGTCAACCAATACCTCGCGCGCCCCACCCGGTGCCGCGAAAGTCTCTACCTCATGCCCAACCCCGCCCGCCACCGCCAGCTCGGCGCGGATCTTCCAGCCCAACTCACCCGGCCGCCGCGCCAATTCGTCCGCGCCAGCACGCCGCAAGCCGCGCCCCGGCGACAGCATCGACACTGCTTCCAGAATATTGGTTTTGCCTGCCCCGTTTGGCCCGTAAATCGCCACTGGCCGCCCATCGAGCGCCAAATCCAGTTGCGAGTGTGATCGAAACTGCAACAGCGTCAGCCGGGTCAGCACGGCACTTCCCCCTGCTTCAGGCAAAATATCCGCGCCGCAGGCACCGGGCGAAGCCCGGTCAGACCCGCATCGGCATCACAACATAGACCGCCGAGGTATCGTTGCCCTCGCGCATCAAGGTAGGGTCACCCGACGAGTTGAACAGGAATACCGCGTTCTCGCGGTCTACCTGGCTGGCGATTTCCAGCAGATACTTTGCGTTGAACCCGATCTCGAGCCGATCGTCCGAATAGGCCACCGCGAGTTCTTCCTCGGCGGCACCCGCATCGGGCGCGTTCACTGAAAGCACCAAACGGTCTTCATCAAGGCTCAGCTTCACCGCGCGCGAGCGTTCCGACGAAACCGTCGCCACCCGATCCACGGCGCGGGCAAACTCTGCCGCGTCAACTTCCAGCCGCCGCGTGTTGCCCACCGGAATGACGCGCGTGTAGTCGGGGAAGGTGCCGTCGATCACCTTCGAGGTCAGGGTGATCGTCGGCGTGGCAAAGCGCACCTTGGTTTCGGAAACCGAAACCGCGATGACCGCCTCGTCGTCTTCCAAAAGCTTGCGCATTTCGCCCACGGTCTTGCGCGGCACGATCACGCCCGGCATCCCCGCAGCACCCTCGGGCAGTGGTGCATCAATGCGGGCGAGGCGGTGGCCGTCGGTGGCCACACAGCGCAGCACCGGGCCGGAATCGCCCTGCGATACATGCATGTAGACGCCGTTCAGATAGTAGCGCGTCTCTTCGGTTGAAATCGCGAACTTCGACTTGTCGAACAGCCGCCGCAGCATCGGCGCGGGGGCGGAAAAATTGGCGCTGTATTCCGTGGTAGTCATTACCGGGAAATCTTCGCGCGGCAGCGTCGCAAGGTTGAAGTGCGAGCGTCCCGCCTGCACGGAAAGCCGACCCGTTGCCGGATCATCGGCAAGGCTGACCAAAGCACCGTCGGGCAGTTTGCGCACGATCTCATGCAGCATCACCGCCGAAACCGTGGTCGCCCCGGCACGCTCGACCATGGCGGGCGCGCGATCCACCACCTCGATGTCAAGATCGGTGGCGCGGAAGGACGCGGTGGCACCCTCTGCCTCGATCAGCACGTTTGCAAGAATCGGGATCGTGTTGCGTCGTTCCACGACCGACTGCGCCTGTGCGACCGCTTTCAGCAGTGCCGCGCGTTCGATGCTGATCTTCATGTTTTACCCCCAAAGGCTGCCGGGAGCGGAAAACTATCAGTTTTCCGCGCAGGCTCAAGATTTTTAAAGACTTGTCCACGCCATCGACGGCCCGTCAAGGCCTCGTAGCGTCATGCCTCCAGCAAGCGGCGCAAAAGGTCGATGTCTTCGGCCATTTGATTGTCTGCGCCCTTCAGCTCTTCAACCTTGCGGATGCCGTGCATGATGGTCGTGTGATCGCGCCCGCCGAAGCGTCGCCCGATCTCTGGCAAGCTGCGGGTGGTCATCTGTTTGGCCAGATACATCGCGATCTGGCGCGGACGCGCAATCGTGCGCACCCGCTTTGGGCCGATCAGATCCGACAGGCGCACGTTATAGTGCTCGGCCACCTTGCGCTGGATTTCCTCGATCGAAACCTTGCGGTCCGACGCGCGCAAGATGTCCGACAGACATTCTTGCGCCAGATCGAGTGTGATTTCGCGTCCTACGAGGCTGGCAAAGGCAAAAAGTCGCGTCAGCGCGCCTTCCAGCACCCGCACGTTTGTGGTGATGCGATGCGCCAGAAACTCCAGCACGCCATCGGCAAGCACAAGGCCGGGATATTGGCTACGATAGTTCTCGGCCTTGCTTTGCAGGATACCAAGCCGAAGTTCGTAGTCGGCCGGGTGCAGATCGACCACTAGTCCGCATTGCAGGCGGCTTTTGATTCGATCTTCGAGGTCCTTGATTTCGCCGGGCGCGCGGTCGGCGGAAATCACGATCTGTTTGCGCTGATCTACCAGTGCGTTGAACGTGTGGAAGAACTCGTCTTGCGTGCTGTCTTTTCCCGCAATGAACTGCACATCATCGACCATCAGCACATCGACAGAGCGGAAAAGTTCTTTAAAATCCATGATTTGACGTTCGCGCAGCGCCAAAACAAAGCGATACATGAACTGTTCAGCCGAAAGATACAGCACGCGCAAGCCTGGCTGCTGGGTGCTCAGCTCATGCGCAATGGCGTGCATGAGGTGGGTCTTGCCCAAACCGACGCCGCCATAAAGAAACAGCGGATTGAAGGTTACCGGCCCGCCTTCGGCCACCCTGCGTGCTGCGGCATGTGCAAGCTCGTTGGGTTTGCCGACAACGAAACTGTCGAATGTGAAGCGCGCATCAAGCGGCGCGCCAAGCAACTCTCCGTCGCCCGAGCGCGCGGCGCGGCGCGGCTGCACCTCAATTGCGGGCGCAGCAGCGGCAGCCGGCGCGGCGATCGGGGTGGCCGCTCGCCGTTCGGCCACGCGCAGATCAAGCCGCAGCGCCTTGGCACCGGAGGCGTTCAGTTCTCGCAAGATATGTTCCGAGTAGTTGCGCGAAACCCAGTCGCACATGAATCGCGTGGGTGCCTCGATCGCAGCAATAGAATCATCAAGCGCCACAAGCGCGAGCGGCTCGATCCAGCAAGAAAAGTTGTTCGCACCCAAAACGCGGAAAAGCTCGCCCCGTGTCTTTTCCCAATAGTCGCCAATCATTCGGCCATCCCCGCAGCGTAATCGCTCGCGACTTCGACGCCGGTAGGAATCGCCAAACAACGCACCAATTCGGAAAGGTTAAGTCGGGGCCAGCACCCCAAACCCTTCCGCCTCAGTGGCGGTAAGACGAAAGACATGAAACTTCGGCTACAGAAACGCCTGTAGTCAACAGCCCTTAAAGCAATTCGGCGCAAATGCCGACCTTGCCATTCGCATTACGCTGCCTTGTATACGGCAGTCTGACCAGCGGCCCAAAGGCCGTGGGTCGTGCAATGCGTCATGTCCCCCAGACAACGTGAATCGCAAGGACTACGCTAGCAACTCGGAAGCGGGCCACGCAACCAAACTTCGAGCTTGACTCAGAAATGTCGCAGCGAATCTGTCTCGCGTGACACAGTTTTCGTAAGTCATTGTTTTTAAACAAAATACAAAAGGGCGCTACCCGAAGGTGCGCCCTTTGCCGAACAGTTTGTACTTTTAGATCAGACAGCCAGCGCTTTTGCGCGGGCGTTCAGGCGCGACATTTTGCGCGCCAGGGTGTTCTTGTGAAGCACGCCTTTGGTGACACCACGTGCCAACTCCGGCTCCGCCGCGCGCAGCGCGGTAACAGCGGCGTCTGCACTGCCAGAGGCGAGCGCTTCTTCAACCTTGCGCAAGAAAGTGCGAATCCGCGAACGGCGCGCTTTGTTGACATCGTTGCGGCGCTCGTTCTGGCGTGCGCGCTTCTTGGATTGGGGCGTATTGGCCATGTGTCGATGTTCCGATTTCGGTAGGTAATCCTGAAGCCGCGCTTCTATGCGCGACTCATGAGCAAGTCAACTGGGCGGGGCGAGAAAAACACCTAGCGGTCGCGGAATTGCGGTTGGCGCTTCTCAAGAAAGGCGTTCATGCCTTCTTTCTGGTCTTCGGTAGCGAACAACGCGTGGAACACGCGCCGCTCATAAAGGATGCCTTCGCGCAAGGTGGTCTCGTAGGCGCGGTTGACCGATTCTTTCACCACCATCGCGCTTAGCGCAGACTTCGCGGCGATCTTGCGTGCGGCATCCATCGCCTCGGGAATCAGCTTGCCCACGGGCACAACGCGGCTGACGAGGCCTGAACGTTCTGCTTCTGCGGCGTCCATGAAGCGGCCGGTCAGATGCATGTCCATCGATTTCGACTTGCCGACGAATCGGGTTAGCCGCTGCGTGCCACCGATGCCTGCCACCACGCCGAGGTTGATTTCGGGCTGCCCGAACTTGGCGGTTTCGGATGCGATGATGAAATCGCACATCATCGCCAGCTCGCAGCCGCCGCCGAGCGCATAGCCCGAGACCGCGGCGATGATCGGTTTGCGCACGCGCAAGAGATCATCGGTCTGCGTGCCGAAATAATCCGAGGTGAACATGTCGACAAACGACTTTTCGGACATTTCCTTGATGTCGGCACCCGCCGCAAATGCCTTTTCCGAGCCGGTAAGGACGATGCAGCGCACCTTGTCATTCTTGTCTGCGGCTTTCAGCACCTCTGCGAGTTCGTTCAGAAGCTGCGCGTTGAGCGCATTGAGCGCCTCGGGGCGATTGAGCCGGATCAGGGCCACGTTGTCTTCAATCTCGACGATCAGGGTTTGGTAGGCCATTGCGCGCCCCTTTACTGAAGTTCGGAGGCGACTCCTAACAC
Source organism: Phaeovulum sp. (assembly GCF_041596715.1). GTDB lineage: Bacteria > Pseudomonadota > Alphaproteobacteria > Rhodobacterales > Rhodobacteraceae > UBA6213. The sequence goes on from NZ_JBFHIA010000027.1 coordinate 8,049, forward strand.
TCAGGTGGCGATTATCAAGCTATCTCTGGCAAGAGGGGCAGAGGTAGCTTGACCGGCCCCCCTGCGTGATGCGCCGGATGGTGCCGTTGCAACCGGGGCGCGGGCAGGGTGCCCCCTCGCGGTCATAGACCCGGAAAACGTGTTGAAAATAACCTAGCTCGCCGTCGGTCTGGCGGTGATCGCGCAGGCTTGATCCACCCGCCTCGATCGCTTCGGACAATACCTGACGGATGATCGGCACCAACGCGGCCACGCGCGCCGCGCTGATCCGACCTGCCGCGCGCCGTGGGTCGATGGCCGCGCGGTGCAGCACCTCGCTTGCATAAATATTGCCAAGACCCGCCACGACGCGCTGATCCAGCAGCGCCGTCTTGATCGGGGATGCGCGCCCTTTCAGGCGCGCCACGAGGTAGTCTTCATCAAACTCGTTGCCAAATGGCTCTGGCCCGATGTCTCGCAACAGCCAGTGGCTGGCTGCCGCATCGGTCGCCATCAGGTCCATCGCACCAAATCGGCGGGCGTCGTTAAAGGTGACGCGCGCGCCTGCGTCCATATGCAGCACCACATGGTCATGCTTTTGCGCGGCGGGGTGAGGATGGTGAAAATTGCCCGGCATGGTGCCGGAGACCAACATCCGCCCAGACATGCCAAGGTGAATCAAAAGCGATTCGCCGCTGGAAAGGTCTGCCAGCAGATATTTAGACCGCCTGCGGAGCATTATAACGCGTGCGCCTTGCAACCGTTCGGCCATGCGCGCAGGCAGCGGCCAGCGCAGATCGGGGCGCCGAATCTCGGCCCGCTCGATCACGTGGCCTTCCATCGCCGGTGCAAGACCACGGCGCACGGTTTCCACTTCGGGCAGTTCCGGCATGGCTCTTCCTCGCGTTGCCGCATTGTCTTGGCCGCTGTGCCGCCTATAAGGGGGGCAGCATTCAGGATCGGCAAGGCCCATGACCGAAAACACCCAGAACACCACGCATTTTGGCTTTCAAACCGTCAGCGAGGGCGAGAAGGCCGGAATGGTGCACGGGGTATTCACCCGCGTTGCTTCAAAATACGACATCATGAACGACTTGATGAGCCTTGGTATCCACCGGCTTTGGAAAGACGCGATGATGGATTGGCTGGCACCGCGCGCGGGGCAGAGACTGCTCGATATGGCGGGCGGCACCGGCGATGTTGCCTTTCGGTTTCTTGGTCGTGCACCGGGGGCCACGGCGACCGTCTGCGATATGACCGAAAGCATGTTGCTGGAGGGTCAGAAGCGGGCCGAGGCCGAAAACCTAGCCAGTCGGCTGGAATGGGTCGTGGCCGATGCAATGGCGCTGCCGTTTGCCGACAATTTCTATGATGTTTTCACCATGAGTTTCGGCATCCGCAACGTCACGCGTATTCAGGATGTGCTGTCAGAGGCGTTCCGCGTGCTGCGCCCCGGTGGGCGGCTGATGGTGCTTGAGTTCAGCCAGTTGCCGAACCCGGCGCTGCAATGGGCCTATGACCGCTATTCGTTCAACGTGATCCCGGTTTTGGGCGAACTCGTCGCCAATGACAGGGCAAGCTATCAGTACCTTGTCGAATCGATCCGCAAGTTCCCCGATCAGGAGAGCTTTGCGCGCATGATCCGCGCGGCGGGTTTTGAACAAGTGAAATACCGCAATCTGAGCATGGGCATTGCCGCGCTCCATTCGGGTTGGAAGCTCTAGGATGCGGGGCCCGCACAACCTTTGGCGGCTGATCATCACCGGCGCCACTTTCGAGCGAACCGGCGCGATGAAGCTGGCACTCGAAGCGTTGGAAGTGCCGCCGCGGCTGCGGTTGCTGGCGCGCGTGCTGGGCTGGCCCTTTGCGTGGCTGGGCCTAAAGGGTGACCCGGCGCTGCCGCCGATTACCCGCGCGCTAACGGCGCTTGGCCCTGCCTACATCAAGTTCGGGCAGGTGCTTTCAACCCGCCCAGATGTCGTGGGCGTAGAGCTGGCCGAGCAGCTTATGGTGCTGCAAGACCGCCTGCCGCCGTTTTCAGTGGCCGAGGCCAAGGCTTCGATCGCGTCCGAGCTGGGCCGGCCTGTGGACGCGATCTTTTCAGAGTTTTCCGAGCCTGTCGCTGCCGCCTCGATCGCACAGGTCCATGCCGCGCGGCGCGTCGATACCGGCGTGAAGGTGGCGGTCAAGATACTTCGCCCCGGCATCGAGCGGGCGTTCCAGAAAGACCTCGACGCTTTCCACTTTGCCGCAAGGATGATCGAGTTCATCTCGCCCTCGTCGCGCCGCCTGCGCCCTTCGGACGTGGTCGCGCATTTCGAAAGCGTGGTGCTGGGCGAGCTTGATCTGCGGATGGAAGCCGCGGCGGCGCTTGAGTTTTGCGCCAATACCGCCGAGGATTTGGGTTTTGCCGCACCCCGCCCACATTGGGATCTGTCTGCGCGCCGAGTGATGACGCTCGATTGGGTCGATGGTATCGCGATGGGCGATATCGAAGGGTTGCGGGCCGCCGGGCATGACCTTGCAGAACTTTCCGGGAGGGTGCTTCAGCTATTTCTCAGCCATGCGCTGCGCGATGGGTATTTTCATGCCGACATGCATCAGGGCAACCTGAAGGTGGCGGCCAACGGTGACATCATTGCCTATGATTTCGGCATCATGGGCCAGATCGACGAATATTCGCGCCGCGTCTACGCCGAAATCCTGATGGGCTTTATCCGCAAGGATTACCGGCGCGTGGCCGAGGTGCATTTCGAGGCAGGCTATGTGCCGCGCGACCGTTCGGTTGACGATTTCGCACGTGCCCTGCGCGCGGTGGGCGAACCGATCTTCGGTATGCAGGCAAGCAACATTTCGATGGCGCGATTGCTTGCCTATCTTTTTGAAGTCACAGAACGGTTCGGCATGCAAACGCGCACCGAACTGATTCTGTTGCAACGCACGATGGTGGTGGTCGAGGGGGTCGCACGCTCGCTGAACCCATCGCTCAACATGTGGGAGGTGGCCAAGCCAGTGGTCGCCACATACATCCGCCAGAACCTCGGTCCGCGCGCCATGGCACGCGACCTTGCGCGCAGCGCGCGCGTGCTTGCGCGGTTCGGGCCGAAATTGCCGGGCATTGTCGAAAACATGTTGCAACAGCAGGCCGCGCCGCAAAAACCGCCACCTGAACCTCGGCGCGCGCGCGATGTGGCGCTGTTTGCCGCAGGTGGCACGCTGGTTGGTGTTCTTGCGCTGTTGCTGGTGGCGCTGGCCTAGTTCGCAGCAGGCGCGGCGCGCAACGCCGTGATCTCGTCTGCGCCAACGGTTGCCCCACCTGCCAGAACTAGGGTGGTGCCGTTTGCGCCGCCGCGCGCCTCGGTGATGCGCGAATAGACCTCGACCATGTCATTTGAAATCATGGTGCCGCTGGCGTCGTAGCTTTCAAGATAAAAGCTGTATTGCCCCGGCATGAAGGCATCGCCCGTGCTGTCCTGCCCGGTCCAGTTGATCGGATCCGAGGATACCGCGATTTCGGTGCGCGCCACCTCTTGCCCGATAGAGTTTAGGGTGACCAAAATGGTGCGGTCGGCCTTGGCGGGCGGGTTTGGCGAGAGCGTCACAGGAGTTGCGCCATCGAATTGCACCGGCGCTGCGGTGCGCGCCTCCATTCCCACCCAGCTTGCAAATTGCGCCATGCCCAAAAGACCCATTTGCGCCGAGAGCGATTCGAGCAACTGGTTGCTTTTGACCTGCTGTTCGACACCCGAAAAGGTAGCCAGTTGCACCGCGTAATCAGAGCTTTCGATCGGGTTGAGCGGGTCTTGGTTTTGCATTTGCGTGGTCAGCATCATCAGAAAGGTCTGATAATCACTGTTCACCGTCGCGCTGTCGGATGACTGAGCGGTGCTGCCACTGCTGCCCGAGGATTGGCCATTCACGGCGTATACCATTCTGATTTCCTTTCAGAGCCTTAGGTCAAGTCCGCCAGAGGCGGATGATAAGGGTTGCGCGTGTGTTGCACCGATACTGGTCGCGGAGCGGGCGGCCTGTGCCTGCGGCTCTTGCGGCTGGGGGGCGGTTGGCGCGGGCGACTCGGCGTGCTGCTGGTGGTGCTGCGGTCGGTCGCCGAAACTGAAGCTGATGTTGGAATAGCCAAGGTCGCGAAAATCGCGCGCGAGCTGGTCGATATGGCGGCGGATAAGATCGAGCGTTTCCGGCCGTTCGGCCTGCATTGCAACTGATACGCCGTGTTCGACCGTGGTGAGGGTCATGCGCAGGCGACCAAGCTCTTCCGGTGCAAGCGATACCTCTACAACCCGCTCGGTGCTTTGCGCGACCGAGGCTATGATTTGGCGCACCACCGCCGCGCCGGTTTCGGCGCTTTGTAGGGGTGGCGCGAAGGTGCCGGCGGCAGGTTTTTCGCTGCTGCCCGGAAGTGCAGGCTGCACGCCGATCTCGGGGTCGATGCCGTGGCGGGCAGTTTGGTCGGGCGTTAGCGCGGTGCTTTCGAAATGAACCCGCGCGCCGGATTCGGGCGGTGCGTCACGGCCTGGGGCCGCTGGTGATGGTGCGAGCTTGGCAAGATGCGCTGGCTCGGCCTGAACCTTCGGGATGGCATCGCGCGGCGTCGCTAAATCAGCCAGCGGCAATGCGTTGCGAGTATCAGGCGGCGCAGGCGATGCCGAATTGGCGGGCGTGCCGCCGCCGCTTGTGCCCAAGGAATCCGGGGCGGGAGTTTCCATTTCATATGCGCCGCGCCCGACATGCAAATGCGTTTTGGGCGTGTCAACTTCGCCAGTGTTGGGCGGGGCTGGAACACTCGGGGTCGGTGGAATATCTGCGACCGCGCGTGACAAATCGATCGTCATTGCAGCTGACGCTGGCTGGGCGGGGGGGGTGATAAGGTCTACCGGCGCAGGTGATGCTGCGGCAAACACTGCGGCGGGTAGGCCGGGCGCGGTGGTCCCGGCATCGCGGAAAGAGCGCACTGCGGGCGTTGATTCCTCGCGCGCAACGGGCTTGGTGCGAGCATCGATATGCGGTTCGGTGCTGTCGGGTGCGGTGGTTTGCGCTTCAACCCGGCTCTGGTGTTGGGGGTCGCGTGGCTGGCCTGCGCTTTTCGCGGCGATAAGCGAAGCATCAGGCGCGGCAACTGCGGGCGCATTCGTAGCAGGTCCGCTTGCGGTAAGACCGGCTATTGCCGGCGTTTTGGTGGCCGCGGTTGCTTGTGCCAACTGGTCTGGCCCGGGCTGTTTGCCGAGTTCGCGTGGTCGAGTTGGAACTGTCATTGGAGCCGGTGCGGGCCACTGTGCCGGGTCTGGCGTGGCGTGCGCGGGCGCGGTGCCAATCGCTGGCGTCGCGCTTGGGACCTTTGCCGTTTGCATGGGCTTGGCGGCCAGCTGTGGTTGCGCCTCTTGCATTTCTGCCGCAGGCGCGCGCTTGGGTGGCATCGGGTCGGCGTGGCGATTTTCAGGCGCAACTTCAATGTGTTGCACATTCTTGTCGGAAATGGGGCGCGAAGCCGTAGCGGTGCGCCCGACGGATTGGGCTTGTGAAGCGGTGCCGAAAACGGCCCCTTCTGGTGCTGGTGCTGGTGCTGGTGCTGGTGCTGGTGCTGGTGCTGGTGCTGGTGCTGGTGCTGGTGCTGGTGCTGGTGCTGGTGCTGGTGCTGGTGCTGGTGCTGGTGCGATTGCGATTGCGGTTGCGGTTGCCGCGCTTTGCGCCTGCTGTGCCCTTGGAATCGCGGCGTCGGTGCCGAGAGGCGCTGCTTCGGGTGCCCGAGGGGCATTTGTGGCGGGCATCGTTTGGGCAGGCACACATGAGGTGCCCGGCCATGGTGCGGATGCCGCTTCTGATAGCTGGTCTGATTGCCCCGTTTCACGGCATGGCCCCTTTTCAGCCGCTTCAGCCGCGCGCGGTTCATGTGCCTGATCGACAGAAGGCTCTGTGCCCTCAGGCGGCGATGCAGGCGGCGGGTCTGGGGCTTGGGGCGGCGAAACGGGCGACCCCGCCCGAAGCGGAAGCGCAAAGTCGGCGTCTGGCACAGCGGGGGCAGAGGTTGCGGTGTTCCGAGGTTGGGCGACGTCGGGCATAGCCCCGGCGGTCGCCGCACCGGGTGCGGAGACCGTGTCTTGTGGCGACTTAGGCTGCAGGTTCGGGGACTGGGGCGACGAAAAGGGCGGATCTGCCGGAAGCGGTAGCGCAAAGCCGGTATCAGGAAGGGCGAGGGCGGGCACCGACACATCGGTGGACGCAGGCAAAAGCGCGAAAAGCGCTGAGAACGCCCCATCTGGCGCAGCCGCGCCCGCAGGGCTTGCCGCTGTGGCGGGAGCGGCACCGCCAAAGATATCGCGAGTTGCGATGATATCCATGACCTGAACGACCTTCTGCCGTTGATGCAGGCACCATGGCAGCGGGAAGTTACCGCTTCTTTACCCGGTTCTGCCCATATTCAGGAAAATTGCTGCATTTGGAGCTTTCGGATGCCTGACCCCGTGCTGCCCTCTGCCTTTGCCCGACCTCAGCAACCAGCGAAACAGGAAAGGGAGGCCCTGCACATGGCATTGACCGAGCTGGAGTCGATGTTTCTTTCCGAGATGCTTGAAAGCGCGGGCCTTGGGCAAACGAGCGAAAGCTTTGGGGGCGGCGTCGGTGAAGAACAGTTCGCCTCGTTCCTGCGGCAGGAACAGGCAGGCCAGATGGCGCGAGCGGGCGGCATCGGCCTTGCCGAAGCCATGTTCGCCTCGCTTGCGCACGGAGCAAGTGATGAGTGAGTTCGCGCAAACCATCGAGTTGCTGGAGCAGGTCTTTGATGTCGAACGCCACGCGATTCGCACTGGCGAGTTTTCTGGCTTGGCCGAGCTTGCCACGCGCAAGGAGGCGCTGATCGGCAATCTGCGCGGTGCACCTGCGGATGCGCTGGACCATCTTCGCGCCCGCGCGCAAGAAAACCAGCGTCTGCTGGCCGCGGCCCTGAAAGGCGTGCGCGCGGCCCAGCGCCGTCTGGATACGATCACCCGCGCAAGCCGCAGCCTGAACAGCTATGACGCGCTTGGTCGCGCCCGCACCATCGCCTCAGGAGGCTCGCAGGTAGAGCGGCGCGCGTAAGCAGTTTTATAAAAATTGCGCCAAATATCAGCCGCATGATCCGCGCCACTTAGCGAGTTCTTAGAACTTGAGGCGCAGTTTTGTCGCACATCCCGAAGGATGGCACGGCACCCGGGCAAAGCCCCGGCCCGTTCCGGCACGAAAGCCCAAGTTACCCCGATCCGGGGAGTGTGAAACCCGGTGCAAAGCACCGATTGCAAAGGACTTGTCATGTCAAGCATTCTGACGAACTCCAGCGCCATGGTGGCGCTGCAAACCCTTCGGGGCATCAACAGCGGTCTTGCCAAGACCCAGTCCGAAATCTCCACTGGCAAATCCATCTCGTCGGCCAAGGACAACGCCGCGGTCTGGGCAATTTCCAAAGTCATGGAGTCGGACGTGCAGGGATTCAAAGCAATTTCGGACAGCCTCGCGCTGGGCGAATCGACCGTTGCGGTGGCGCGAAAGGCGTCTGAAACCATTACCGATCTTCTGACCAGCATGAAGGAAAAAATCGTTGCTGCGCAAGAAGATAACGTTGACCGCGGCAAGCTGCAAACAGACATCGACGCGCTGGTGGATCAGATCACTTCGGTGGTCGGCGCCGCACAGTTCAACGGATTGAATCTGGTCGACGGGTCAACAGGTTCTGCCGATATTCTGGCGTCTCTCGATCGTGATGCATCGGGTGGTGTGACAGCTTCGTCGATTTCCGTGACCGCGCAGAACCTTTCGACCGGCAGCTATGTCAGCAACAATGTGTTTTCCGCCTCTACCGGTGGCGTGATTTCAACCGACGCCGACACCTTCGTGCTTACGCTCGATCAGGGCGGTGGCTCGGACGATATCACCATCGCGGATGGTACGAACGCTTGGGCGGCCGGCGACAAGATCACCATGCGAATTGGGGACAAGACAGCATCCTATACGGTTTCGGAAAACGACGTGGCCAGCGGTAACAACACTGTTGCCGACCTGATTTCGGTTGGCATGAAGAACGCGATCGATGCGCTGGGCATTGATGGGCTGACCGTCGACTATGACAGCGGCACGGTTGGAACGCTGGTCTTTACCAACGATGGAACTGCCGACCTATCGGTCAGCGGCCAGTATTCCAATGCATCCTCGGGCGGGTTGGGTGCGCTTGCCTCCATCGATGTCTCTAGCGCGGCGAACGCCACTACGGCGCTTGCCTCGATCGAAACACTGATCGGCACCGCGGTCGATGCGGCCTCGGCGTTCGGTTCTGTCGGGGGACGCATCAGCATCCAGTCAGAGTTTATCTCGAACCTTTCTGACTCGATGAAGGCCGGGATTAGCTCATTGGTCGATGCCGATATGGAGGAAGCCTCTGCGCGGTTGCAGGCGCTGCAAACCCAGCAACAACTAGGCATCCAAGCGCTGTCGATTGCCAACCAGCAGCCGCAGAATATCCTAGCGCTGTTCAGGTAAGAGCAAAGGGGCGCCCAAAGCGGCGCCCCCATTCACCGACGCGGCAAAGCCGTGATCTGAAGCATCATTCCACTGGAAGGATTTCCCGTGAACGCGACAACCATGGCCAAAACGGCCTATTCCGCGCCTGGCCAGCCTACGCGCACCGCACGCGGCATCGAATACGAGATTTTCGCGCGCATCACACATCGGCTAAAGGCGGCTGCAAGCCTTGGTGATGCCGGTTTCAATGCACTTGCGCAGGCGCTTCATGAAAACCGCAGGCTTTGGACCACGCTTGCCGCAGATGTTGCCGACCCCGGCAATCAACTGCCTGCCCCGCTTCGCGCGCGTATTTTTTATCTGGCCGAGTTCACCGACAAGCACACGCGCAAGGTGCTGGCAGGCGATTCTGGCCCCGACGTGCTGGTAGAGATCAACACCGCCATCATGCGGGGTCTCAGGCAAGACGGGCGCGCCGCATGACTGGTCTTGTGCTCAAACTCGCGCCCAAGGAAAGGGTGCTGATCAACGGCGCGGTCATCGAAAACGGTGAGCGCCGATCCCGGCTTGCGATCATGACACCCAACGCGCATATCCTTCGGCTGCGCGACGCGATCCACCCAGAAGCGGTCAACACCCCGGTGCGCCGCGTCTGCTATATCGCTCAACTCGTGCTATCGGGAGACGCGGATTCGCACGATGCGCAGATGCAACTGCTGCGCGGGATCGAACAGCTTAGTCAGGTTTTGACCGATCATGACAGCCGCGTGCAGCTCACCCTCGCCACCGCCTTCGTGCTAGACAATCAGCACTATCAGGCGCTGAAGGCGCTACGCAGCCTGCTACCACGCGAAGAGCGGCTGATGGCTGCGGCCGGGCACCGATGAGCTTTGCCCCGGTCATTCCTTTATCCGGTTATGCCGGGTGGAAGTTTCTTGGCAGAACCCTGCAAACGCAGCAGGCGGCATTTGCCGCCTCTGCAAGCCGGCAGCGCGACGAAGACCATTTTCGAGAAAATATCGCAAACATCACCACTGCCGAAGATCTGGTTGCCGACCGGCGTCTGCTGAAAGTGGCGCTGGGTGCCTTCGGCCTCGATGCAGACATCGACAACCGTTATTTCATCCGCAAGGTGCTTGAGGAAGGCACTCTTGATTCAGCGGATCTTGCCAACCGGCTTTCTAACAAAAGCTATGCCGAGCTTTCGCTCGCTTTCGGCTTTGGTGACCATACCGTGCCGCGCACCCAGTTAGCAGATTTCCCAGACGAGATTTTGGCCGCGTATCGCGAAAGGCAATTCGAAGTGGCGGTGGGCGAGGCTGACAATTCGATGCGCCTTGCGCTTCATGCGCAGCGTGAACTGCCGTTGCTGGCCGCGAAATCGACCAGTGCGGTGACCAAATGGTATTCCGTGATAGGTTCGCCGCCGCTGGCAGAGGTCATGCGCACGGCCTTCGGCTTTCCCGAAAGCTTCAGTGCGACCGATGTCGATGCACAGGCCTCGAACCTGCAACGCAAGGCTGAAGCGATGTTCGGCAGTTCGGATCCGGCGATATTTGCTGAACCGGTCAATGTGGAAAAGCTGGTGAAGATGTATCTTCTGCGCGCGCAATCCGCCACCGGGTCGGTTTCACCGCAATCGGCTGCGTTGCAACTTTTGCAGCAGGGCGCTGCATCGCGCAGCACACTTTCGCTGCGGCTTTAACCCGCCGGGGCAAGGTATTCGGCAAGCTGCGCGAAGCTATCGACAATCGTGCCGGTTTCGTCCTCGGCCAGAAACGCATCAAGCGCTGGCCAGACACGCAGTGCTTCGTCGACCAGCGGGTCAGAGCCAGCGGTGTAAAGCCCTGCCTGGATCATCATTTCAGCGCGGTCATAGGCACCAAGCAGGCGCCGGGCCTGTGCGATCAGGGCGTTTTCAGGGGCCGTTGCCGCCGCGGGCAGCGAACGGGATACCGACCGCAGCAGATCAATGGCCGGAAAACGCCCGCGTTCGGCAATGCTGCGCTCTAGCACCACATGCCCGTCGAGTACGCCGCGAAGGATATCGGCAATGGGCTCCTCCATGTCGGAACCCGCAACAAGAACGGAAAAAA
>NZ_JBFHIA010000028.1:0-18456 GCF_041596715.1 Phaeovulum sp.
AGTGACAGGTGCGAAAGCGCGGGGGCCTGCACCACCAGAAGGCTGAGAAAGGCGATTGCGGTGGTGAGCGACGTCATGAAGGCCGCAGGCAAGGTCTGTGCCTGCGCGCGCAGTGCCGCCAGCGGATCGTCAGGTTCCGTCTCGGTGCTGACAGAGGCATGGTAAAGATGCACACAGTCCGAAAATGACAGCACGATCAACACAGTCGGCACCACCGCCATGAACTGGTCGATTGCCATGCCGCTCCAGCCAAGGGCGCCGAAGAACCACAGCAGTCCCATAAGCGGCGGCACACCGCAAATGACCGTTGCGCGCCAAGATCCGAACAACCAGAAGGTAATGGCAAGGCAAACGATGATCGAGGCGGGGGTCAGCACCAGTTGGTCGCGCAGCAGCCCGTAGGAAATGGTGCGCTGCATCTCGTTCAGGCCCGCCGGGCGAATCGTCAACCCGGGCGGCGGCGCGGCAATCATCGGCGCGATCGCCTCGGCCAGCGCCGCGTTGTCTTGCCCGGCCTCGGGCATTACGACCACCAGCGTCGCGCCAAGGTCGGGCGAAAGGATCTGGGCGGCGGTGGTATTTTCGCCCCGCAGCGCCGTCAGGCGCGCGGTGGGTTCCAGTGCCTTTGCCTCCTCCGATTTCAGCCAGGGTCGCCCCGGTTCTGACTTCGAGGGGATCGAATGGATGCTGAGCGTCGCAGCTACGCCGGGTGTGAGGTTCAGATCAATCAGCAGATCTTCCAGCGACGTCAGCCGAGTAGCATCGGCCAGCGTACCGTTGTCGGCACCGACGACATAGACCTCGTCGTTCGAAAACGGTGCAAAGCGTCGCTCGACCTCGGCCCATTCGGCGTAGATCGGTGATTTGCCGCGCAGAAGCGTCGAGATATCGACCTCTGCGTGTAGTCGCTGGGTGCCTACAGCTGCAACGAGCGTGATCAGTGCCAGTATCACCAGCGCCAGACGGCGATGCGCTTGCCAGCCCGTCAGGAGCCGCGCAAGGTCGAATAGCCGCATCCTTGACACCTCGTTTTGCCCGACGGTCGCTGCGTCTTGCCGCACAACCTTGCCGCTCGGCAGGTAAAAGGAAATCGGCGGCAGGTTCAAGCGCCGCATCTAGTATCTTTACATGGCGCGCAATTAGGGCGCAGACCAAGCCGGGGGCGAAAACAGAAAGGCAGCGCCATGCCACATGACCACCACCACCCCGCGCTGGAAGCTGACCACGGGCACGCGCCTGCGCATGGGCATGGGCATGATCACGGGCTTGCTGCGGCGGCAGGGACGGGGCCTGCGTTCCGGCTCGCGGTGGCGTTGAACCTTGGTTATCTTCTGGCCGAGGCGCTTGCGGGGTTCATGACCGGCTCGCTCGCGCTTTTGGCAGATGCCGCGCATAATCTGACCGATGTCGCGGGGCTGTTGCTGGCTTGGGGGGCTGCCGTTCTAGCCCGGCGCGGCGCATCGGCGCAGTATACTTGGGGCTACGGGCGCGCCACATTTCTGGCCGCGCTTGGCAACGGCACTGCAATTCTTGTTGGTGCGGGGGTGGTGATCGGCGAAGCGTTGGGCCGGTTCGGCACGCCGCCCGAGGTGGCAGGGGGTACGGTGGCGCTGGTGGCTGCGGCGGGAATTGCCGTGAACGGCGGCACGGCCATGCTGTTCTTGCGCCACCGGGCCGAGTTGAATGCGCGCGGTGCCTTTTTGCACATGGCAGCTGATGCTGCGGTGTCGCTCGCGGTGGTGCTGGCGGCGGTGCTGATGCATCTGACCGGCGCGCGCTGGCTAGACCCGGCGGTGGCCATAGCCGTCAGCTTGCTGGTCGCGGTGGCATCGGCGCAGCTGCTGGCCGACGCGGCACGCGGGCTGATGGATAGGGTGCCCGCCGGTCTGGACGGTGCCGCGATTCGAGCGATGCTGGGCCGCTGGCCGGGGGTGGCGGGTGTGCACGATCTGCATTTGTGGCCAATTTCGACGAGTCGCGTGGCACTTAGCGCGCATCTGGTGATGCCCGCGGGGTATCCGGGCGATGCTGCCATGGCGGCGATCGCAGAGGCCATCGAGACGCAGTTCGGGGTGGCGCACGCGACCCTTCAGGTCGAAACCGGCACCGGGCCCGGCTGTGCAACGGGCAATGACTGCGGCTAGAAATCCGTCATAAACAACGCGCTATGTCGAAGGTTCGTGGCCGTGAAGAGCCACGCTTTTGCGATGACCTTTTGGCTAATGTTAGCGTAAAAATCTCTCATAGACCTCTTCCCCGCTCGCGCATAAAGTGCGCTCACTTTCCGCCAAGGGTGGAAGACAGCTTGCGGGGCAACGCCCCCGTCATCGGAGGACAGACATGAAGACGAAACTGCTTCTCTCAACAATTCTCGGGGTGGCGCTTGCGCTGCCCGCCTGGGCCGCGACGCACCCGGTAACGGGCGAAGAACTGGCCGCCAATCAGGACTACACCTACTGGTTGCTTGACGCGATCAAGTCGATGGACCCGCAGATCAACACCGACGTTGAAGGCTCGGGCGTGTTGCGCTCGCTGTTCGAAGGTCTCTTCAACGAAGATCAGGTGGGCGGTCTGGTGCCCGGCGTGGCGCTCGACTTCGACCTTTCGGACGACAAGACGGTATATACCTTCCATCTGCGCCCCGAGGCCAAGTGGTCCGATGGCAAGCCTGTCACCGCGCAGGATTTCGTCTATGCATGGAAGCGTCTGGCCGACCCGGAGTTTGCTTCGGAATACGCTTGGTACATGGAATTGATGCAGGTCGTGAACGCCTCGGCGATCATCGCGGGCGAAAAGCCGCTTGATGAGCTTGGCGTGAAGGCGCTTGACGACAACACGCTGGAAGTGACGATCGAAGCACCGCTGCCCTACTTCCCGCAGATGCTGACCCACGCCTCGACCTTCCCGGTTCGTCAGGACGTGGTCGAAGCCTGGGGGCCGAAGTGGACCGATCCTGAACATATGGTCGGCAACGGCGCCTTCATGCTCAAAGAGCATATCCTTGGCGAAAAGGTCGTGATGGAGCCGAACCCGGCCTATTGGGATGCTGACAACACGATCCTCGAGCATGTGACCGCGCTGACGATCAACGACCAGAACGCCGCTCTGACCCGGTATCTGGCCGGCGAACTCGACCGCGTGCAGATTCCCGCGGGCCAGTATCCGCGCCTTGCCGCCGAATACCCGAATGAGGCGATTTCGGTGCCGCAATCCTGCTCGTATATCTACATCTTCAACATGGATCCGGTAAAAGGCCCCGCCGCGCTGCAAGACGTGCGCGTGCGTCAAGCGCTTTCCTATGCCATTGATCGCGACGTGATCGTGAACAGTGTGCTGCAAGGCGGTCAGGCACCCAGCTACAACTGGACCCACGCAGCTACCGCCGGGTTTGAGATGCCCGATATCGAGTATTCGCACTGGACCCAAGCCGAACGCGATGCCAAGGCGCTGGAGTTGATTACCGAAGCGGGCTATGGCCCCGGCAAACCGCTGGCGCTGACGCTCAACTACAACACGTCGGAAGCGCACAAGAAAATCGCGATCGCCGTGCAGCAGTTCTGGAAGAAGATCGGCGTCGAACTTACGCTCAACAACATGGAGTGGAAGGTTCACACCGACAAAATGCAGAACCAGGACTTCGACTTGGGCCGCTACGCCTGGTGCGGTGACTACAACGAAGCCTCGACCTATCTCGACTTCTTCACCTCGTATTCGGGCCATAACAACGGCAAGTTCGTCAGCGAAGAATACGACCGGCTGATGAAGGAATCGAAGACCGCGGAAAACCCGAACCTGATGTATACGGCCGCCGAGCAGATCCTTGCGGATCAAATGCCGGTCGCGCCGATCTATCAGTACTCGCTGGTCGAGATGATCAAACCGGATATGCGTGGCATGTCGACCGAGAACCTGATGCAGAACTGGTATCTCAAAGATATGTATCGCGTCGCCCAATAACGCGGGCGTCAATCGGGGCGCACCTTCGCGGGTGCGCCCCACCCTCGTGTCCGGATACCTAACATGTTCGCATTCATCGCAAGGCGGCTGGCCATCGCTGTGCCAACGCTGCTGCTGCTTGTCATCTTTTCGTTCCTGCTGATGCACGCAGCCCCCGGTGGCCCCTTCACCTCGGAACGTGGCCTGCCCCCCGCAGTTCTGGCCAACCTAAACGCAAAATATGGGCTGGATCAGCCGATGTGGCGGCAGATGGTCAACTATGTCTGGGGCATCGTCGCGCATTTCGATTTCGGCCCGTCGTTCATCTACAAGGATCGCACGGTCAACGAGATCATCGCGCAGGGGTTCCCCGTCACACTGACCTATGGCGCAATTTCGTTTGCAGTGGCTGTCGTTGTCGGTGTCGGGCTCGGCGTTTCCGCGGCGATCTGGCACAACTCGTGGCTCGATTACCTCGCGGTCGGCATTTCGATCGGCGCGCAGGTGTTGCCGAACTTCGTGATGGCACCGATTCTGGTGCTGGTATTCACGCTCTGGCTTGGCTGGCTGCCCGGCGGCGGCTGGGAGGGCGGGCAGTGGCAATATGTCATCATGCCAGTTATCGCGCTTTCAACCTCGTTCATGGCCTCGATTGCGCGGATCACCCGAAGCTCGATGCTTGAGGTGCTGAACTCGAACCATATCCGCACCGCCAAGGCCAAGGGCCTGCCCATGCGCAAGGTCATTTTGCGCCATGCGTTGAAGCCTGCGATGCTGCCGGTGGTCTCGTACCTTGGCCCCGCATTCGTGACCATGATCACCGGCTCGGTGGTGGTGGACATGTACTTTTCTACTGGCGGCATCGGCAAAGCCTTTGTCGACAGCGCGCTCAACCGCGACTACGCGGTGATGATGGGGGTGACGATTCTGGTCGGCACGCTCACCGTTCTCTTCAACCTTCTGGTCGATGTGCTCTATGCGTGGATCGACCCAAAGATCCGGTATTGATCCATGGTCATCGACAGCACCCGAATGAAAAGCCTTGCCGACCGGCTGGCTGGTGACGAGGTCAAGGGCCGCTCGCTCTGGGCCGATGCGCGCAAGAGGTTCTTCAAGAACAAAGCGGCGGTGGGCGGGCTGATCGTGCTTTTGTTTGTGCTGGCCTTTGCAGCCTTTGGCGACCTGATCGCGCAGTACTCCAACGAAGAGCTCGACTTCTCGATCATGGGGCAGATCGCCGAAAAGGGCGGGCCCTCGCTGGCCAATGGCCATTACTTTGGCACTGACGACCTTGGGCGCGACCTGTTCGCGCGCACCGTGCAGGGCACCCAGATCAGCCTTGCGGTGGGCATCGTCGGCAGCGCCATCGCGGTGCTGGTGGGCACTTTCTACGGTGCCTTCGCAGGCTATGTGGGCGGGCGCACCGACAACATCATGATGCGCACGGTCGATATTCTGATGTCGATCCCCTACATGTTCGTGCTGATCCTGCTGCTGGTGGTGTTCGGGCGCTCGATCATCATGCTGTTCATGGGCATCGGGCTGATTTCGTGGCTCGACATGAGCCGGATCGTGCGCGGCCAGACGCTGAGCCTCAAGCACAAGGAGTTCATCGAGGCGGCAGAGGCCACCGGTGTTTCGCGCCTGACGATCATTCGCCGCCACATTGTGCCGAACCTGTTGGGGGTGGTGGCGGTCTATGCCACGCTTCTGGTGCCGCTGATGATCCTGACCGAAAGCTTCATCAGCTTTCTCGGGCTAGGCGTGCAGGAACCGCTGACCTCGTGGGGGGCGCTGATCTCGGAAGGTTCGGGCACCCTCAACTACGGCACGTTCTGGCAGCTTGCTTTCCCGCTTTTCTTCTTTGTCATCACGCTCTTCGCCTTTTTCTTCGTAGGTGACGGGCTGCGTGATGCGCTTGATCCGAAGGACCGCTGAGATGCCGCTACTTGAAGTACGGGGCCTCGGCGTCTCGTTTGCCACCAATGATGGCACCGTGAACGCGGTGAACGGCGTGAACCTTTCGCTCGAAAAGGGCGAAACGCTTGGTATCGTTGGCGAATCCGGCTCTGGGAAAAGCCAGCTTGCCTTTGCGATCATGGGCCTTCTGGCACCAAACGGCACCGCGCGCGGTTCCGTCAACTTTGCCGGGCAAGAGATTCTCAATGCTCCCCCCGCGGTCATCAACCCGATCCGGGCCAATAACATCGCGATGGTGTTTCAAGACCCGATGACCTCGCTCAACCCCTACATGCGGGTTTCCGACCAGATGGCCGAGGTGCTGGTGCACCACAAGGGGCTCTCTAAGCGCGCGGCAGTTGCTGAATCTGTGCGCATGTTGGATGCAGTGAAGATCCCCGATGCCAAGGGCCGTATTGCCCTTTATCCGCACGAGTTTTCTGGCGGGATGCGGCAGCGGGTGATGATCGCGATGTCGCTGCTGTGCCGCCCCGATCTGCTGATTGCTGATGAGCCGACGACCGCGCTTGATGTGACGGTGCAGGCGCAGATCATGCAGCTACTGGCCGAATTGCAGCGCGAGTTCGACATGGCGACGATTCTGATCACCCATGACCTTGGGGTGATCGCCGGTTTTTGCGAACGGGTGATCGTGCTTTACGGCGGGCGGGTGATGGAACAGGCCCCGGTGCATCCGCTGTTTGCCGAACCAAGTCACCCTTACACGCGCGGCCTTTTGCGCGCGATTCCGCGGGTGGACCATGAAGGCTCGGTGCTCGACAGCATCCCCGGCAGCCCGCCCAACATGACCCGAGACCAACAGGGCTGTCCCTTTGCGCCGCGCTGCGAATATGCCGGTGACGACTGCGAAGAGGCGCTTGCCCCACTTGCCGAGTTTGCGCCGGGCCGGTTCCGGGCCTGCAACCGCAGCCTGGAGGAAATCGCATGACCAACACCCCACTGCTTCGGGTCGAGGACCTGCATGTTTCGTTCAGCCTGCGCCGCGAGGGCGATTGGCCCTGGACCCCGATGCGCCATCTGCGCGCGGTCAACGGTGTGTCCTTCGATCTGGCCGAGGGCGAGGTGCTGGGCATCGTGGGCGAATCTGGCTGCGGCAAAAGTACGCTTGCGCGCGCGCTGATCCAGATGGTGCCGGCTACCGGGCGTGCCGTTTGGGAAGGCAAAACCGACCTTTTGTCGCTCAATCGCCGTGCAATGTTAAAATACCGCGCAAACATCCAGATGGTGTTTCAAGACCCGCTGGCAAGCCTAAACCCCCGCATGACGGTGGGCGAGATCATCGCCGAGCCGCTGCGGACGCATCACCCCGAAATCGGCAGCGCCGAAGTGAAGCTGCGTGTGAAAGAGATGATGGACCGGGTGGGGCTTCTGCCCAACCAGATCAACCGCTACCCGCACGAGTTTTCGGGCGGCCAGTGCCAGCGCATCGGCATCGCCCGCGCGTTGGTGGTGCGGCCCAAACTGGTCATCTGCGACGAGCCGGTTTCCGCGCTCGATGTCTCGATTCAGGCGCAAGTTATAAACCTTTTGATGGAGTTGCAGCGTGATCTGAAACTGACGCTGATCTTCATCGCGCATGATCTGAGCGTGGTGAAACACATCTCGAACCGGGTGATGGTTCTCTATCTCGGGCAGATGATGGAAATGGCGTCGGGGCGAGAGTTGTATGGCAATTCGCAGCACCCTTACACGCAGGCGTTGCTGTCGGCGGTGCCGATTCCAGACCCTGTGAGAGAGCGCGAAAAGGCGGTGATCCCGCTTACCGGCGACCTGCCGTCGCCGCTCAACCCGCCTTCGGGCTGCGTGTTCCGCACCCGATGCGCGCGCGCGCAAGATATTTGCGCCGAGCAGATTCCTGTGCCACAAGCGGGCGATCATTTGGTTGCCTGCCACTTTCCCGGCCCGGCGACGATCTGATCTGCGGTCAAGCGCAGGCTGTACCTCTGCATTGAATGCAATTGCAGAGGTGCGCGTGCGCCGTTAGCGTAACCAGTACCAGAACGGGAATACCCCGTCGCTAGAGACTGCCATCCTACTCCAACAAGAGGCCCTCCCATGTCCCTGTCCACATTCACGCGCCTGACCGGTGCAGCGGTGCTGACGCTTTCAGCCGCCGCCATGCCGCAACTTGCTTCTGCCAAGACCCTGACCATCTCGTGGTGGGGCTTCAATGGCGACAAGCTCAACGAGTACATCGTGCAGCCGTTTCAAGAGCTTTGCGGCTGCGAGCTGGTGTTCGAAACCGGCAACAACGCGGACCGGCTGAACAAGCTGCGCGCCCGCGATGGCAAAGGCGTCGATGTGATCTACCTGACCGACAGCTTCAGCCAGATCGGTATCGAAGAAGGGCTGTTTCAGGAAATCGACCGCACCAAGGTAACCAACATCGCCGGTCTGCACGAGATCGCACAGGCACCGCAGGGCAACTACGGCCCGGCCTATACGATTGGCCGCGTGGGTATCGTTTATGATTCGGCCAAGGTTTCGAGCCCGATCACCAGCTGGAACGATCTGTGGCGCGCCGATCTGGCCTCGTCGCTGTCGCTGCCGGGCATCACCACGACCGCAGGGCCGATGGTGGTCATGCTGGCGGGCGACAAGGCCGGCACTTCGGTCTTTGCAGACCCGGCCCCGGCATGGGCTGAAGTTGCGGCGCTCAAGCCCAATGTGGTCAAGAACTACAATACCGGCTCGGAAATGATCAACCTGTTCTCGACCGGTGAAATCACCGTGTCGCTGGCGCAGGACTTCAGCCTTGGCCAGTTGCAGGCAGCGGTGCCGAGCGTGGTCTGGGCCGATCTGAGCGATGGCGACTTTGCCACGCTCAACACGGTCAACATCCCCAAAGGGGCCGAGAACGTCGAATTGGCCGAACAGTTCATCAACTTCATTCTCGATCCGGCGCTGCAAACCATCGTCGCCGAGAACGGCGTTGATGCCCCGAGCGCCAAGTCGGTGGTGTTGAGCCCCGAGGCCGCTGCCAAGTGGACCTATGGCGATGAGATGATCAACGGCCTCAAGCGGATCGACTATGCCGCGATGAACGCCGCCAAGACGGGTTGGATTGACCGCTGGAACGAAGTTTTCGGCATGTGATGACCAAAGCGCAGGGCGGCGTAGGCCGCTCTGCCACCCCCTGCCGCGTGCCGGGGAAAAAGAAAGGCACGGTCTGATGTTGAAGCGCTTCGCTGGCTGGCTGATGAGCACCCCGGCCACGCTTTTGGTGCTGTTGCTGCTGTTGGTGCCCGTGGCCGCCACCATCGCAGCCACCTTTGGCGACACGCGCGGCCCGTTTGCGCCCTATGCCGATTTCTTCGGCAGCCCGTTTCGGCGTGCGGTGCTGTGGCGCACCATAGAGATTGCCTCGATCACCACCGTGATCGCGCTTTTCGTGGGGTTTCTGACCGCCTTCGTGGTGTCACGTGCACCGGGGCGGCTAAAAAGCATCCTGATCATCGCCGCGGTGTTTCCGCTTTTGACCGGGGTGGTGGTGCGCAGCTTTGCCTGGCTGATCATTCTGGGCAAGAACGGCATTCTGAACAATTTTCTGATCTGGCTTGGTGTCACCGACGAGCCCTTCGCGATGCTTTACACCGAAGGTTCGGTGATTGTGGCGATGGTCTATTTGTTCGTGCCGCTGATGATCCTTACGCTGGTCGGTGTGCTGGAAGGCATCCCGGATGATCTGTTGCAGGCCGCCTCTTCGCTTGGCGCAACACCTGCCGCGACCTTTCGGCAGGTGGTGTTTCCGCTGGCCGTGCCGGGGCTGATCGTGGGCGCTGTGCTGGTTTTCACCGGCTCGTTCACCTCTTACGCGACACCGCAACTGCTGGGCGGCGAGCGGCAGATGGTGATGGGCACGCTGCTGTATCAGCGCGCCATGGTGGCTTTTGACTGGCAAGGTGCCTCGGCGGTGGCTGCGATCATGGTGGTGGTCACAGTCTCGGTGGTGCTTGGCATGACGCGCATCGCCCGGCGCCTGAACCCGATGAGCAGCTGATGAAACAACCTCTTCACCCCGCACTGATCGCCTTTTCTGTGGTGGTCTTTTTCTTTCTCGTAGCGCCCTTGGTGATCATCCTTGGCGCTGCGGTGTCGGACACGACCTTTCTGACCTTTCCGCCGCAGGGCTTTTCAACCCGCTGGTTCGTCAAGATCTTCGAGATGTCGGCGTTTCGGCGCACCATCGTGACCAGCCTCGAGATTGCCTTTCTGGCAACCGGGCTTGCGCTGCTGTTCGGCCTGCCTGCGGCCTATGCGCTGAACCGCTACCGCGTGCAGTTGCCAAGCTGGTTATCGACCATGTACGTGCTGCCGATCCTTGTGCCCGAAATCGTGCTGGGCTTTTCGCTGCTGAAAACGGTGGCGGTGGGGGCCGATATGCCAGTGTTCGCCACGCTTGTGGCGGGGCACACGCTGATCGTGCTGCCCTATGCGGTGCGGGTGATCTCGGCCAGCCTTTCGTCCTTCGACTTCTCGATGGAAGAGGCCGCGATCTCGCTTGGCAGTCCGCCGCTCAAGACCTTTTTCACCGTGGTGCTGCCCAATGTCCGTTCGGCGGTGATTGCCGCGTTCATTTTGGCTTTCATCACTTCGATCAACGACGTGTCAGTGTCGCTGTTCCTGACTGGCCCCGGCGTCTCTACCCTGCCGATCCAGATTCTCGCCCATGTCGAGCAGTTTTTCGACCCTGTGATCGCCTCTGTCTCGGTGCTGCTGATGGTGCTGACTGTGGGCGTGATGGCGGTGGTTGAATTGACGCTCGGCCTGACCTTTCTTGCGAAATGAGATGACATGACCCAACCGCTTACAATCGACCGCCTTTCGGCACATTACGGCAAGGTGCAGGTGCTCGAGGATTTCTCGCTGAAGATCGCCGCGGGCGAGCTGGTCTCGCTGCTTGGCGCATCGGGCTGCGGTAAAACTACGACGCTGCGGCTGATCGCGGGGTTTCTGGAGCCGACCGGCGGCACGATCCGGCTGGGCGAGCAAGACCTGACGCGGCTGCCTGCGCATCGGCGCAACATCGGGCTGGTGTTTCAGAACTACGCGCTTTTTCCGCATTTGACGGTGGCCGAAAACGTGGGCTTCGGGCTCAAGCAACGCGGCGTGGCATTGCCCGAACGCGAGGCGCGGGTGACCGAGATGTTGGGGCGTGTCGAATTGACGGACCTCGGCGACCGTTTGCCTGCTGCGCTGTCTGGCGGGCAGCGCCAGCGCGTTGCGCTGGCACGTGCGTTGGTGATCGAGCCGCCGCTGCTCATGTTCGACGAGCCGCTTTCCAACCTTGATGCCAAGCTGCGCGTCGGTATGCGCGCGGAAATCCGCCAGATGCAGCGCGCCAATGGCACGACCTCTGTGTTCGTTACCCATGATCAGGAAGAGGCGTTTTCCATCTCGGACCGCGTGGCGATCATGCAGGCGGGGCGGATCATGCAATTCGATACGCCCGAGACGCTTTACAGCCGCCCCGCCAACGCCTTCGTGGCGCGCTTTGTCGGGTTTGAAAACCTGATCGAGATGCGGGTGGTGGCGCGGAAGGGCGATCTGGTCGAGGCAGAGGCCGCGGGTGGGGCGCTTTTGACGCTGTCGCAGGCCGACTTCGGTGCAATTCCAGATGCGTTCGTGCTGGGCGCGCGCCCGGAAGGGTTGGTGGTGGCTGGCCCCGATGCGCCGGGTATTCCCGCCACGCTGGGGCTGCGCAGCTATCTGGGCCGTGCCTATCAATACCTGTGCGATAGCCCCGCCGGGCCGTTGACCGCGCAAGGGCCGTTGGGGGCCGCGCAAGAGGCGGGCAGTGCGGCGCGGCTGCAACCCGTAGCCGCGCAGTGCTGCATTCTCGCGCCCGAGGCATGACGACACTTATCCACAACGCGACGCTGCTGCCTTGCACCGCCGCGATGGAGGTTCTGCCCGACGGTTGGGTGCAGATCGAAGGCGCGCGCATTGTCGCGCTTGGCGTGGGCGCGCCACCCGATTTGCCGGGGGCCAAGCGGATTGACGCGGGCGGCGATGTGGTGATGCCGGGCATGGTCAACACCCATTGCCACTTGGCGATGTCGTTGTTTCGCGGGCTTGGCGAAGATGTCGATGACCGGCTTGTGCGCTATATCCTGCCGCTGGAACGCCACTTTGTAACGCCGCAAATGGTGGCCGCAGGCACCGCGCTTGCTGCTTATGAGAGCATCGAAGCAGGTGTGACCACCGTTGCCGACATGTATTACCACGAGGTCGAGGTGGGCCGCGTGCTTGATAGCGCGGGTTTGCGCGGCGTGGTCGGCCAGACGATTGCCGATTTTGCGCCCCCCGATCATGCGACCATCGACGAGGGTTTCGCGCTGGTCGAGCGATTGGTCGAGGCTTTCGCGGGCCATGCGCGCGTGACCCCTTCGATTGCGCCACACGCGCCTTATTCGACCGATATTCCGGTGCTGGCGCGCGTTGCCCGCTACGCCGAGGCGCATCCGGGCGTGCCGGTGCAGATGCATTTGGCCGAGATGGATAGCGAAATGGACTGGGCGCAGCGCACACATGGTTGCCGCCCAGTCGAAGTGGTGGCGCGCGCGGGGTTGCTGCGCCGCGGGCTGATTGCGGCGCATTGTTTGCACGTGAACGCCGATGAGGCCGCGCAAATGGCTGCGGCCGGGGTGGGCGTTGCCCATAACGCGCGCTCTAACGGCAAGGCCGGGCGCGGTATCGCGCCCGTCGAAGCGATGCGCACGGCGGGGATGGCGGTGGGCATTGCCACCGATGGCGCGATGAGCGGCAACACGCTGGATCTTTTCGCGCAATTCGCCCCGGTGGCGATGTTTCAAAAGCTGCTGGGTCATTCGCGCGCACGGATGCCTGCGCTAGAGGTGATCCGCATGGCCACGATCGAGGGTGCCCGGGTGCTGGGGCTCGAGGGACAGATCGGCTCGATCGAACCGGGAAAGCAGGCCGACCTGATCCGCGTCAGCCTTTCTGCAACGCGCCAGCAGCCGGTCTATGATGTCTACTCAGCGCTGGTTTTCGCCACCGTGGCCGAGGATGTGCGCGATGTGATGGTGGCGGGGCGCTGGCTGATGCGCGCGCGCGCGGTGCAGACGCTTGATCGCAAGAAACTGATGCGCGATGCGCTACAACTGGCCACGGCTTTTAAGGCCGAAATGCATTTGATTGATACGGGAAAGAAAAATTCATGACCGACGTGCTAGAAAAGGTATTGGCCGCGGCCACGGCGGGGCTGGATGACAGCGTCGCGCGGCTGTCCGATCTGATCCGCATCCCTTCGGTTTCCACCGACCCCGCATATGCCGCAGATTGCCGCAAGGCCGCTGATTGGCTGGCGGCGGAACTGGTGTCTTTGGGGTTTGATGCCTCGGTGCGCACCACGGCGCGCCATCCGATGGTGGTGGCCCATGACACCGCAGGGCAGGGCCCGCATGTGCTGTTTTACGGCCATTACGATGTGCAGCCCGCCGACCCTTTGGAGCTTTGGACGACGCCGCCCTTTGAACCAACGCTGATCGCGCGCCCCGATGGCGACACGTGGATCGCCGCGCGCGGTGCCTCGGATGACAAGGGGCAGCTTCTGACCTTTGTCGAGGCGTGCCGCGCGTGGAAAGCCGTCACCGGCAGCCTGCCGATCCGCGTATCCATGCTGTTCGAGGGCGAAGAGGAAATCTCGTCACCTTCGCTTGCACCGTTTCTGGCCGAGACGGCCGAGGAATTGCGCGCCGATGTGGTGCTGGTCTGCGATACCGACATGTGGGACCGCGACACACCCGCGATCACTACGATGATGCGCGGGCTGGTGGGCGAGGAAATCGAGATCACCGCCGCCAACCGCGATCTTCATTCGGGCATTTTCGGCAATGCCGCGCGCAATGCGCTGCAAGTGATGGCCGATGTGCTTTCCAGCCTGCGCACGCCAGATGGTGCGGTGGCGCTGGCGGGCTTTTATAATGGTGTGCGCGAACTGCCACCCGAAATCGCGGCGCAATGGGCGCGTCTGCCCTTTGATGCCGAGGGGTTTCTGGGCGATGTGGGTTTGCGCATTCCCGCAGGCGAGGCCGGGCGCACAGTGCTTGAACAATGCTGGGCGCGCCCGTCGTTCGAGGTGCACGGGGTCTGGGGCGGATTTATGGGCGAGGGGTTCAAGACCGTGATCCCGGCCAAGGCCCATGCCAAGGTTTCCTTCCGCCTCGTCGCGGGCCAAGACCCCGAGGCGGTGCGCGCGGCCTTTCGTGCGCATGTGCGCGCGCATCTGCCCGCCGATTGCGAGGTCAGCTTTACCCCACACGGCGGCAGCCCGGCCACGGTGATGCCGCCTGATGGGGTGTTGCTGCGCAAGGCGCTGGGGGCACTGACCGCCGAATGGGGGCGCGAGGCGGCAGTGGCGGGCACTGGCGGCTCTATCCCCATTCTCAACGCCTTCCGCGACCGGTTGGGGATGGATGCGCTGCTGATTGGCTTTGGCCGCTTTGACAACCGCGTCCATGCGCCGAACGAGAAATACGATCTGAGCTCGTTCCACCACGGTATCCGCAGCTGGGTGCGCATACTGGCGGCGTTTGCCGAGTAATTACCACACCACCTTGTGGCTTTCACCCGTCTGCACGTTCACCAACCCCTCCGGGATCGCCTCGGTGGGGGCGACCAGCACCCATGCCCAAGGGGCGCAGGTCAGCGTGGCGAATTGCAACCGATGCGGAAAGCCGGGGAACCAGCGCGGGCTGAAGCTGGGCTCGTAAAGCCAGTCGATCCCGGCGGCGGCGGCCTCTAGCGCGTGATAGCCCTCGGCGACCGCTTCTGCGGGCCGCGCGCTCATCAGCCCGCCCACCTCATAGGCAAGATCCGCAAGTATCTTTCCGCCCGAGGCCAGCGCCCAGCCCCCCTGCATCTCGCGGATGCGGTTCACCGCCAGCGCCATCGCGGCGTCTGACGAGCCCACCACCCAGATGTTGTGCTGATCATGCGCGACCGAGCAGGCCAGTGCGGTATCGTCGGTTGCAGGCCCGCAGCCGCGCCAGAACATGCGCGAAACGCCGCCCTTGCCGGAATAGCGGTCAACGACCGCGAACTTGGTGATAGCGCGCGCCGCGTCGCGCTGCACCGCACCCTCTGCCACCGGCAATTCCTCGGTCAGAAAATCCGCGGTCCAGTGAAACGGGCGCAGCACGGCGGCCTGCATGGTGGCGCGCCCCGGTTCGGCGGCAATGGCGAAATCGGCGGCAACAAGCGGGCGGGGCAGATTGACGGTGCGCGTCGCCCATTCGGGCCAATCGATGCGCGGCAGCGGGCCCACGTAGCGCGTGCCCTCGCTGACCTGTTGCCCGTCGGCCCAGACCTCGGCGATCTCGACCTTCGCCACATCGGACAAAAGCACGATATCGGCATAGCGGCCTGCCGCAATGCTGCCCACCCAAGGGGTCAGGCGCATGTGCCGCGCGGGGTTCAGCGTCACGCATTGGATGGCTATTTCGGGTGCAAGGCCGCTGGCAATCGCCAGCCGCACATTGTGGTCGGTGGCACCCATCGCAAGCGTGTCCTGCGCCGGGCGGTCATCGGTGGCAAAGGCGACTTGGCTCCAATCGGCAAGGCCGCGCGCCAGAAGCCCGCCGATGATCTCGGGCATGGAATGGGGGCGGATCTGCAAGAAGATGCCGTGGGTCAGCTTGTCCCAAGCCTCTTCAGGCGTCCACGCCTCATGGTCCGAGGCAAGCCCTGCGGCGGCGAATGCGTTGATCGCCGGCAGATCGCGCAGGCCAGAGCCGTGCCCCTCGACCACGCCGCGCCCGGCGAATGTAGCCTCGATCATGCCCCAGAGCCGCGCGTGCGAGGGGTTTTCGGGCCGCGTCAGCGCGGGCCAATCCATCACCTCATCCAGCCCCGCCACCATCGGGTTGGCCATGAAGGCGGCTTGCTCGGCGCCGCCAAAATAGCCGCCGCCGCCCTCGTAAGCCGTGGGCGGCACGGCGGAACCGGGCAGCGGAAAGATCTTGGCCGGGCTGCCCGCGCGCCGTGCGGTCAGCCAAAACTCTAGGTTTTTCGCGCCGTTGACGTTGGAAAACTCGTGGCTGGCCTCGCAAGTCCAGGTGCAACCGCGCGGCAGCACCAGTGCGGCCTCATATTCCGGCGTCAGATGCGCGCTTTCGATGTGCTTGTGCACCTCGCCAAAGCCGGGCACGGCGGCAAGGCCGGGGCGTTCGACCACTTCGGCGGCGGTGCCGGGGTAGCTGCCACGCGGGCCGACATAGGCGATGCGGCGGCCACGGATGACGATTTCAGCATCATCAAGCCAGCTGCGGCTGGCGACATCAAGCAGCCGACCCACGCGCAGAATCCGGTCAGCCGCCCTTCGGCCAAGCGCCACTTGCACAAGGTCTTGGCGTAGCGCCACTTCATCGGCGGCATCGAACAAAAGATCGTCGGGCAGATTGGGCATTGGAACTCCTCGCACCGCTCTCTTGTGGATGCGCGCCGTTTCACTATGAAAGAGGGGGGCGATGCAAGGGGGCCAAGATGACAAAAATCCGCGCGGTGATCGACACCGATCCGGGTATAGACGATGCCGTAGCCATTCTTTACGCGCTTTCGTCGCCTGCGTTCGAGGTGCTGGGCCTGACCACGGTGGCGGGAAATATCGGCATTGCGACGACCACGCGCAACGCGGGCGGGCTGCTTGCGCTGATGGGGCGGGCGGATGTGCCGGTGGTGGCGGGGGCCGCAGCACCGCTGGCGCGCAAGGGCTATGACGCGTCCGATATCCACGGCAATGACGGGTTGGGCGGGGTATCGCTGCCAGCGCCCTTGGTGTCCGCATCGCAAGGCGCTGTCGAATGGCTGGCGGCGCTTTTGCGGCGTGAGCCTGCGGGTAGCGTCGATGTGCTGGCGCTTGGGCCGATGACGAACATCGCGCGGCTGGTGCGCGAACACCCCGACGCGGCTGCGCGCATTGGTCGCCTGATCGCCATGGGTGGGGTGATTCATGAGGCGGGCAACGTTGGGCCACGCGCCGAGTTCAACATCGCCGCCGACCCCGAGGCGGCCGAGATCGTGCTGCGTGCGGGCCTGCCGATGTGGCTGATACCGCTTGATGCAACGCGCCAAGTGCGGGCCGATGCGCCCTATCTGGCCGCTCTGCATGCAACCGGGCGGCCTGCGGGCATAGCCACGGCAGAACTGGTTCAGGCCTATTTCGAAAGCACGACCGTCGCCGGGGCCTTGGCCTCCAGCCGTCCGTTGCATGACCCTTGCGTGATGCTGCTGGCCGAAAACCCTGCGCTGTTTGGTTGCGAGCCGATGGGGCTTTCGGTCGATCTGTCTGCGGGGCGCGAGGCGGGCACGCTTTCGCCCGATGGTGCGGCACCGCCCGTGCAGGTGGCGTTGCGGGTTGATGGCGCGGGCGCGCTGGCGCTTTTGGCCGCGCATCTGGGTCGTGCTGCGCAATGATCGAGCATCCGCACGGCTTTTGGCAAGATTTGTACCCGCCCGGCACGATCCAGCCCGAGGCGGGGGGCTGGGGCAAGGTTTACCCCGGCACGCTGCCTGATGGGCGTCAGGTTGCGCTGCCGGTGCGGGTGTTGCCGGGGGACGGGCAGGCGGCAGTGGCTTCGTTGATCGTCAATCAGGCGAGTTTTGTGGTTGAAGAGGCGCTAGTGGCCGCGATGGCCGATGCTGCGCGCCCTTTTGCGCCCGAGGTCGTGGTGGGCGTGCCAACGCTTGGGCTATCGCTTGCGGCGGGTGTGGCGCGCGCGCTGGGGCATGCGCGAATGGTGGCCTTGGGCACCTCGCGCAAGTTCTGGTATGACGAGGCGCTGAGCGAGCCGATGAACTCGATCACCAGCCCCGAGCAGATGAAGCGTGTCTATCTTGACCCGCGCATGTTGCCGCTGTTCGAAGGGCGCCGCGTGGCGCTGGTCGATGATGTGGCAAGTTCGGGGCGCACGCTTGGCGCGGTGCTGCGGCTTTTGGCGCGCGCCGGGATCACGCCGCAAGTTGCGGCCTTTGCGATGCTGCAAGGCGAGGGGTGGCGCGCAACGCTGGCGGCGTCGCCCTTTCCGACGCTGCGCGTGGTGGGGGCGATGGCAACACCTCGGCTGGCGCGTGGGCCAGATGGGCGATGGCGCGCGATGGAGGGCGGGCAATGACGACGATCAGGGTTCTGCGCGAGGCTTGGGCTGATGCGGCGGTGCCGCTGCCCGCCTATGAAACCGCGGGCGCGGCAGGGGCTGACCTGCGCGCCAACCTGCCGCCCGAGGCGCGCGCGCAAGGGCTGCGGCTGGCACCGATGCAGCGGGTGCTGGTGCCCACCGGGCTGCGGGTCGAGATCCCGCCAGGGTTCGAGGTGCAACTGCGCCCGCGTTCCGGCCTTGCGCTGAAGCATGGGCTTACGCTGGCCAACAGCCCCGGCACCATCGACAGCGACTATCGCGGGCCGCTTGGCGTGATCGTGGTCAACCTCGGGGCAGAGGCTTTCGTGATCGGCCACGGCGAGCGGATCGCGCAGATGGTGGTGGCACCGGTGCTACAGGTCGAGTTCGATCTGGTTGCGGA
>NZ_JBFHIA010000029.1:0-18241 GCF_041596715.1 Phaeovulum sp.
CACTGCCAGCCAATTGCTCGGCACGATCATATGCGGATTGAAACACAGGAAGATTGGCTTCTGCGGTGGCAACGTTCGCACGGGCACTCGCTACAGCTGCGAGATACGCAGCATCGTCGATCCTGAACAAGGGATCACCAACATTAAGCACCTGTCCCGGCGTGAAGAGTATTTCTTCAATCACCCCGCCCACGCGGGGGCGCACCTCTACCTGCTGAAACGCGACCGCTCGCCCCGGCGAGGTCACGACACGCGGAATCTCCTGCAGCGTCATCTCGACGACGCCGACTTCGATTTTCATCGCCCCCGATTGCCCCATGGGCGCAGGTTGTGCATTTATCATCGTAGCAGAGCCCGCTAGCACGAGCACCACGCCAATCATGTTCCAAACACTGACCTTCATCTGCTTCCAATCCTTGACCGCCCGATATGATTTGCCTAATACGCACACATTGCACACTATGCAAGGAACTTACAGATGACGCTTTCGTTACGAGAAAGACGGCGGCTAGCAACGGCGCGGGAGATCCAGCTGGCCACCCTGAAACTGGCGATTCAGCACGGCCTTGAATCGATTACTACGGAAGAAATCGCCGCGGCGGCGGGGGTCAGCACGCGGACCTTTTTCAATTATTTCCCGAACAAGGAGGCGGCCGCGGTCGGGGCGCCTCTGGCCTTCTGCGAGGAAGGCAAGGCCGCCCTCCGCGACGGCACGGGATCGCTGGCGCGCGACATAAAGCTGTTTCTGGACAAGCACATGGAGGCCTTGACCGGGGATGAGCCTGTTCTCAGAATGGTAGGAGAAGTCCTTCGTGCAAACGAAAAGCTGAGAGGTATCCTCGAAGATTTTCAACGCCAGGAGCGCCGCGAACTCACCGAGTGTCTGTGCCGTCGCGTGAATGATCGCCAGACAGCCGCCACGCTCGCCAGCAGTATCATCGACGCAATCCCAAGGGCGATTTTCCTTTGGGAGAACGAAGATGACCTGTCTCTTGGCGCGGCGCTGGATCTGATCTGGGAAGGAATACTCCAAGCATCACGACTGCTGGCGTCGTCAGAATAATCGCCGTCGTTGAAAGACAACCATCCGGAGATCGTGACCTGCCACGGGATTGCTCTTGCAGCTGAGGCTTGGCCTGCCCCTACGAAGGCACGGCCCATGTAAAGAAATCGGTCTGCGGGGTGCCGAGGCAGACTACAGGCGCATAGGCATAAGCCCGAGCGGCAAGCACAACGCGATCATCGGCCGCAAGACTTGGGTCCGTATCCGCGCCATCTTGCAGGAAAGCCCTCGCAAGCGCGCCGCGCGCAGGTCTGACAGCTAACCTGTCTTTGAGCCTATGCCACCCTTCCAACGATCGCTCATGCTCCATCCCACGAACGCCTCTGGGATCGAAGCGTCGAGTTAAAACGACAAATATCTCTTGAGTTTTCCAGCACTTGCTAGCTACTCACCAAGCGGCCCAGACTTACGGCGCTGAGAATGCTGCTTCTGCGCCACTTGGCAGCGGTGCCGGCGCTTAGCCCCAGCCGCATAACCCCCGAAAACAACAAAAAAACGGCCGCAGCCGGATCGGAGAACGCTTTTACAGGGGCAAGTGGCGGAAGGGGTGGGATTCGAACCCACGGATGCTTGCACATCGGCGGTTTTCAAGACCGCAGCAATCGACCACTCTGCCACCCTTCCGAGGTGATGCTGGTGCAACCCGCGCGTGTTTTGGGTGCGGCCAGCCTGGACGGGCAGGGCCTTAGCGTGTTCTGAGCGATTCTGAAAGCCCGGCGAAAGGGTGTGCGCGCCAGCGGAATGGGGCGGCCCCTTGACCGCCCCGAAACGCGCTTAATTGGCCCAAGTGGTGTAGCCGAGTTTCATGGTGGTGCCCGCGTAGCCGTTCAGGCGAATCTGCGCCGTGCGCCCCTCGCTGGTCTTCACGCAGACATAGGTTCCCACCGGAATCGCCGAAAGCGGAATCTCGGCACCGCTGTACGAGGCGATGCGGCACCCCGCCAAACCACGGTTAGAGCCATTGCCGAGCGCAAGTTGCGCACCGTTGCGCGGCGCAAGGAACTTCTCGGTGGCGGTCGCCGCGCGATACCAGAGATCGACCCCGGCACCGCCGACCGAACCGTTATCAAGGTTGGCGGTGAAGGTCTGGTGCAGATCGATCGCACCTGAAGAATGGGTTACTGGCGCAAGCGGGATGATCGGCATCAGCGGCATCGGCACGACTTCAAGCCATGTGCCGGTGTAGACTGCCAGCGACGATGCCTTGTCGTTGATGGCCACCGCCAGCGCCGGTGTATCGGCGGCAATGGTAAAACACGGCCCGCCAAGATTGGTGGCGTCACACAGCCGCGCCTTGGCGACACCCATCAGACGCACGGAGGATATGCGATCATTGAAGGTTGCGTTGAGCGAGTTCATCGTGCCGACGCCGTAGCAGAACTCTTGCCCGCCATAGTTGATATCAAGGTAGAAACACGCTTGATCACCGACGGGCGGCGCTGGCGGCTCTGGCGTGGCACCGGGCAATGGCAGCGTCACACTGCCCGAACCACACAGCAATTCGAGCTTTGGTCCGCTTGGGGTAAGCGAGAGATTGAGGCGGCAATCGGAATTGCCACCGCCTGCTGCGGGTGGTGCCGCGAGATAGGTTGACGAAACCCAGCCGCTTGGCCCGATATGCTCGACATAGCACCAGCCGTTGTCTTGGCACTCTGTCACCTCTACCACCATATCGGGTGCCAGCGTGGTCAGCACGGCAAAGCCCGTTCCGGGGCCGGAACGCACGTTGAGCCACGTGGTCGAAACGGCCTCAACCGCAGCAGCCGCGACCGCCGAAGCCAGCAACGCTGCCAACGCAGCTGCAACACGCTGAATAGTGCGGATATTTGCCATGATGTGCCCTCCCCAAGCTTTCCCCGCCCCAAGCCGGGGGCTGAAACCAATGATCGTTACTGACCTGCCACTCCGGGCTGCGCCCAACATACACCTTTTCGTGCGCCAAAGCCACGCAGACGGGCCGCAAACATGCGCTTTTACACGCCTTTGGTGGCCCGATGTGCGACAGGGGCACAAAACCGCCAGCCGCCGCATGCGCACTTTTCTTGATGCGGCGAAGCAGGTAGAGTTCGCGCGCGGCAACAGGCCAACGGGCTTGCGGGGCAGTATCAGACAGACGCGGCGACCAGCCGCGCGAAGGGGGCATGAATGACCAAGGCGCGGATCAGCTTGACGTTGGCGTTTCTGGCAACGGGGCTGGGGCTGGCAAGCTGCGGCGAAGGCACGCAACCGGGTGGCGGCGATGCCGCGACCCAAGGCCTGCCGGAGGCCGAGGTGACCACTCGTCTTGTCGAACGCGATGTCGAGGCACCCGAGGTCTTTTCGCTGACCGATCAGGGCCTCTGGGATGGGCGTCCTTCGCTGGGTGGGGTCTGGGTAGCCGATGCAAGCGTGACCAGCCCCGAACGCGTCATCATCCGCAACGCCGCGAACGGCAAGTTCGTGATCGGCGCGCTGTTCCGACGCGAGCGAGCATCACCGGGCCCGCGCATACAGGTTTCTTCCGAAGCCGCGGCGGCGCTTGGCGTGCTGGCCGGGCAACCGGTCGAGCTTTCGGTAACGGCACTGCGGCGCGAGGAAATTGCAGCAGACCCAGCCCCTGCCCCGGTTGCCACGGCACCCGATGCAATCAGCGCCACGCCGCTTGAAAGCGTCACCGACACCGCTGCGGCGGCGATTGCTGCCGCCGAAGCCGCGGCACCCGCAGCGGCAGCAGCGCCCCCTTCGGTGGCACCCGCCGCCACATCAACCGCCACCACGCTGACCCAAGCTTATGTGCAAATCGGCATCTTCAGCGTCGAGGCCAATGCCAACCGCGCGGCCGAACAGATGCGCAGCGCCGGGCTTGGCGCCCTGATCAAGACCGGAACCAGCCACGGCAAAACCTTCTGGCGCGTGATCGCCGGCCCGGCAGCAAGCGCCGCCGAGCGGGCACCGCTTTTGGCCAAGGTCAAGTCGCTTGGCTATACCGACGCCTACGCCGTTTCCAACTGAGCCAGCGAAAGAGCCCGATGCTTCACCCCGTTCTCCGCACACTGCTAACCGCGTTCGTCGCCGCGCTGATCGCGGCAACACCCGTGCGCGCCTTTGAAACCGCCGCCCGCGCGGCCTGGGTGTATGACTTTGCATCCGACACCGTGTTGCTGGAAAAGAACGCCGACGCGCCGATGCCGCCTGCGTCGATGTCAAAGCTGATGACGCTCTACATGCTCTACGAAGCCCTGCGCGACGGCCGCGTTTCGCTCGACACGCGGTTCGCAGTATCGACGCGCGCCAAGTCGATGGGCGGCTCGACCATGTTTCTCAACGAATCCGACCGACCCACTGTGGAAGAGCTGATCCACGGCATCATCATCAATTCGGGCAATGATGCCTGCGTCGTGGTGGCAGAAGGGCTTGCCGGCAGCGAAGACAGTTTCGCGGCGCAAATGACCGAACGTGCCCGCAGCCTTGGCATGATGAACTCGACTTTTGCCAATGCTTCCGGCTGGCCCGACCCGATGCAGCTTATGAGCATGCGAGATCTGGGCGAGCTTGCGCGCCGCATCATCGTCGAGTTTCCAGAGTATTATCCGGTCTTTGCCGAGACCGAATACAATTACAAAGACCGCTCTGAGGCCAACAAGAACAACCGCAACCCGCTTTTGGGCATGGGCATTGGTGCCGATGGCATGAAAACCGGCCACACCCAAGAGGCGGGCTATGGGCTGGTCGGTTCGGTAATGCAGGGTGAGCGGCGGATCGTCTTCGTGATCTCGGGGCTCGACAGCGAGGCTGACCGCGCGCGCGAGGCCGAACAGATCAGTGCCTGGGCCTTTCGGCAGTTTCTGCTGAAGACTCTGTTTGCAAAGGATGCACCTGTCGCTTCGGCTCCGGTCTGGCTTGGGGCGGAAAGCGAAGTGTCCTTGGTGGCCGCACAGGAATTACGCACGCTGGTGCCGGCCGTTCCCGCAGCCGAAGGCATTACCGCAGAGGCGATCTTTGACGCCCCCATCACAGCACCCATCGCCGCCGGGCAGGTGCTGGGCGAGTTGGTGATCGAAGTGCCGGGGATTGCGGGAACCAAGCGTGTGCCGCTGATTGCCGCCAATGAAGTTGCCGCGGGCGGGGTCTCTGTGCGCCTTCGCGCCGCTTTCGCGCGGCTTGCGGCCAAGTTCGCCGAAGCCGTCGGCGGCTGAGGCGGGCATGTTCATCAGCTTCGAGGGCATCGACGGTTCGGGCAAATCGACCCAGGCGCGCCTTTTGGCCGAAACCCTGCGGGCCGAGGGCCACGACGTGCTGGTAACGCGCGAACCCGGTGGCAGCCCCGGCGCCGAAGAAATCCGCCACCTTGTGCTGGAGGGGTCGCCCGACCGCTGGTCTGCGGAAACCGAGATATTGTTGTTCACCGCAGCCCGCCGCGACCATCTGGAGCGCACAATCGGCCCTGCACTGGCCGCGGGCCGGATCGTCATCTGCGACCGCTTTGCCGATAGCACGCGGATGTATCAGGGCCTTACGCGCGGCGATCTGCGCAGCACCGTCGATGCCCTGCACCAAATGATGATCGGCGTCGAGCCAGACCTGACCTTCCTTGTCGATATCGACCCCGCCGAGGGGTTGGGCCGCGCGCTGGCGCGCAAAGGGCATGAAGAGAGGTTCGAGGATTTCGGGCTGGGTATGCAGCAGCGGATGCGCGAAGGTTTTCTGGCGCTGGCCAAAGAGTTTTCCACGCGCTTTCGCGTGATCGACGGCACCCGCGCGCCAGAGGATGTGGCGCGCGACGTGGCGGCGGCAACGCGCCTTGCGCTTGGCGCACCGGCCAGCACATGAGCGCGGCTGACGCAGAGTTTCCAGAACCCGACCGCGCGCCGGGCGCTGCGCATCCACGCGAAACTGAGCGGCTTTTTGGCCAAGACCGCGCCGAGGCCGAGTTTCTGGCAGCTTTTGCTGCGCAGCGCTTGCACCACGCTTGGCTGATCGCCGGCCCGCGTGGGGTGGGAAAGGCAACGCTGGCGTGGCGGATCGCGCGGTTTTTGCTGGCCACACCCGAACCGGGTGAAATGTTCGCACCTCCCCCGCCTGACAGCCTTGATGTGGCACCCGACCACCCGGTGGTGCGGCGCATACACGCATTGTCCGAACCAAGACTGTTTTTGCTGCGGCGCGGGCTGAATGACAAGGAAACCGCCATCGCCAGCGAAATCCTCGTCAAGGAGGCGCGCAAGCTCAAGGGGTTCTTGCAGCTTTCGGTGGTTGATGGCGGACGGCGGGTGATTATTGTCGATGCTGCTGACGAGTTGAACAATTCGGCGGCCAACGCATTGCTGAAAATGCTTGAAGAGCCGCCCGCAAATGTGACGTTCCTGATGATTGCGCATCAGCCCGCGCGGCTTTTGCCAACCATTCGCTCGCGCTGCCGCGAACTGCGCGCGCTGCCATTGGAACCTGCCGACATGGCGAAGGCCTTGGCGCAAGCAGGGGTCGAGACCAATGCGCCCGAGGCGATGGCCGCGCTTTCTGGCGGGTCGGTAGGTGCCGCGCTGCGGATTGCCGAACTCGACGGGCTCAATCTCTACGCGCGCCTTGTGGCGCTGATGGCCGATCAGCCGCGGTTCGACCGCACCGCGGCGCTCGCATTTTCCGACCTCGCCGCGGGCAAGGGGCAGGACGCGCGCTTCGATCTGATGCTCGACTTCTTTGATCTGTTTCTGACACGATTGGCACGCGCCGGGGTGACCGGCGACCTTGGCATCGAGGCCGCACCGGGCGAAGCTGCTGTCTGCAAGCGGCTGGCGGCCGGGCTGGCCGATGCGCGCCGCTGGGCGCAATTACAACAAGAACTTGGCGCGCGGGCGCGACGTGCACGGGCGGTGAACCTTGACCCCGCCGCGCTGGTCATGGATATGGTGTTGCATATTTCGGCGGCCGCAGCCGCTGCCTGAGCCAAGGAACGGCCGATGCCAACCCCGCCCGCCCTCGTCGATAGCCATTGCCACCTCGATTTTCCCGACTTCGACGATGATCTGGTGGAGTTGATCGCCCGCGCGCGCGCCGCAGGCGTGACACGGATGGTCACGATCTGTACCCGGATGGACAATGTGGACCGGGTTCGCACGATGGCCGATGCGCATGAAGGGCTTTATTGGGCCGCAGGCACGCACCCGATGCGCGCAGGCGAGGATGCCCCGGTCAGCGTCGCGGAGCTGGTGGCGCTTGCCGCGCATCCGAAGTTTGTCGGCATCGGTGAAACCGGGCTGGATTATTACTACACCGCCGAAAGCGCCGTGGCGCAGCAACAAAGCCTGCGCATCCACATCGAGGCGGCGCGCCAGACCGGGCTGCCGCTGATTATCCATTCCCGCGCCGCTGATGACGATATGGCACAAATCTTGACCGAAGAGCACCGCGCGGGCGCGTTCGGCTGTGTCATGCACTGCTTTTCGTCTTCAGCCGAACTGGCGCGCGTGGCGCTTGATCTTGGTTTTTATCTGTCGATGTCCGGCATCGCCACATTCCCTAAAAGTCAGGACATCCGCGACATCTTTGCCGCAGCGCCGCTTGATCGGATTCTGGTGGAAACCGACGCGCCCTATCTGGCACCGCCGCCGCACCGCGGGCGGCGCAACGAACCTGCATATGTCGCCGATACCGCCGCCGTGGGTGCCGCGCTTTACGGGCTGAGCCTTGCCGAGTTTGCCGCCGCCACTTCAGCCAATTTCGACCGGCTGTTCACCCGCTCGGGGGCCACGGCATGACCCGGCTGCGCTTTACCATTCTGGGGTGCGGCTCATCCGGCGGTGTGCCGCGGATCGGCGGGCACTGGGGCGAGTGCGACCCTGCCAACCCGCGCAATACGCGCCGTCGCTGCTCGGTTCTGGTCGAGCGGTCGGGGCCGCACGGGGTGACGCGCGCGCTGATCGACACTGGCCCCGACATGCGCGCGCAACTGATCGACGCGGGCGTATCGGTGCTGGATGCGGTGGTTTTCACCCATGCCCACGCCGACCATGTGAACGGGCTCGATGATATTCGCCAGATTACCTACAACACCGGCGCGCGGATACCGGTCTGGGCCGATGGCGAAACGCAGGAATCGTTGATGTCGCGGTTCGGCTATGCCTTCGTGCAGCCCGCCGACAGTTCCTACCCGCCGATCTGCGACCTTCACACCATCCGCGAACCGTTCGAGATTCATGGTGCGGGCGGGCCTATCGGCTTTACCCCTATTGCCGTGCGGCATGGCGATATCGACGCGCTGGGGTTCCGCATCGGATCGCTCGCATATATTCCCGATGTCTCGGAAATCCCGGCAGCATCTTGGCCACTTCTGGAGGGGCTGGAGTGCTGGGTGCTCGATGCGCTGCGGCGCAAGCCGCACCCGACGCATGTGCATCTGGCCGGCGCGCTAGAATGGATTGCCCGCGCGGCCCCGGCGCGCGCGGTGCTGACCAACATGCACATTGACCTCGACCATGACCGGGTGGCCGCCGAAACCCCTGCGCATGTGGTGCCCGCCTATGACGGTATGGTGCTGGAGTTCGACATCTGATGACGGCACTGATTGACGTCATCCTGCCGGTGTTTCTGGTGATCGGTTTTGGCTACGTCGTGGCGTGGCGCGGTCTTTTTTCTGAAAGCGCGGTCGATGGCGTCATGCGCTTTGCGCAAAGTTTCGCGGTGCCGGTGCTGTTGTTCCGCTCGATCGCCAAGCTCGATCTGGGCAACTCGTATGACCCGGGGCTGATGATCTCTTTCTACGCGGGTGCCTTCACGGCGTTCGGGCTGGGGCTGATGGGGGCGCGGGTGCTGTTTGGGCGCTCGACGCCGGATGCGGTAGCAATCGGCTTTTGCTGCCTGTTTTCCAACTCGTTGCTGCTTGGCATCCCGATTACGGAACGCGCCTATGGTACCTCGGCACTGGCGGGTAACTTCGCCATCATTTCG
This sequence comes from Phaeovulum sp., assembly GCF_041596715.1. GTDB lineage: Bacteria > Pseudomonadota > Alphaproteobacteria > Rhodobacterales > Rhodobacteraceae > UBA6213. The sequence goes on from NZ_JBFHIA010000029.1 coordinate 8,987, forward strand.
ATCCATTCGCCGCTGCTTTACACCTTTGGCATCACGTTGATGGAAGGGGTGCGCAGCCACGGCTCGGGCGCGACGATGGGCAGGGTTGCCCTGAATGCGCTTTCGGGAATCTTGAAGACGCCGATGGTCATCGGCATCCTTGCGGGCTTTGTGGTCAACCTGTCGGGGCTGGCGTTGCACGGCTCTATCTGGGCTGCGGTGGACATGATGGCCAACGCGGCGCTGCCAACCGCGCTGTTCGGCCTTGGCGGGGTTCTGTTCCGATATCGCCCCGAAGGCGATATGAAGGCGATTGGCATGGTCACGGGGCTATCGCTGATCGTGCATCCGGCGGTGGCCTACGGGCTCGGGCGCTGGGGCTTCGGGCTGGAAACCGCGGCGCTGCGTTCCGCAGTTGTGACCGCGGCGATGGCTCCGGGGGTGAACGCCTATCTATTCGCCAATATGTATGGCGCAGCGCGGCGGGTTGCAGCCTCTAGCGTGCTGATCGCCACCGCCGCCTCGATCTTCACGGTCTGGGCATGGCTTGCCATCCTGCCCTGAGGGGCGGCTAGGTGGGGCCAGACCCAGCCGCTTCAGCGCGGCGCGACACCGCGCAGGCGTTCAGAGCGACGGCGGAGAAGTTCGACCGTGGTCAGCAGCGCCACCGAAATCACCACAAGGATTGTGGCCACCGCAAGGATCTGCGGGCTGATCTGTTCGCGGATTCCGTTCCACATTTGCCGTGGGATGGTTTGCTGCGTGTGGTCGGCCACGAACAGAACAACCACCACTTCGTCAAATGAGGTGACAAAGGCAAACAGCGCGCCCGAGATCACCCCCGGCATGATCAGCGGCATCACCACCTTGAAGAAGGTCGTGCGCGGGTTGGCACCCAGTGCCGCCGAAGCGCGGGTCAGCGAATGGTCGAACCCGGTCAGCGTGGCGGTAACGGTGATGATGACAAAGGGAATGCCCAGCGTCGCATGTGCAAGGATCACGCCCAGATAGGTGCCCGCCAGCCTGCCGCAATCGGCAGGCAACCCCAAGGGCACCAAAAGCGCGCAGGGGTTGGAGTAAAAGAAGAACAACCCCGTCGCGGTAATGATCAACGGCACGATCATCGGCGAGATCAACACCCCCATAATCAACCGCCGGTAGGGCATTTCAGGGCGCGAAAGGCCAAGTGCCGCCGGCGTGCCCAGCACGGTCGCGAGAATGGTGGCGAAGAAACCGATGATGATCGAGTTCTTGGTGACCCGCAGCCAAGTGGTGTTGTGCCAGACATCCGACCACCACGAAGAATCGCGCGGCGCATCGGGGTTTTGCATGCCAAAGGTCAGCAAGCTGTCATACCAGCGCAGCGAATAGCCCTCGGGGTCGAATGCCACCATCTTGTCGGTAAAGGTAAAATAGGGCTCGGCGTTGAACGACAGCGGAATGATCACAAGGATCGGCGCGATCAGGAACAGAAAGACCAGCACGCAGATCACCAGATAGGTAGCGTGCCAAATCCGTTCGAGCGGGCTTGCGTAGGAAGGAAGTGCCATCACGCGTTCCTTTTGTGCTCGGGTGCCGGGGGATTGCGCCATGTCAAAGGCGCGGCAATGCCCCGGCGGCTAGGGGATATTTCAGCAATCAGATAGCAGCGGTTCCAGATCATGGGTCAGCCGAGCTTCATGTTGTCGATGCCGATCAGGCGGTCGTAGAGCCAGTAGAGCACCAGCACCCCGAACAGCAGCAGGCTGGCCAGCGCCGCCGCAAGTGACCAGTTCAGCGATTTTTGCATGTGGAAGGCGATCAGGTTGGAAATCAGCTGTCCGTCAGCACCGCCAACCAAGGCCGGGGTGATGTAGTAGCCGACCGCGAGGATAAAGACCAACAGCGCGCCCGCAGCAATGCCCGGAAGCGTCTGCGGCAGATAGACCCGGCGGAATGCTGTCCACGAGGTGGCCCCCAACGAGCGCGCGGCGCGCACATAGGTTGGCGGAATCGGGCGCATCACCGAGTAAAGCGGCAGCACCATGAAGGGCAGCAGGATATGCGTCATAGCGACGATCGTGCCGATCCGATTGTACATCATCTGAATCCGGCCATCGTCGCCGATGATACCCAGCGCCACCATGATGTCGTTCACCACGCCTTGGCTTTGCAGCAGCACCATCCACGAGGTCGTGCGCACCAGAAGCGATGTCCAGAACGGCAGCAGTACCAGCACCATCAGCAAGTTCGATTTTGCCAAAGGCAGGGTGGCCAGCAGATGCGCAATCGGAAAGGCGAGCACGAGGCAGATCGCCGTGATCGCCGCCGAAAGCGCGAGCGTGCGCGTGAACAGCAGAATATAGACGCGCTCCTTTTCGTCGATGCGCACGATTTCACCGTTGCCATCGCGCGTCAGATCCAGCGCATTGAGGTAGAATTGCACCGTGAAACCGCTCGACGCGCTGCGCATGGCACGCCAGACCAGCGGATCGGCCCAGCGCGCATCGGCGGCGGGAACAGATTCAAGGTAGGGCGGTTCCAACTTGTCGGCGTTGCGCACGCTCGAAGTGAACAGCGAGCGGGTGCCGGGAACATCGTAGTTGATCCGCTCGCCCACCACGCCGCCGGCGCGCATCTCCTTGAGGTGCTTGAGGTCGGCGGCGAGGGCGGCATAGGCCGCCTCGTCAGGCGCGGTGCCCTGGGGGTTGGCCTCGAACCACGCGGTGACATTCGTCATCAACGGCGTGACCTCGCCGGTATCGCGGTTTTCGATTTCGATGAATCCGGGGTTGTAAACCGATTGAAACAGCATCTGCCCGATCGGCACCACGAAGGTGATGAGCACGAACAGAAAAAGCGGCGCTACCAGCAGAAAGGCGCGGCGGCGCAGCCGCGCTTGCGAGCGTGCCAGCGCCGTTTGCAGCGGCTGGCCATCGGCGGTGGTCAAATGGGCCGGGGCGTCGGACATGGGGCGCGACTTTCAGGCAAAGTGGATGGGGCGGCGCGTAAGCGCCGCCCCCATTTCAAGTTCAACCAGCCAGCCATGCGGCAAAGCGGGCGCTGAGCTCGGAATCGTGGTCCGCCCAGAACTCGAAGTCGTTGACCAGGGCATTGCCCATGTTCGCCGGGTTGGTGGGCATATGTGGTGCCATCTCGGTCTTGCCGTCCTGATAAAGGCCAACCAGTGCCGAGGACGATTTGCGCGCCGGGCCATAGCTGATCCACTTGGCCTGATCGGCTAGACGCTGGGTGTCGGTCGAGAAGGCAAGGAACTTCATCGCGTCTTCAAGGTGCGGCGCGCCTTTCGGAATCGCCCAGAGGTCGAAGTCCATGTACTGGCCATCCCAAACGATCTGGAAGGGTTTACCCTCGGCGGCGATCGCATCAAAAATACGGCCATTATAGGCGGTGACCATCACCGCCTCGCCATCGGCCAGCAGTTGCGGGGGCTGCGCGCCCGCTTCCCACCAGATCACGTCGGATTTGATGGTGTCGAGCTTGGCGAAGGCACGGTCCACGCCTTCGGGAGTGGACAGCACGGCATAGACTTCGGCGGCGGGCACGCCATCGGCCATCAGCGCCATCTCTAGCGTCGATTTCGGGCCCTTCTTCAGGCCACGCTTGCCGGGGAAACGCGTGGTGTCGAAAAGATCGGCGATGGTCGACGGCTTTTCGCCGGGGAACTTCGATTCGTCATAGGCAAACACCGTGGACCACACGATCGTCGCCACCGCGCATTCGGAAAGCGCACCGGGCACGAAGTCTTCGGTCGCGGGGGTGCCATCGGGTGCGGGCGGCAGCATCGCCGGGTCGATCGGCTCAAGCAAGCCTTCGTCACACATGCGCACGGCGTCGGAAAGCTCGATGTCAAAGAGATCGCCAGTGACGTTCTTGGCCTCGACCTGCGCCTTCAGCGGCACCACCGGGTTGTCGGCGTCGATCGAGTTGACGCGGATACCGGTCATTTCGGTGAAGGGCTTGTGGTAGGCTTCGACTTGGCTTTTCGTGTAAGCGCCGCCCCACGAGACGACGTTGAGTTCCTGCGCGCTGGCGGCAGCACCGACGGCGATCAGGGCAGAAGTGACGGTCAGGATCTTTTTCATTGCAGTCTCCCTGGTTGTTGGTCTTGTCGTTTCTTCAAGTTTGCTGCGTTGATCGCAGCTTTTTCACGCGGCGCATTTGCGCCTTGCGCCGGGTAACGGCTTAGGGATCAAGCGCGCGGGCATCTTGCGGGTGCCATCCGATCTTCACGGCCTCGCCCGGTGAAAGACGGGTCTGGCCAATCGTGTTGCGCATCTTCATCACGAAATCCGAGGTTCCCGCCACATGCAGACGGGCGCGCAGAATGTCGCCCATGTAGATCAACTCGATCACCTCGGCGTCGATCATATGCGCGCCTTGGGGCATCATCTCGGGCTTGAACTCCACCCGCTCGGGGCGCACCGATACCAGCGTTTTCTGGCCCTTGCGCGTAACGTTGACTGGAGTTGCATCGATCAATTCGCCGGTGTTCAGCCGCACCAGCGCGTTGTTGCCCTCGATCTGCTCGATCACGCCGGGCAGCTTGTTGTTTTCGCCAATGAATTGCGCAACGAAACTGTTGCGCGGGCGCTCGTATAGCTCATCTGGCGCATCGAGCTGCTGGATCACGCCGTCGTTGAACACGGCGACTCGGTCGCTCATGGTCAGCGCCTCGCCCTGATCGTGCGTGACATAGACGACGGTCAGCCCGAGGTTGTCGTGCAAGTGCTTGATTTCAAACTGCATATGCTCGCGGAGCTGCTTGTCGAGCGCGCCGAGGGGTTCATCCATCAGCACCAGTTTGGGGTCGAACACCAAGGCGCGTGCCAGCGCGATGCGTTGCTGTTGGCCACCCGAAAGCTGCGCGGGGCGGCGATGCGCAAAGTCGCCCATCTGCACCATATCAAGCGCCCGCTTGACCTTGGCCTCGCGCTCCGATTTGCCAATCCCGCGCACCTCGAGCGGAAAGGCCATATTCTCGCCCACCGACATGTGCGGAAACAGCGCGTAGTTCTGGAACACCATGCCAATGCCGCGCTTGTGCGGCGGCACCTGATTGATGGGTTGCCCATCTAGCCTGATTTCGCCATGCGTCGCGGTTTCAAAACCTGCAAGCATCATCAGACAAGTGGTTTTGCCAGACCCCGAAGGCCCAAGCATGGTCAGAAACTCGCCCTTCGCTATCGAAAGGTTCAGGTCTTTGACGACGAGGGTCTGCCCGTCGTAGCTTTTCTGCACACGATCAAATACGACAAAGCCATCGCCTTTTCGGGCGGTATTGCTTTCGGTCACTTCGGGCTCCCCGTTCGGCTTTTGTTTTTGGTGTCCCCTGCCGCAACTAAATCGAAGGCCCAATAAAAAAACAACCCGTCTGTTCAGCCCAGATCCACACAGCGGCACTGCGGGCCATGATTTTCGACTTGTAGGGAGTTTATCCGCCAAAAGCGGCAATTTGCGCATCGCAAGCGACCAGTAGGTAAATGTCGCTATAGCCTGTTTTCTGCCATTGCAGCCTAATTTCTGCGCAGCAGCATAACCCCCTGCCCCAAGGCAGCTTGCGCGGGCCCGGATTTCCGGGGTCAGCGCCAGAAGCTCCGTTGGGCGATGGTTCCGAAGAGAGGCAAGTTGGTGCGGTCGAAAAGACTCGAACTTTCACGGGTGTTACCCCACAGCGACCTCAACGCTGCGCGTCTACCAATTCCGCCACGACCGCACGCCAAGGCTTGGTGGCGCGGTGTTTAGCCGAGCGCCGTGGCGAAGGAAAGCAGATTTTTCGATGTCTTGCGGATTTGCTGCAACCAAGCAAAAGGCCGGGGGGCAAGCGCCCCCCGGCCCTGTTTCGCTTAGCCCTTGCTTAGCGGAAGAACAGCGCAGGCAGGGTCAGAATCGTGACAAGGCCGGTTGCCACGCCAACCGGCTGCGCAACCGCTGGCGTTTCGGCCATTACCGGCAACACTTCCGCTGGCGGCTCAACCGGCGCGGGTGCTGCGGCCATCAAAGGCGCGGGTGCCGGGGTCGGCGCGGGCGCCATCACCATCTGCGGTGCGGGTGCCGGGGCGGGTGCGGGCACCGGCACAGGCTCGGGTGCCGGGGCTGCGGCGAAGGTCGGCAAGCCGGTCGGTGCCGGGGCGGCAGGTGCGGGTGCCATCGGCGCGATCAGATCGCTACGACCGCCAAGCGTATAGGCCGCCTTGCGGATCAGTTCGTTCCGTTCGGGCTGGCCGGGGGCAAATACCGCAGCACTGCCCGCGTCCAGCGCGTCGAGCCCGTTCTGATACCAGTCAAGCGCAAGGTCTGGCCGCGCCGTGGTGCCAAAGCCCATCGCAAGATGGTGCCCGAGCAGTTCGCTATAGACGCGGTCGCCTAGCGCGGTCAGCAACAGCGCCGAGCCAATCGCCACATCCATATTGTCAGTACGATAGCCGACCGAGAGGCAGATCTTGGCGGTGGCGGCAAGTTGCACCGGTGCCATGCCACTGCCCAATGCGAAGTTCGAAACACCCGCCAGCACTTCGGCCCGCGGCCGCAGCGACAATGCCGCGATGTGTTCCGCCATCGCAGGGCCAAAACCTGCGCATTGCGTTACGATTTCAGCAGAAGAAACGCCAACGACACGCGAAATCGCCTCTTCGCCTTGGGTGATCGCATAGGTGCGGGCTAGACAGAACTGCTCGCCCAGCGCCTGCTGCGGATCGGTCATAGAGGCGGCGGTAACAAAGCCGCCATTGCTCGACGTGATCAGACTGACGCGGTTGCAATGCGAGGCCAAGGATGCCTGCACGACCGCGCCACCAAGGAAGTTCGGCAGGCCCGGTGATGCTGGCGCAGGTGCGGGCTCTGCCGTGATGACCGGAATCGGCGCGGGGCTGGGTGCCGGGGCAGGCGCTGGTTCGGGTGTCGCCGCCTTGTTGAACTCGGGCTCGGTCGGCGCCTTGGAAATGATGCCTTGCGGCGGTATGCCCATCGCCTCGTCACGCCAAAGCACCAGCAAGCCACGCATCCCCATCGGGTTTGTTGCCGCCTGCTGCATGGTCAGCGCACCCCCCGCAATAGCGCGGTGATACGAAGAGATCAGGTGCGACCGCTCGTAGTCAGTCAGCGTACCTGTTGGCGGATAGCCCAGCACGATCTGGTAATCCGAAATGGCGCGGCGCGATTGCTGGCCAAGCACGCCATCAGGTGTGCCGGTGTTGAAGCCAAAATGGTTAAGCGCAATCTGCACCTCGCGGTTTGCTTCGCGTTGCGCCGAACTGACCGTAGAGGTCGTGCGAGTGTTGTTGTTGTTGTTGCGCGCCGCCTCATTCATGATCGCGCCGCCGATCAGGCCGCCGATCAGGCCACCTACAAGGCCATTGTCAGCCAAGGCGATTCCCGCAGGGGTCATGCCAAGCGTCACGATGACGGGCACCATTGCAATTCGCTTCGAGATCATCTCAACTCTCCTCCTGACTACGGGCCAGCTCTGGCGGTTCGAGTGAACCGAGCGCGCGGGCAACACTCGCCCCTCGAATGGGGGCTACTTCCGTGCAATTGTTCGCCCGAATCGGGTTCAGATCAAGGCGTTTCGCAGTTAACAGCAGCGGATTGGCCCGCACGGAGCACGTTTAATGCCGGAATGGATCACCTCGCCAAAGCTGGTTTCCTATGACGAGGCGCTCACCTTCATGGAGGCGCGTGTCGCCGCGATTTCGCAAGGCACCGCCGACGAGGCGGTGTGGTTGCTTGAACACCCGCCTCTTTACACCGCTGGCACGTCAGCGCGCGCCACCGACCTGCTTTGGAAGGATCGCTTTCCGGTTCATGAAACCGGGCGCGGCGGGCAATACACCTATCATGGGCCGGGGCAGCGCGTGGCCTATGTGATGCTGGATCTCAACCGCCGGGGCCGCGATGTGCGCCGTTTCGTTTGCGGGCTGGAAAACTGGGTGATCGCCACGCTGGCCGAGTTCGGTGTGCGTGGCGAGCGGCGCGAAGGGCGCGTCGGGGTCTGGGTGACACGCCCTGAAAAGCCGCCCCTGCCCGATGGCAGCCCGCGCGAAGACAAGATTGCGGCAATTGGGGTTAAACTGCGCCGCTGGGTCAGCTTTCACGGCATCGCCATCAACGTCGAGCCCGACCTTAGCCATTTCGGAGGGATTGTGCCCTGTGGCATTAGCGGGCACGGTGTGACCAGCTTGGTCGATCTGGGGTTGCCGGTCACGATGGCAGATCTTGACGCCGCGCTGATGGCCGCATTCGAGCAAAGCCTGCCCGGAGAGAAATGAGCAATTCTGCGTGAGATCAGACGCATGCGACATCGCTGCGTATGGGCATTCGCGCCCATGGCAATAACACTTGTCCAGACGGAAGCTGGGAGAGACGGATGCGCACAGATCAGATGGTAATTGGCGGTTTGGCGCTTTTGGTAGTGGTGGGTGGCGTCGGCTATTACACCCTCGGCGACAAGACGACTGAAGCGCCCAGCGCCGGTGCCACATCTGAAAATGCCGTTACTGCCGGTACGCCAAATATTTCAGCCACCACATCAGATGAACGAATCGCCGCCGCGATCGCCACCCTTGCCGCGGCGGGGCCTGCCGAGGTCACCTCCGCCAACAGACGCGAATATTACCTGCAATGCCGTCCCTGCCATTCGATCACGAAGCCTGATGGCGAGGTCATTGAACTAGGATCGGGTCTAGGGCCCGACCTTTATGGCATCATCGACAAACCGGCCGGGATGCAGGAAGGCTTCGCCTATTCTGAATCGATGCTGCAAGCAGCCGAGGCGGGCCTTGTCTGGACGGTCGAGAATATCCTGCGCTATTCCTATAACCCCAAGCGGTTCCTGCGCGAGGCAACTGGCGACGTGCGGGCCGAGGGCACCATGGTCTATTCGCTGGTCAAGGGGCACGTCCCGTTGATCACCTATCTTGAGGCGGTGGGGCCAACCCCCTGACGCGCGGCTTCACTTTCTGCCGCAGGAACGTTAATAACTATTATAATTTCCGACTGCAGAACAGAGACCCCGACTCAGGGCGCATCTGCACGCCTCGGACCAAGGGCACAAGTGCGAGCCGTAAAGCAACATCGACCAACGAATGAAGGAAACCGCCATGAAAACCATAATTGCAGCCTCGACCTTTTTGCTGGCGATGACCGGCGCGGCCTTGGCTGACGGCGATGCCGAGGCCGGCCAAAAGGCATTCACGCTTTGCAAGGCATGTCATTCAGTCATCGCGCCGTCAGGCGATGTTTTGGTGAAAGGCGGCAAGGTCGGGCCCAACCTCTACG
>NZ_JBFHIA010000030.1:0-17762 GCF_041596715.1 Phaeovulum sp.
GCGCGACGAACCAGATTGAGCCCGGTCAGCGCAAGCAACACAAGCGTCCAGCGCCGAAAACGCACCGGATCAAGCAGGTCCTGCGCCTTGAACCCGATCCACATGCCTATCATCGCCGGCACCACCATCAGCGCCGAGGCAGGCAGCGTCTGCGCGTTCAACACGCCCGAGGTCATGTGCGACCCCAACAGAACGATCGCGCCAATCAGAAACACCACACCCTGCACCCTGACCGTCTCTTCCTTATTGGCTCTGATCGAGAGCAGATAGACAATCAGCGGCGGCCCCCAGATTCCGGAAATGCCGCCGTAAAGCCCACCAACAACCCCCAACCCAGCTTCGACACGGGTGCGATGCCTTATCGCGATTGCCAGATTGCGCCCGGCCAGTTGCAGCGCCGCAAAAGCGGTGATCGGCGCCCCGAGCAGCCCATACATCCAAGCCTGCGGAATAAAGCGCACGAACTGCGCCGAGATCGGAATGAAGATCATCAGCATCACGATGTGCACCCGATATTTCACCACGGACGCCCAAGCCGCGCGCCAGCCTTGACGGAAAGCCTGCGCGATATTGGTGGTGACGGTCGGCAAGATCAGCAACGCCAAGGCGGCCTCTGCGCTTAGAAACGAGCCGAAGGCAGACATCATGATCATCGGCATCGCAAAACCGACAGCGCCTTTTACGAATCCCGCGAATAAAGTAATGCCCAGCGCCAATCCATAGGCCCATGGTTCAAAGCCGAACATCCCAAAACTCCCGCATTTTTTCCCGCTATAACGCGCGCAGCGCGGCAGTGCAGCCAGAATCGACGGCGACAGATTGCTTCGCTTTGCGCGCTTGGGGTGAATTATTATTGCGCTGCGCTAGCGAAGATCCTAAGCACGATGCACCCGCAGCATCAGGAGCCCACACCATGCCCAAAGCCCCCCACCTGCCCGACGCGCTTTCGCTTGCAGCGGCGGCGTTGCCCGAGATTTCGGCATTGGTGGCTGCGGCGACGGGCGCGGTAAAGGCAAAGGTTGCTGACGGCGGCAAGATCACCGCCCGTATGCTTGATGCCGAACAATCGGCGGTGCACGGGCTCGCGTGGCTGGCGACTTACGGCCAAGCGCTGACGCAACTGCACGCTTGGGCCGAACGGCTAGAGGCCGAAGGCAAGTTCGGCGAGATTGAGCAATTGATCCTGCAAATCGGCTTTGGCGAATATCTCGCGCAGATCGCAGGCGGCATTCCTATGAGCCAGAACGAGGTGGCGCGCTTGGCCGAGCTTGGCCAAACTTGGGCGCCCGGCCCTGCCGCCGCCCGGCTGATTGCCGAAGCCAACAGCCCCGCCGCCCGCGCCCGCCTTGTGGCGCTGATGCAAGACAATCAAGGCCGCGCCACCTTCGGCGCTTCTGGGCTTGACGACGAGTTGGAAATGATCCGCGATCAGTTCCGCCGCTACGCGGATGACCGCGTGGTGCCCAATGCCCACGGCTGGCACCTGCGTGACGAGTTGATCCCGATGGAGATCATCTCCGAACTGGCCGAAATGGGCGTGTTCGGGCTAACCATCCCCGAAGAGTTTGGCGGCCTCGGGCTTTCCAAAGCATCTATGGTGGTGGTGTCAGAAGAGCTTTCACGCGGCTATATCGGTGTGGGCTCGCTTGGCACGCGCTCGGAAATCGCGGCCGAACTCATCCTCTGCGGCGGCACCGAGGCGCAAAAGGCAAAGTGGTTGCCCGCGCTCGCCTCGGGTGAAATCTTGCCGACTGCGGTCTTCACCGAACCGAATACCGGTTCAGACCTTGGCGCGCTGCGCACTCGCGCGGTGCAGGCGGGCGACGACTGGGAAGTGACCGGTAACAAGACATGGATCACCCACGCCGCGCGCACCCATGTGATGACTCTGCTGGCCCGTACCGACCCCACCAGCACCGATTGGCGCGGGCTAAGCATGTTTCTAGCCGAAAAGACCCCCGGCACCGCCGAAGATCCGTTTCCGACCCCCGGCATGACCGGCGGCGAGATCGAGGTGCTCGGCTACCGCGGCATGAAAGAATACGAGCTGGGCTTTGACGGCTTCAAGGTGAAGGGCGAGAACCTGTTGGGCGGGGTGCCGGGGCAAGGCTTCAAACAGCTGATGCAAACCTTCGAAAGCGCGCGCATCCAGACCGCCGCCCGCGCCATTGGCGTGGCGCAATCCGCGGTGGAGATTGGCATGAAATACGCGCAAGACCGCAAACAGTTCGGCCAGTCGCTAATAGCCTTCCCTCGGGTAGGCAACAAACTTGCGATGATGGTGGTCGAAATCATGATCGCGCGGCAGCTGACCTATTTCGCCGCTTGGGAAAAAGATCACGGCCAGCGCTGCGACCTGGAAGCGGGGATGGCCAAATTGCTAGGCGCCCGCGTCGCTTGGGCCTCAGCCGACAACGCGCTGCAAATCCACGGCGGCAACGGTTTCGCGCTGGAATATCAGATCAGTCGGATTCTTTGCGACGCGCGCATCCTCAATATCTTCGAGGGCGCCGCCGAGATTCAGGCTCAGGTCATCGCGCGGCGTCTGATGGAGTAAAGCGTGCAAGCGCCGCTACTAGCCGTGCACGTGCCTCAGGCAGCGCCCGCCCGCCAAGATCGCGCGCCAGCCGGTGTTCAAGAAAATGCCCGGTGGTGGCCAGACCCTGCACCAACTCCGCAGCACTCGCCCCACCTTGCCCCAGAAGGCAGGCGGGCAAGGGCAACAGGCGCGCCTCCCATTCTCCCGCCCCGGCCCGGCTGACCGCGCGCCCGCTTTTGGGGCTGACAAAGACGAGGTTCTCGCGCTCTCCGGTCACCGCGCAACGAGTAAGGTCGAGCCCGTAGCCCAGATCTTCCAGTAGCCGCAGTTCCCATCGCAGATAGGCCAGCGGCCAGTCGGGCGCTTGTTGCGCCAGCGCATCAAGCAGCGCCTCGCTGGATAGGTAGATCGCGCGATGCGGCTCTCGCTCGGGCAGCGCAAAAAGCAAAAGCGCCGCAACCGCGCCGAGGCCCAATAGCGCCAACCTGTCGCCCAGCACCCCGGCGCGGCTTTGCAGCGGCTCGACAGTGTAGACACCAAGATGGTCTTCCAGCCGCGCCCGCCAAGCCACCGCCACCCGGCTGCCCGGTTGCAAGGTAGCGGCAAGTTTGCGCGACGCGCCGCCGCGCACCACCCCCGCGTGGCGGCCATGCCCGGCGGTAAAGACCTCGATGATCGCCGAGGTTTCACCATGCGGGCGAAGCGAGAGGATGCTGCCTTCGTCTTGCCAGTCCATACCCATCCTGCTGCTTCAGTCCAAATATCCCCGCCGGAGGCGCCTTCCGCAGGAAGCCGGTGGCTTTGCGCCCCCGGACCCCCGCAGGATATTTCGCTGAAGCAGTTGCGGCTAGCTAGAAAGCCCTTCTTCATCGAGCAATGTGCGCCCCTCGCGGGATTCGATCTCGATCACCCACAAATCCGGGTCGTAGCGGCGCTGGCGCGCGATGGCGGCATCTACCTCAGGTTCGGGGCCATCGGCAAGCTGTGTCCACAGGCGCGCGCCGCTGGCAAGGTCGTAGCCGCGCTGAAACGCACGCGCGCGACCGTCAAGCGTGGCGCATTTGATCAGCACGGCACCCGCGGTCGCATCGCCCCTATGGGTGATATAGGCGGGGATATTGGCAAGCGTCAGCCGCGCGAGATAGGCGCGGACCCAGAAATCGGCGCTGAGACGGGGCTCAGTTGCCATCCTTGAAGTCCAGCCCGATCTCGCTGTAGCGCGCGGGCTCCTCCAGCCAATTCGGGCGCACCTTCACTTGCAGGAACAGATGCACCGTGCGGCCGAGGAACTCGCCAATATCGGCGCGCGCAGCTTGGCTGACGCTTTTGATCGTTTCACCGCCGTGGCCGAGCAAGATGCCCTTGTGGCCATCGCGCGCCACATAGATCACCTGATCGATGCGGGTCGAACCATCAGCGCGGTCTTCCCAGTTTTCGGTTTCCACGGTCAATTGGTAGGGCAGTTCTTCATGAAGCCGAAGGGTCAGCTTTTCGCGGGTGATTTCGGCAGCGATCTGGCGCATCGGCACGTCGGCGATCTGATCTTCCGGGTAATACCAAGGCGCCTCGGGCAGTTCTGCGGCAAGCCATGCGCGCAGATCAGCCACGCCGTAACCCTTTTCTGCCGAAATCATGAAGGTCTTGGCGAAGGGGTAGGCTGTGTTCATTTCTTCGGTCAGCGCAAGCAAGCTTTCGGCTTTGACCTTGTCGATCTTGTTGATCGCCAGCGCCACCTTGCGCTCTCCCATCCGTTCGCGCAGCGTTTCCAGAACCGACTTCACACCCTCGGTAAGGCCGCGATGCGCCTCGATAAGCAGCAGCACGAGGTCAGCATCGGCCGCCCCGCCCCAAGCGGCGGCCACCATGGCGCGGTCGAGCCTGCGGCGCGGGCGAAAAAGGCCGGGGGTGTCAACGAAGACGATCTGCGCCTGACCCTCCATGCAGATGCCGCGGATGCGGGCGCGTGTGGTCTGCACCTTATGTGTCACGATCGCGACCTTGGCCCCAACCATCTGGTTGAGCAGGGTCGATTTTCCGGCATTGGGCTCGCCGATCAGGGCAACGAAACCAGCGCGTTTGGGTTCAGTCATCGCTTTTCTCCATCCGCGTCAGCAGAGCTTTTGCCGCTGCCTGTTCTGCTTGCCGTTTCGCCCCGGCTTTCGCGCGCTCGACCTGCCCCGAGGCAAGACGCGCCTCGATAGTAAAAATCGGCGCGTGGTCAGGGCCGTCTCGGCCACATTCGACGTATTCTGGCGGCGGCAGGCCGCGCGCCTGCGCCCATTCCTGAAGGCTCGTCTTGGCATCGCGCGCGTCTTCGGCCACTTCGCCCACCCGCGCACCCCAGAGGCGGCGCACCAAGGTGCGCGCAGCTTCGTGGCCCGCATCAAGATAGACCGCGGCGATCACCGCCTCCATCGCATCTCCTAGCACCGCTTCCTTGCGACGCCCGCCCGACATCATCTCGCTGCGACCAAGCCGCAGCACATCGCCCAGCCCGATCTGGCGCGCAACATCAGCGCAGGCCTCTTTACGCACAAGCGCGTTGAAGCGTGGCGCAAGCTGGCCCTCCGTGGCGGTAGTGTCGGCCTCTAGCAGCGTTTCGGCAAGCACCAGACCCAGCACCCGGTCGCCCAGAAACTCCAATCTCTGGTTGTCCAGCTTGGCGGGGCTGGCAATCGAGGCATGGGTCAGCGCGCGCACCAGTAGCGCAGGGTCGGCGAAACGATGGCCGAGCCTGTCTTGAAACGCAACGATTTCAGCCGAAAGCTTCACTCGATCGCCTTGAAGAAGCGGTCGCTGCGCCAGGTCCAGAAGTAGAAAAGCGAGCGGCCAGCAGAAGAGAACATGATGCGATCCGCGCGACCGATCAGATATTCGGCAGGAACCATGCCAAGCCCACCTGCCGAAGCGGGAAAGCGGCTGTCACCCGAATTGTCGCGGTTGTCGCCCATAAAGAAGTAGTTGCCCTCTGGCACCGTGTAGAGCGCGGTATTGTCGCCCGCAGCACTTTCCGAAATATTTAGCACGGGGTGGCTGGCACCACCCGGCAAGGTTTCGATGCTGCGCGGTTTTTCACAGATCGCGCCGCGACCCACCGGGTCGTTGGCGCAAAGCGGAACCAGACCTTGCGGTCCCTGTTGTTCCTTGATCTCGGTGAATATGCCCGCAGGCTCGCTCTGCACCGCGTCACCGTTGATGTAGAGAACGCCCGATTTCATCTGCACCGTGTCGCCCGGCAGGCCGATCACGCGCTTGATCAGGTCGTCGCCATGGGTTGGGTGCCGGAACACAACTACGTCGCCGCGCTCGGGTTCGGATGAGAAGATGCGGCCCGAAAACGGGCACATCGCGAATGGGCAGGAATAGCGCGAGTAGCCGTAAGCCATTTTGTTGACGAACAGAAAGTCGCCAATCAACAGCGTATCCTTCATGCTTCCCGAGGGAATCCAGAAGGGCTGAAAGAACACGGTGCGGAACACCCCCGCGATCAGCAGTGCATAGACCACCGTCTTGATCGTTTCGACTATGCCTTCGGAGGCCGTGGATGACATCTGCGCCTGCTCCTGCTTCATAAATCCCGCACCTCTTGCGCTGCGTGGGTCGCCAAGTCAAGCAAGCGCACGCGCCTCGATCACCACGAAAGCCTGCGCCCACGGGTGGTCATCGGTCAGCGTCACATGCACGATTGCCTCATGCCCGGCCGGTGTCATTGCGGCAAGCCTTTCGGCGGCCCAGCCGGTCAGTTGCATCACCGGCTGGCCCGTGTGCAGATTGCGCACCGCCATGTCACGCCACGAAATGCCCATCCGCAGCCCGGTGCCAAGCGCCTTGGAGCACGCCTCTTTGGCGGCCCAACGTTTGGCATAGGTGCCCGCCACATCGCGGCGCGTCTCGGCCTTGTGTTGCTCTAGCTCGGTGAATACCCGGTCGCGGAAACGGTCGCCGTGACGTTCCAGCACGCCCGCGATGCGCTCGATATTGCACAGGTCGGTGCCGACGCCGAGGATCATGCCCGTGCCGCGTCCATCAGGCGGCGCATCTGCGCGATGGCAGGCGCAAGGCCAACAAACACCGCCTCGCCTATCAGGAAATGCCCGATGTTGAGTTCGCGCAGCTCGGGTATCGCGGCAACCGCGGCCACGGTTTCATAGTTCAGCCCGTGGCCTGCGTGCACCTCTAGCCCCTGTCCGTGCGCCAACCGCGCGCCCTGCCGCAGCGCCTCAAGCTCGACGTCCCGCTCGGCAAAGCGGCCTTCGGCATGCAGGTCACAATAGGCGCCTGTGTGCAGTTCCACCACCGCAGCGCCACTGCGCGCGGCGGCGGCAATTTGCGCCGGGGCGTGGCCGATAAACAACGAAACGCGGATGCCTGCGGCCTTCAGTGGCACGATGAACTCGGTCAGCCGCGCCTCATCGCCCGCCACGTCAAGCCCGCCTTCGGTGGTGCGTTCCTCGCGCCGTTCGGGCACGAGGCAAACGGCATGCGGGCGATGCGCCAGAACGATGTCCTGCATTTCCTGTGTCGCGGCCATTTCAAAGTTCAGCGGGCGCGAAAGATGCGCCATCAGTTCAGCGATATCAGCGTCACGAATGTGGCGGCGGTCTTCGCGCAGATGCGCGGTAATACCGTCGGCACCCGCTGCCTCGGCCAGCAAGGCCGCGCGCAGTGGTTCAGGGTAGGCCGAGCCGCGCGCATTGCGCAGCGTGGCCACATGATCGATGTTGACGCCAAGGCGAAGACGAGGAAGGGCGGACATGGTAAGGCCTTTTCGATTTCAGGCAGGTTAGCGTAGCAAAGCGGCAGTTTAAATGGGCTGTTACTTGCGATCCTTGCGCTCGTCGTTGAGTTGCGCAAGCCGGGTCTTCAATGCGTCGAGCCGTTCCTTTATGCGCAGGCGGCGGCGGTGCTGATAGGCAGAAACCACCGGCAATGTCAGATAATATGCCGTAACACCTGCCACGACGCCAAGCACCGTGCCGCCCACAAGATAGGGCAGAAAGATCGCGTCGAAAAACACGATCAATGCATCCCAGTGCGGAGGTTCGCCGGTAAAGATCGCGACGACGTTGTGCCACAAATTGCGCGAGGCATTGCCGAAGGCGCGCCAGAAAGAGGTATGGATCGTTCCTTCAAAGTGCCGCCCCAGCATCGCGTGCCCCAGCCGCATGCTGAAAAGCGCGATGAAAGGATAGCTGATCGGGTTGCCCAGAAACGTCGCTGCCAGCGCCGCAATCACATTGGCGCGCATCAGCCACGCAATCGCCGCCGCGCCCAGCATATGCAGGCCGAAAATCGGTGAAAACGAAATAAAGGTCCCCGCCGCGACACCGCGCGCAATGCGGTGCGGCTGATCAGGCAGACGGCCAAGCCTGTGGCGCAGGTAATGGAACGTGCGTTTCCAACCGCCCCGCGGCCAGACCCAACTGAACGCGGTCTGCCAGAAGCTTCGGCGGTCGCGCCGCTTGAACACTGCTTGCCGCCTTTCTGCTAATCGCCCGATCAGGGCTTGCTTGCCATATCCCGGTGTCGTTCGATCTGCGCCACGTCGCTTTCGGCCTCGAGCGCGGTCAGTAATGTGTGCAGATGTTCCACATCGCGCAACTCGACTTCGATGATGAGCGAAAAGAAATCAGGCTTACGATCTATGAACTGCAAATCGGCAATATTCGCCTTCTGGCTGCCGATCAACGAACAGATATGCCCAAGCACACCCGCGCCATTGGCGATCGTCATGGCAAGGCGCACGGTATAGACCGGCGCGTGCCGCCCGTCCTGCCATTGCAGATCGACCCAGCGGTCGGGCTGATCTTCCAGTTCCGCCAGCGCCGGGCAGTCGATGGTATGAATCACCACACCCAGACCACGGTAGGTGATGCCGACGATCCGTTCGCCCGGCAGCGGCTGGCAGCACCCGGCACGGCGAAAGGTCTGGTCTGCGCCAAGGCCCACCACCGGGCGACGGGCATCGACTTCTTCGGCAGGCTGCGAGGCCAGTTCGGGATAGATGGCGGTAATAACCTCGCGCGCAGTCAACTCGGCGCTGCCAAGCCGGGCGAGCAATTCGTCAGCATCCGGCAAGCCCAGTGTTTTCGCTGCAGTCCGCAGCGCCTTGTCGGAAACCTTGCGCCCGACATGTTCGAACGCCACGCGGGCCAGCTCTGCCCCCAGTTTGACAAAACGCGACCGGTCAGCCTCGCGCAAGCTGCGCCGGATCGCCCCCTTGGCGCGGCCCGTCACAACGATATCTAGCCAAGTCGCCTGCGGGCGTTGGCCCTCGGCGATGATGATTTCGACCGACTGACCGTTTTTCAGGCGCGACCAAAGCGGCACCCGGATGCCATCGACCTTGGCACCGACGCACGAGTTGCCGATGCGGGTGTGAATGGCATAGGCGTAATCGATTGGCGTGGCGCCTTTGGGCAGCTTTACCACGTCGCCCTTGGGGGTGAAGCAAAACACCTGATCGGTGTACATCTCAAGCTTCACGTTCTCGAGGAACTCGTCGTGATCGCCCTCATCGAAGCCTTCGGTCAGCGTGCTGATCCACTTGGCCGGGTCCACGGCAAAGGGGTTCTGCGCCAGAACACCGTCACGATATGACCAGTGCGCGGCGACCCCGGCCTCGGCAACCTCGTGCATCTGACGGGTGCGGATCTGCACCTCGACGCGCTTGCCGTCGCGGCCCGAAACGGTGGTGTGAATGCTGCGGTAACCATTCGATTTCGGCTGGCTGATGTAGTCTTTGAACCGCTCGGGCACCGCGCGCCAGCGTTGGTGGATCAGCCCCAGAACCGCGTAGCAGTCAGCTTCGGATCGGGTGATGACGCGAAAACCATAGATGTCGGAAAGCCGCGAAAAGGTCAGCTGCTTTTCCTGCATCTTGCGCCAGATTGAATAGGGGCGCTTGGCGCGGCCAAAAACATCGGCTTCGATCTGCGCCTTTTCCAGCTCTAACCGGATATCGGCGGTGATGCGCGGGATCACATCGCCGGTTTCCTTCTGCAAGGTGATGAAGCGGCGGATGATCGACTTGCGTGCTTCGGGGTTCAGCACCTTGAAGGCGAGGTCTTCCAGTTCCTCGCGCATCCACTGCATACCCATGCGTCCGGCAAGCGGCGCATAGATCTCCATCGTCTCGCGCGCCTTCTGCGCCTGCTTTTCGGGCCTCATGCTGCGGATGGTGCGCATGTTGTGCAACCGGTCTGCAAGCTTCACGAGTATGACCCGCAGGTCTTTCGACATCGCCATGAACAGCTTGCGAAAGTTTTCTGCCTGCCGGGTTTCGGATGACGAAAGTTGCAGATTGGTCAGCTTGGTGACGCCATCGACCAGTTCGGCGATCTCGGGGCCGAACAGCTTTGCAACTTCCGAATAGGTCGAGCGCGTGTCCTCGATCGTGTCGTGCAAAAGCGCGGTGATGATCGTGTCGTCGTCAAGCCGCTGCTCGGTAAGAATAGCGGCTACGGCAACGGGGTGCGTGAAATAGGGCTCGCCCGAGTGGCGAAACTGGCCCTCGTGCATGCGCAAGCCATAATCGTAGGCGGTGCGGATAAGCTCGGCGTTTGTGCGCGGGTTATAGTTGCGGACCAGCGCGATCAGGTCTTCGACATCGATCATGACGGCCCGCTGTTCCCTCGCGTCAGTCGCGCCCCTGAGCGTCCATCAGTGCCCGCAGCATCCGCGCCTCGTCCATCTCGTCATCTTGCGGGCGGTCATTTTCGCCCGACATGGCAATGGACATTCGGTCTTCTTCAGGCTCGTCCACCTCGATCTGGGTTTGGTTCGATGCGATCAGCCGCTCGTTCAGCGTATCGGCCGCCTGAGTTTCCTCGGCGATTTCGCGCAGCGCGACGACAGGGTTCTTGTCGTTGTCGCGCTCGATCGTGAGCGGCGCACCGGATTGGATTTCGCGGGCGCGATGCGCAGCAAGCATGACCAGTTCGAACCGGTTCGGAACCTTGTCAACGCAGTCTTCAACCGTCACGCGGGCCATCGGCAACTCCATTGTCGAACGGGGGGAGGTGGAGCGTCTATTTACGGGGTCAAGGCAGTAATGACAAGCGGTGATTCCCCCCCGACTCGCCCGGAAAGCGGGTGAATCGCGGCTTTTTCAGCCTCTGGAAGCGCCGCGACAAGCTCTTTCACCGTCTTGCCGAGGCTTGGGTGGTGCCATTGCGGCGCGATTTCGGCAAGCGGAATCAGTACAAAAGCGCGCTCGGCCATGCGCGGATGCGGTAGAATCAGCGTTTGTGGTGTGCGGATCAGTTGCTCGTCAGGTGTCAGCGCGCGCCAAGCTGCCTCAGTCTCGGCATCGGGCAAAATGGTTTGCCCGACAGCCAGCAAATCCAGATCAAGCCCGCGCGCCGCCCAGCGCGCCCCGCGCACACGCCCGAAAGCCGCCTCGACCGAATGCAACCCGGCCAGAACATCCAGCGGCGACCGATTCGCATGTAACCTAGCGCAGGCGTTCACATAATTCGGCCCTGATCCGGGCGGATGCGCGGGCGTTGCGTAAAAGCGCGACACCGCCGCAATCTCAAACCCCTGTGCAGCAAGGCTTTGCAGCGCGGCAATCAGCGTTGCGGCAACATCGCCCGAAGGCCCGGCAAGATTCCCGCCAAGCGCCAAAAAAATTTCTGGACTGTCTTTTCCGACATATATCAATTCACACCACTTTTCCGTTATCAAGGCGATACGGACTTCGGTCGGGTCTGTTTTTCCAGTAAGATGTTTGCCCTCAACTTTGTTGCCCGGTCAATTTGGAAAAGGACATATATATGTTTTACAAAGACGAGCGACTAGCGTTGTTTATTGACGGCTCGAACCTGTACGCGGCAGCCAAAGCCCTAGGATTCGATATCGACTACAAACTGCTTCGGCAAGAGTTCGAGCGGCGCGGCAAGCTTTTGCGCGCCTTCTACTACACAGCGCTATTGGAAAACGAGGAATACTCGCCGATCCGACCGCTGGTGGATTGGCTCAACTATAACGGCTACGCGATGGTGACGAAGCCCGCGAAGGAATACACCGACAGCCTCGGTCGGCGGAAGGTCAAGGGCAACATGGACATCGAGCTTGCGGTCGATGCGATGGAGCTGGCACCGCGACTGGATCATGCCGTGTTGTTTTCGGGCGACGGCGATTTTCGCCCGCTTGTGGAAAGCCTGCAACGGCAGGGGGTTCGGGTCTCGGTCGTTTCGACGATTCGCAGCCAGCCACCCATGATCGCAGACGAACTGCGACGGCAGGCAGACAATTTCATCGAACTTGATGCGCTGCGCGATGTCATCGGGCGGCCACCGCGCGAGCCTAGGGCCGAGCGCGACGAGGATTTGCCGCCAGAAGCCTGATCTACCGGGCTTGCTCGACGGCGGCGCTTGCGCCGCGATCGGGCTTGCAGCATGTGAGGCGTCATGCAGGACGCCCTTACCCTGATCGGATTGTTCTTTTCGGCGATGCTGGCGGCATCGCCAATTCCGCTGCAATCCGAGGTGGTCTTTGTCACCGCGCAAATCGCAACGGCGATCGATCCTTGGCTGCTGGTGTTGGTCGCGGGCATTGGCAACACGCTCGGGTCATTCATCACCTACGGGCTTGGGCGCGGCGCGCGGCATTGGCAGGGGCGACGCTGGTTTCCTGCCACGCCCGCACAGATGGCGCGCGCCGAGACGTGGTTTCGGCGCTGGGGCGTATGGGTGCTTTTGCTGTCATGGGCACCGGGGGGCGATCTGGCAACGCTGGTAGCAGGCGTGCTGCGCACACCGCTCTGGATTTTCACGATTCTGGTGGGTTGCGCCAAGTTCGGGCGCTACGCCGCGCTGGCATGGCTTACCGCGCGTGCGATGGGTCTGCCCGCTTAGGGCTGGACCTGCGGGCCGCCGCACCTTACCTGTGGGCCAAATGCCAAAGACCGGACCGAGATGACCAAGCCGCCGCTGACCCTTTACCTCGCCGCGCCGCGCGGCTTTTGCGCGGGCGTAGACCGCGCCGTGAAAATCGTCGAGATGGCGCTGCTGAAATGGGGCGCGCCCGTCTATGTGCGCCACGAAATCGTGCACAACCGCTTTGTGGTCGAAGGCTTGCGCGCCAAGGGCGCGGTCTTTGTCGAAGAACTCGATGAATGCCCCGATGACCGCCCGGTGATCTTTTCCGCGCATGGCGTTCCGAAATCCGTGCCCGCAGCCGCGGCTGCGCGTGGCATGGTCTTTGTCGATGCCACCTGCCCGCTGGTCTCGAAGGTGCATGCCGAGGCCGCGCGCCACCACGAGGAAGGCTTGCAGATGGTGATGATCGGGCACGCGGGCCACCCCGAAGTGCTGGGCACCATGGGCCAGTTGCCGCCCGGCGAGGTGCTGCTGGTCGAAACTGTCGAAGATGTAGCCAAACTGGCCCCGCGCGACCCCGCGCAACTGGCCTATATCACCCAGACCACGCTTTCGGTGGATGATACCGCAGCGGTTATTGCAGCGCTTCAGTCGCGGTTTCCCACCATCGTCGGCCCCGCGAAAGAAGATATCTGCTACGCCACGACCAACCGGCAGGCCGCAGTGCGCGAGATCGCACCAAAGATCGAAGCACTGCTAGTGATCGGCGCGCCTAATTCGTCAAACTCGCGCCGTTTGGTCGAGGTGGGCCGCGCCGCAGGCTGCGGCTATGCGCAACTGGTGCAATCGGCTTCCGATATCGACTGGCGCGCCTTGGGGGCACCAACGGCCGTCGGCGTGACCGCCGGTGCCAGCGCACCAGAGGTGCTGGTCGATCAGGTCATCAACGCCTTCCGCGACCGTTTCAGCGTGAAGCTGGAATTGGTGGAAACCGCGCGCGAAGATGTGGAGTTCAAGGTGCCGCGGGTGCTGCGCAGTTGAAACTTGGGGATCTCTTCCCTTAACGCTACCGAAATACTGGACCGGAACAACATGGCTGACCTTCACGCATGGACCGATGGCGCCTGTAGCGGCAATCCGGGGCCGGGGGGCTGGGGCGTGCTGATGCGCGCGCTCGAAGGCGGCAAGGTGGTAAAGGCGCGCGAGCTTTCGGGCGGCGAGGCAATGACCACCAACAACCGCATGGAACTGATGGCGGCGATTGCAGCGCTCGAGGCGCTGTCGCGCGACAGCGAAATCACAATCACCACCGACTCGGCCTATGTGAAGAACGGCATCACAACATGGATGGCGGGCTGGAAGCGCAACGGCTGGAAAACTGCTGATCGCAAGCCGGTGAAAAACGTCGATCTCTGGCAGCGCCTCGACTCCGCGCAAGCGCGCCACAAAGTGGTGTGGAAGTGGATCAAGGGCCACGCCGGACACGCCGAGAACGAGCGGGCGGATGAATTGGCGCGGGCGGGCATGGCACCGCACAAGGGGGGCGCAAAATGACACCGCTAGAGGTGCTCGAATACGCCTCGGTCGCGGTCTTTGCGCTGACCGGGGCATTGGTGGCAAGCCGGTCGCAACTGGACCTTGTGGGATTCATCTTCATCGCCTGCCTGACTGCGGTGGGGGGTGGCACGCTGCGCGATCTGCTGCTTGGCCGCGACCCTGTGTTCTGGGTCGGCCGCCCCGGATTCATCGTGGTCGCGGCACTTGCGGCACTGGTTGTATTCTTTTCCGCGCACCTGCTGGAAAGCCGCTATCGCGCGCTGCTATGGCTTGACGCCTGCGCCTTGGCGGTCGCGGTGCCGGTGGGGGTGGGGGTTACGATCGGCATGGGCTACGGCCCGGTAACGGTTCTGGTCATGGGTGTTGCCACCGGCTCTTTTGGTGGCCTGATGCGCGATGTGGTCTGCAACGAGGTGCCGCTGCTGCTGCGCCAGGGCGAGCTTTACCTGACCGCCGCCTTCTGCGGGGCGGGGGCGGCGCTTGCCGCGGGCGCGCTTGGCTGGCCCGGCCTGCCTGCGCTGCTTGCCTGCGCAGCGGTAACCTTTGGCCTTCGCGCAGGCAGCCTTGCCTTTGGCTGGGCGCTACCGGTTTACAAGGCGCGCCCGCCGCGCCCCGATGCGCCAAAGCGATAGTCGAGCATCACCATACCCAGCGGCAACTGCCGCACCCCGGCAAGATGCGGCTGCACCTCGGGCGGTGTGCCGGGGGTGAATGCGGCAATGCCACCGCCCAGAATATGCGGCACCACGCACAGCTCCAACCGATCCAGCGCGCCAAGTGCGATCAATGCCGATTGCAGCATCGGCCCGCCCAGCACCCAGACATCACCCCCCTTGAGCGCGCGCAGATGCGCGGCAAGCGCCGCCAACCCGCCCGACCAAAGCTCGGCACCGCCCGCTAGCGGCTGCTGCAACGTGCGGCTGACCACCAACGCGCGCTTGCCCGGATAGGGCCAATCGGGCGAAAGCGTCAGCGTCTGCGAATAGGTCCGCCTGCCCATGACCACGGTGCCGATTTCCGCCAGAAACGCACCATACCCCCAATCCGCCGCCTCGAAACGCTGAAGCCAGCCCACGCCGCCTTCCGCATCGGCAACAAAACCGTCCAGAGAAGCCGCCATCATGCCACGTATCATAGCCATTTCAACGCCTCGGCCCGTAAGTTTTCCAAAGCCAGATCAACACCATAGCGCCCAGCACCGCCCCCACGAAACCGGCCATCCAACCGGTGATCGTCAGCAAGACGCGCAACACCACGCCGCCAACCAACGCGCCCAAAATACCAATGCCGATAGTGGCGAATAGGTCGGTCTCAATCCGCATCAGCCGGGTCGCAATCAACCCCGCTGCCGCACCTATGATGATAAGGGCAATGATCGACATGGGGTCCTCCACGCGGAACTTTGACCCGATATGGGGGCAAAGGCAGCGCAGCATCAAGCCCTGCGGGTGTTTCTTCGCGCCTCAGCCCAGCTGCGGCGGCAACACCATGCCTTTCAACACCTCTGCCGCAGGCATGGCGCGCTTGCCCTCTCGCTGCGCCTCAAGCACCTCTAGCGCGCCCGCGCCGCAGGCTACCGTAAAGCCGCTGCCCAACACCTCACCCGGCACCCCTGCCCCGGCCACGGCGCGCGCGCGCAAGACCTTGACCCTTTCGCCCGCTACCTCGCACCACGCACCCGGAAACGGCGAAAGCGCGCGCACCTGCCGCGCGGTCTCGGCCGCAGGCCGCGCCCAGTCGATCCGCGCCTCGGCCTTGTCGATTTTCGTGGCATAGCTGACACCCTCGGCAGGCTGTGGCACCGCCACAAGGTCCCCCAACCGCGCCAAAGCCGCCACGATCAGCCGCGCGCCAAGCGCCGAAAGCCGGTCATGCAGCTCTGCGCTGGTTTCTTCCGCGCCGATCGCCACCGCTTCGCGCAAAAGCACCGGTCCGGTATCAAGCCCTGCCTCCATCTGCATGATGCAGACGCCGGTTTCGGCATCTCCCGCCCAGATCGCGCGCTGTATCGGTGCAGCCCCCCGCCAGCGCGGCAAAAGCGAGGCGTGGATATTCAGGCAACCCAACCGCGGCGCGGCCAGTATGGCAGGCGGCAAGATCAAACCATACGCCACCACCACCGCTACATCAGCACCTAGTGCCGCAAACTCCGCCTGCTCTGGCGCGCCCTTCAGGCTGGCCGGGTGCCGCACCGGCAGGCCCAACGACTCGGCGCGCGCCTGCACGGGCGAGGGGCGCAGCGCCTTGCCCCGGCCGGCGGGGCGCGGCGGCTGGCAGTAAACCGCAACCACCTCGTGCTGCGCTGCCAAGGCATCAAGCACCGGCACCGAAAACCCGGGCGTTCCCATGAACACGATTTTCAAGAAACTGCCTCCCGCTGCACGCCCCCGCTATAGCGAAACGGCGCCGACCCTAGAACCCCTTCCGTCCTGCTTCAGGCAAAATATCCGGGGGGTGAGGCCCGCCTAGGGCCGAGGGGGCACCGCCCCCTGCGCCGCTTGCCACGGTCTATGACTTTGCAAGCTTTGCCGACTTCGCCACCAGCATCTTGCGCCGCAATGGGCTCAGATGATCGACAAACAACTTGCCGTTCAGATGGTCGATCTGGTGCTGCACGCTGGTCGCCCAAAGGCCCACGAAATCGCGGTCTTCCATGCTACCCTCGTCGTTCAGAAACCGCACCGTTACCGCGCGCGGGCGCTCGATCAGCGCCGAGACGCCGGGCAGGTTCGGGCTTGCCTCTTCGTGGCTGCGCATTTGCACCGAGGCATGCAGCACCTCGGGGTTGGCCATGCGCACCGCCTGTCCGCGCCGCTCGGACGCGTCCACCACCGCCAGCCGCAGCGTGATACCGATCTGCGGCGCGGCAAGGCCTACGCCCGGCATCGCCTCCATCGTCTCGATCATGTCGTCCCAGATCATCCGCACGGTTTCGCTGATCGTGTCTACGGGCGTGGCGGATGTGTGCAGGCGGCGGTCGCTATAGGGCAGGAATGGGCGCACCGTCACGCGCCATACTCCGCATCGGCGCGCGCCCGTGCGGCAGGGTCAAGCCGCATCAGGGTTACGATGCCGTCCAGATGGTCGGTTTCGTGCTGCGCGCAGGCGGCCGCGAAATCTTGCAACACGGCTTCATGCGCCTCGCCTTCCAGATCGCGCCAACGCATCCGCACACGCGCGGGGCGCGTTATGTCGGTAAGAATACCGGGAATCGACAGGCAGCCTTCGGCGCGGCAACTGACCTCGTCGCCCAAAGGTTCAATCTCGGGGTTAAGGATCACCTGCGGGTTGGGATTGCCCTCTTTCCACGTCACATCCATCACGAAGATGCGCTGCATCACGCCCACCTGCGGCCCCGCAAGGCCACGGCCAGGGGCGGCATACATGGTTTCAAGCATATCACGCGCCAGTTGCCGCAATGCAGGCGTTACCTCACCCACCGGTTCGCAAACCTGCGCCAGTCGCGGGTCGGGCCAAAGAACAATGGGCAGCACGCTCAAAGCGCTTCTCGCGCAAGCTCGCGCTTCAGCTTTTCCATCTTGCGGGTGATCATCTGGCGCTTCAGCGGGCCAAGATAGTCGAGGAACATCTTGCCGTTCAAATGGTCGAACTCGTGCTGCACGCAGGTTGCCCAAAGCCCGTCGAACTGCTCTTCCACCTGCTTGCCATCAAGCGTCGTCCAGCGCATCCGCACCTCGGCAGGGCGGGTGACTTCGGCAAACTGATCAGGCACCGAAAGGCAGCCTTCCTCGTACGTGTTGGTTGCCTCGGAGACCCAAGTCACCTCGGGGTTGATCAGCACCATCGGTTGCGGGGCGGCGGCATGATCCTTGACGCAGTCC
>NZ_JBFHIA010000031.1:0-17565 GCF_041596715.1 Phaeovulum sp.
CATCGCCAACCCGATCTATTCGCTGCTGCTGGCGCATACCAACGACTTTCTGGACCAGTCCGACATGGCCTCGGCCTCGGCGGGGCTTCTGTTCATTAACGGTGTTGGTGCGATTACCGGGCCGCTGGTGACAGGTTGGCTGATGGAGGTTGCAGGCGACGGTGGCTTTTTCCTTTACATCGGTGTGCTGATGGCAGGCATCGCGGCCTATGCGGCATGGCGGATGACCCGCCGTGCCGGTGTTTCCAGCGACCTCACAGGCGCTTTCGCGGTGCTTTCGCCCACGGCTTCGCCGCTGGCGGTTGAGGCAGCCTTTGGTGCGGCGCAAGATCATGCAGAGGCAGCCGCGGCCAC
Source organism: Phaeovulum sp. (assembly GCF_041596715.1). Lineage (GTDB taxonomy): Bacteria > Pseudomonadota > Alphaproteobacteria > Rhodobacterales > Rhodobacteraceae > UBA6213. The sequence continues at coordinate 355 of NZ_JBFHIA010000031.1, forward strand.
AGACGATCAGCCGCCATTGCACTAGGCCGCAAGCTCTGCCAGCCTCTGCAAAAGGGGGGGGTGCTTATGAAACCTGAGACAATCGTTGATTTCTGGCTGACCGAAGTCGGCCCAAAGGGCTGGTATGCGGCCACGCCCGAGCTTGACGCAACGGTCCGCGAGCGATTCGCCGCTGCATGGGAGGCGGTGCAAACCGGCAGCTTTGCGGATTGGGGCAATACCGCCAAGGGTGCGCTGGCATTGATAATTCTGACCGACCAGTTCCCGCGTAACATGTTCCGCGAGGATGGCCGCAGCTTTGCCACCGACGCGCTGGCTGTGCGCCTTGCCGAGGCGGCGATTGCTGCTGGGCATGATCTGGCCATTGCGCCGCCCGCTCGGCAGTTCTTTTACCTGCCTTTCATGCATGCCGAAGACAACGCCCTGCAAGCGCGGGGCATCGCGTTGTTTGCCGAGCGGATGCCCGGTGACAACTTGCGCCATGCCCGCGCCCATGCAGAAGTGATTGCGCGATTTGGCCGCTTTCCTTGGCGCAACGCCGCGCTGGGGCGGGTTTCGAGCGAGGCGGAGAAGGCGCTTCTGGCAGCGGGCGGATATGGCGCGATCCTGCGCGAAATCCCCGAGATTGCCGTTCCGCCAAAAAAGGTTTAATGGCAAACTAATTTGCCAACGGAGGGAATGATGGCTGCCAGAGGCTTTGACATGATCGTGATCGGCGCGGGGCCCGGGGGCTATGTAGCCGCCATCCGCGGCGCGCAACTTGGCCTGTCGGTCGCCATTGTCGAGCGCGAGCACCTAGGGGGCATCTGCCTGAACTGGGGCTGCATTCCGACCAAGGCACTGTTGCGCAGCGCCGAGGTGTTTCACCTGATGCACCGCGCCAAAGAGTTCGGGCTGAAAGCCGAGGGCATCGGCTTTGACCTTGCCGCCGTGGTGGCGCGGTCGCGCGGCGTGGCCAAGCAGCTTTCGGGCGGCATCGGGCATTTGATGAAAAAGAACAAGATCACCGTGGTGATGGGCAGCGCCACGCTGACCGGCCCGGGCCGCGTTTCGGTGAAAACCGACAAGGGCAGCGAAGAGCTGACTGCAAAGTCGATCGTGGTGGCCACGGGCGCGCGCGCGCGCGAATTGCCCGGGCTAGAGGCGGATGGCGATCTGGTCTGGACCTACAAGCACGCGTTGCAGGCAAAGCGGATGCCCAAGAAGCTTCTGGTCATCGGATCGGGCGCGATCGGCATCGAGTTTGCCAGCTTTTTCAACACTCTTGGTGCAAAGACTACGGTGGTCGAGGTGTTGGACCGTGTGTTGCCGGTAGAGGATGCCGAGATATCGGCATTTGCGCGCAAAGCCTTCGTCAAGCAGGGCATGACGATTCTGGAAAAGACCACGGTGAAAAAGCTCGACCGCAGTGCTGGCAAGGTGGTGGCGCATCTTGAGAACGCGTCGGGCACCAGCACGGCCGAGTTTGACACGGTGATTTCCGCGGTGGGGATCGTGGGCAATGTCGAAAATCTTGGCCTCGAGGCGCTTGGGGTCAAGATCGACCGCACGCATGTCGTGACTGACGAGTTCTGCCGCACGGGCGTGCCGGGGCTTTATGCCATCGGCGATATCGCAGGCGGCCCGTGGCTGGCGCACAAGGCAAGCCACGAAGGGGTGATGGTGGCCGAATTGATCGCAGGGGGGCATCCGCACCCGATCAAACCCGGCTCGATTGCCGGTTGCACCTATTGCCAGCCGCAGGTCGCCAGTGTCGGGTTGACCGAGGCGCGCGCCAAAGAGCAGGGATACGAAGTGAAGGTCGGGCGCTTCCCGTTTATCGGCAATGGCAAGGCGATTGCCTTGGGCGAGGCCGAGGGGCTGGTCAAGACCGTGTTCGACGCGAAAACCGGCGAATTGCTTGGCGCGCATATGGTGGGGGCTGAGGTTACCGAGCTTATTCAGGGCTATGTCATCGGCCGCGCGTTGGAGACCACCGAGGAAGACCTGATGAACACGGTTTTCCCGCACCCAACGTTAAGTGAGATGATGCACGAATCGGTGCTTGATGCTTACGGGCGCGTGTTGCACATCTGATGGAGGGAGCTGACCGAACCCGCTGGGGGGCTGTCTTTGCGATTTGGCTCGCTGGTCTTACTGCCGCAGGGCAGTTTTCCAAGGTTGGCGTGATCTTCGAAGAACTGGCACCGCTTTGGCCCGATGCGGGCGCGCGGCTGGGGCTGGTCGTTTCGGTGACGGGGCTGGTGGGGATCGTGTTTGGCACCACCGCCGGGTTGCTGGTGGCGCGGTTGGGCGCGCGGCGAATGATACTGGGCGCATTGCTGGCGGGCGCGGCGCTTTCGGCGCTTCAGGCGTTGGTGCTGCCACTCGGCTGGATGATCGCCAGTCGCGTGGCCGAGGGTTTTGCGCATCTAGCGATTGTGGTGGCGGGGCCAGTGCTGATTTCGGGACTGACGGCACCACGAGATCAGGCAGCGGCAATGACGCTTTGGTCCACGTTTTTCGGCATCGCCTTTGCGCTGACTGCAACCTTTGGTTTGCCCTTTGCCCAGATGCAGGGTCCGGCGGCGTTGTTTGGGCTGCATGGTGGCTTGATGGCGGCGGTGGCGGTATTGCTGGCAAAGGTTTTGCCGCATGAAAGCGCCGAGTATGCCCCTGTTCTGCGGCTGCGCGGTATTCTGGCAGATCATTGGCGCATCTATGCCTCGCCTCGGATCGCGGCACCGGCGATGGGGTTTATCTTTTATACGCTGATGTTCGTGGCACTGCTGACCATCGTGCCGGTGCAGGTTCCTGCGCAATATCGGGTGGTTACCGCAACGCTGATGCCGCTTGTTTCAATCGTGGCGTCGCTGGGCGTGGGTGTGCAGGTGGTGCGTTGGCTTGGTGCCGTGGCGGTGGTGCAACTGGGCTTTGCGCTGGCAGCGGTCGCCGCCCTTGGATGGTTGTTTGCCGCAGGGCTTGGGGCGGTAATCGCGGCGCTGGCGATGTCGGCGGCGCTTGGGCTGGTGCAGGGTGCCAGCTTTGCCGCAATTCCGGCGCTGAACGCAGATCGCGCCGACCGCGCGATGGCAGCCGGCGCGATTGCGCAATTGGGCAATGTCGGCACCACACTTGGCACACCGATATTATTGGCAATGACCACGGCCTGGGGGCCTGCCGCAATGGCGTGGTTTGCGCTGCCCCCGGCGTTGGCCGGTGTTGCGGTGCATCAGTGGCTTGCGCTGCGCAGGCGTTAGCGCACGACCTTACCGCCCGAGGATTGCCATTCATAAAAGCCGCCAAGGTTGTAAACCTCGGTGTGCCCAAGTTGCAGCAGCATTTGCCCCGCGCCAGAACTACGCGCACCCGAGGCGCAATAGATACCGATCGCTTTGCCTTGCTTGAACTCTTTCATGCATTCAGGGCTCGAAGGATCGCAACGCATACGCAATGCCGCCATCGGCACGTGCACCGCACCTTGCGCGCGCCCGGTGGAGCGCAGCTCCATCGCTTCGCGCACGTCTACCAAGACCATCTCGCCAGCCGAGACCTTCGGAATGGCGTCGCGCGCCGACATCCGCTCGACCCGCGCACCGCTTGACCCACCCGGACGCAAAAATCCAAACATTGCTATTCCTCAGCTGTTGACCCGTTGGGCGATGATCTGGCGTGTTGCGCGATGCAGATCAAGCCCTTCCCGCAAATATATTCACATACGGGAATGTAATGCAATGCCGCAACGCAGCATTGCGCGCGATAGACTGGATGTTCCGCGTTCGTTCACATAATTTGGTTGGAGACTCTGAAGCGATGCCCTATCTAGAGCGAACCAATGGGGGCAGGCATGGCGGAACAGAAGTTCATCGAGGTGCGCGGCGCGCGCGAGCACAACCTCAAAGGCGTTGATCTGGATATCCCGCGCGACAGCTTTGTGGTGATGACCGGGTTGTCGGGGTCGGGTAAATCGAGCTTGGCGTTCGATACGATCTACGCCGAGGGGCAGCGACGCTATGTCGAAAGCCTATCAGCCTATGCGCGCCAGTTTCTGGACCAGATGGGCAAGCCTGATGTCGACCATATCTCGGGCCTATCGCCTGCGATTTCGATTGAACAGAAAACCACTTCGAAAAACCCGCGCTCGACAGTCGGCACCGTTACCGAAATCTACGATTACCTTCGGCTTTTGTTCGCCCGCGCAGGCACCCCCTACAGCCCCGCCACTGGCTTGCCGATCGAGGCGCAGCAGGTGCAGGATATGGTTGACCGCGTGATGGCGATGCCCGAGGGCAGCCGCGCCTATCTGCTGGCCCCGATCATCCGCGACCGCAAAGGCGAATACCGCAAGGAGTTTGCAGACCTGCGCAAGCAGGGGTTCCAAAGGGTCAAGGTCAACGGCAGTTTTCACGAGTTGGAAACCCCGCCCGTGCTCGACAAGAAACTGCGCCACAACATCGACGTGGTGGTTGACCGGATCGTGGTGCGGCCGGGGCTAGAGACGCGGTTGGCCGACAGCTTTCGAACAGCACTAGATCTGGCTGATGGTATCGCGGTGCTTGAAAGCGCGGTCGAAGAGGGTGTTACGCCCGAGCGCATCACCTTTTCGGAAAACTTCGCTTGCCCAGTTTCGGGCTTTACCATTCCCGAAATCGAGCCGCGGCTGTTTTCCTTCAACGCGCCGTTTGGGGCTTGCCCGGTTTGTGACGGCTTGGGGATGGAGCTTTTCTTTGACGAACGTCTGGTGGTGCCAGATGTCACGCTGAAGCTGGCCGATGGCGCGCTGGCACCTTGGGCAAAATCCAAAAGCCCCTATTTCACGCAGACCATCGATGCGCTTGCGCGACACTACGGTTTTGACAAACGGCTTGCGTGGAAGGCGCTGCCCGAGGCGGTGCAAAAGCTGTTTCTTTACGGTTCGGGCGAAGAAGAAATCAAGTTCCGCTTTGACGAGGGGGGCCGTGTCTACGAGGTCAGCCGAACCTTCGAAGGTATCATCCCGAACATGGAACGCCGCTACCGCGAAACTGAAAGCGCGTGGTCGCGCGAGGAAATGGAGCGGTATCAGAACAATCGCGCCTGCGGGGCCTGCGGCGGCTACCGGCTGAAACCCGAGGCGCTGGCGGTCAAGATCGGCGGGTTGCATGTGGGCCAAGTGGTGCAAATGTCGATCCGCGAGGCGTTGGCCTGGGTCGAAGGCGCGCCGGCTTCGCTGAGCGTGCAAAAAGAGGAAATCGCGCGTGCAATCTTGAAGGAGATTCGCGAAAGGCTGGGGTTTCTTGTCAACGTCGGGCTGGATTATCTGACGCTTGCGCGCGCGGCAGGCACATTGTCGGGGGGCGAAAGCCAAAGGATTCGTCTGGCCAGCCAGATCGGATCGGGGCTGACAGGCGTGCTCTATGTGCTTGACGAGCCGTCGATCGGCCTGCACCAGCGCGACAACGCGCGGCTTCTGACCACGCTCAAGAACCTGCGCGATCAGGGTAATTCGGTGCTGGTCGTGGAACATGACGAAGAGGCGATCCGCGAGGCCGATTATGTTTTCGACATGGGGCCGGGTGCAGGGGTGCATGGCGGCAAGATCGTGGCGCGCGGCACGCCCGCCGAAATCGCCGCTGACCCTGCCAGCCTGACCGGGCAATACCTTAGCGGTGTACGCTCTGTCGCCGTGCCACGGGTGCGCCGTGCGGGGACCGGCAAGATGCTTCGCGTCGTGGGGGCGACCGGCAACAACCTCAAGAACGTCACCGCAGAGTTTCCGCTGGGCAAGTTTATCTGCGTGACCGGGGTTTCGGGCGGCGGAAAATCGACCCTGACGATCGAGACGCTGTTCAAGACCGCATCCATGCGCCTCAATGGCGCGCGCCAGACGCCCGCGCCGTGTGAAACCGTGCAGGGGTTGGAGTTTCTCGACAAGGTCATCGACATCGACCAACGCGCGATCGGGCGCACGCCACGCTCGAACCCGGCAACTTATACTGGCGCTTTCGGCCCGATCCGCGATTGGTTCGCGGGTCTGCCAGAGGCTGCGGCGCGCGGCTACAAACCGGGGCGGTTCAGCTTTAACGTCAAAGGCGGGCGCTGCGAGGCTTGTCAGGGCGACGGAGTCATCAAGATCGAGATGCACTTTTTGCCCGACATTTACGTGACTTGCGAAACCTGCAAGGGGCAGCGCTACAACCGAGAAACGCTCGAGGTGAAGTTCAAGGGCAAAAGCATCGCCGACGTGCTCGACATGACGGTCGAGGATGCGCAGGATTTCTTCAAGGCAGTCCCATCCATTCGCGAAAAGATGGATGCGCTGGTCGAGGTGGGCCTTGGCTATATCAAGGTCGGCCAGCAAGCGACCACCTTATCGGGCGGCGAGGCGCAGCGGGTAAAGCTGTCCAAGGAACTCAGCCGTCGCGCGACCGGCCAGACGCTTTATATCCTCGATGAACCAACAACCGGTTTGCACTTCGAAGATGTGAAAAAACTGCTCGAAGTGCTGCATTCTCTGGTCGAACAAGGCAATACAGTTGTGGTTATCGAACATAACCTCGATGTGGTGAAAACCGCTGACTGGGTTATCGACATCGGCCCAGAGGGGGGCGACGGCGGTGGCCAGATCGTAGCGAGCGGCACACCGGAAGACCTAGTGAAGGTGGCGGGTAGCCACACAGGGCGCTATCTTGCACCGCTGTTGGAGCGGCAGAAAAAGGCGAGTTAGCCGCCGGATGGGCAATCTGGCCCTCCGGCGGCATCATCTATTCCGCGAATGCGGTTATTTCTTCATCGGGCAGGTGGACATGCCGAGAATCGAGTAGAGCGGGCAGGTCTTCATCAGACCGGTGGCCAGCGGAATCAAGCCCAGCCAATACAGCCAGCTATAAGCACCATCCGGGTTCAGGAAATAGCCAAGGATCAGGCCCGCGCCAATCACGATGCGCAGCACGCGGTCAATGGTTCCTACATTTTCTTTCAGCATCTTCATCCCCTTCAACGCAGAGCGAAAGCGCCCCCTGCGCGCCTACAATACCCCAATTCAGGGCCACTGTAACGCGTCAGATCGCGCCGTTGCTGCGGTTGCAAAGCGCGTGGGGTGTTTCAGCCCCGCCCGCGTTTTTCGAACCGCGGCAGCATTGCAGAAAAGTCCATGCCGCGGCCGCCTTCCTGTTCAACGAAGCTGGCGTAGAGTGCGGCTGCAAGCTGGCCCATGGGTGTGTCGGCGTCCGCCGCCTCTGCTGCCTGCTGACTAAGCCGCAGGTCCTTCAGCATCAGTTCGGCGGCAAAACCCGGCTTGTAATCATTGTCGGCGGGCGATTTCGGCCCCACGCCCGGTGCCGGGCAATAGGCGTTCATGGTCCAGCTGTAGCCTGACGAGGTGGAAACCACGTCAAACATCTTCTGGCGGTCCAGCCCCAATTTGTCGGCTAGCGCGAATGCCTCGCAGGTGACGATCATGGTGGCACCAAGGATCATGTTGTTGCAGATCTTGGCGGCTTGCCCGGCCCCTGCCGCACCACAATGCACGGCCTTTTGCCCCATCACATCGAAAAGCGGCTTCACCGTGGCAAAGGCTTCATCGCTGCCCCCTGCCATGAAGGTCAGTGTGCCAGCGGTGGCCCCGCCGACGCCACCCGAAACCGGCGCATCAAGCGCGCCAAGCCCGGCTGCCGCAGCCTCTGCTGCGACCGCCCGCGCGCTTTCGACATCGACGGTCGAGCAATCGCAGAGCACCGCGCCGGGGTGCATCGCCGGGATCACCTCGGCGGCGACCGCGCGCAAGATCGCCCCATTCGGCAGCATGGTTATGACCACATCCGCACCCTTTGCCGCGTCTGCGGCGCTGGCCGCGCGGGTAACGCCTTCGGGGCAGGGCGCTACAAGGTCAAAACCCACCACCTGATGCCCCGCGCCAACAAGGTTGGCGGCCATCGGCGCGCCCATGTTGCCCAAGCCGATCACAGCGACTTTCATGGTTGATCCTCCCAAATGACGGCCTCGGGGCCGAGCGGTTCGAGCATGGCGGTGACTTCACCATCAGGTTGTGAGGCGACGGTATGCCGCCAACGAGGGCAGCGATCCTTGTCGATCAACTGCGCGCGCACGCCTTCCAGAAACTCGCCGTCCTCCGGCGCGCGCCACGTAAAGCGGTATTCCTGCGCCAGTGCCGCGCGAAGTTGGCCCGATGTCCGCGCACGGCGCACAAGTTCCAGCGTCGCGGCCATCGAAAGGGGGGAGTTGCGGGTGATGGTCTTCAAGGTCTCGCGCGCAAATTCGGTTTTGGCGGCGGTCAGCCGGGCGACGATATCGGCAAGGTCAGGCGCTGAGAAATGCGCATCAATTTCCTTCAGAACCAACGCCAGCCGCGCTGCGGGTGCAGCCTTGCCGCGAAGCGTGCCGATATCGCCCGTGGTGACAAGCTGCGATTTGAGCGCGCCCCACTCTGCCTCCGGTAGGAAATGGTCGGCAAAGCCTGACAAAATCGCATCGCCCGGCCCCATGCGCGCGCCCGTCAGGCCGAGGTATTCGCCCAAATGCCCCGGCGCGCGCGCCAGCAGGTGCGTGCCACCCACATCGGGGATAAGCCCAATGCCCGACTCTGGCATCGCGACCTGTGTGCTTTCACCAACGATGCGGTGGCGGGCGTGCCCGCCCACGCCCACGCCGCCGCCCATTACGAAGCCCTGCATGAAGGCGACAACGGGCTTGGGATATTCGGCAATCTTGGCGTTCATGCGGTATTCGTCGCGCCAGAAATCGCGCGCGGCACCAAATGCGCCTGCCTTGCAGGCGTGATACATGGCCGCGATATCGCCCCCCGCGCAAAAGGCGCGCTCGCCTTCGGCGTCGATCAGTACCAGCGCCACGGCGGGATCGTGCCGCCAAGCATCAAGCGCCGCTTCGATCGCCAACGCCATCGGGTGACTTAGCGCGTTGAGTGCAGCCGGCCGCGAAAACGTGATGCGCCCGGCGCGCCCTTCGATGCGTGTCAGAATGTCGCTCATCCGCGCTCCGCCAGCATGGCGCGGCTGATGATCAGCCGCATGATCTCGTTGGTGCCCTCAAGAATCTGGTGCACACGCAAGTCGCGCACCAGCTTTTCGATGCCATAGTCGGCAAGATAGCCATAACCGCCGTGGAGTTGCAGGCAAGCGTTGGCCACATCGAAGGCTGCGTCTGTCACATACATCTTGGCCATGGCGCAGAACTTGGTGGCGTCGGGTGCCTTCTCGTCCAGCTTCCACGCCGCTTGCCGCAGGAAAATACGCGACGATTGCAGCCGCACCTCCTGCTCTGCAAGCCGAAACTGAAGCGCCTGAAACTGGTCCAGCGTTTTGCCAAATGCCTTGCGCTCGCCCATATAGGCAAGCGTAAGGTTCAACGCCTGCTGCGCGCCGCCAAGCGCACTGGCGGCGATGTTCAGCCGCCCGCCATCAAGCCCTGCCATCGCGTAGCTGAAACCCTTGCCCTCGGTGCCGATCAGGTTGTCGAGTGGCACGAGGCAGTCATCAAACTGCACCTGCGCGGTGGGTTGTGCGCGCCAGCCCATCTTGTCTTCCAGCGCGCCAAAGCTTAGCCCCGCCGCGCCATTTTCGACGATCAGCGTGGAAATACCCTTCGGGCCGTCTTCACCGGTGCGCACCATCACCACATAGACATCCGAATATCCGCCGCCCGAGATGAAGGCCTTGGTCCCGTTCAGCCGATAACCTTCGTTGGTCTTTTCAGCGCGGGTTCGCAGTGCTGCTGCGTCCGAGCCAGAGCCCGGCTCGGTCAGGCAATAGGAAAATACCTTTTCCATGCTGCAAAGCGCGGGCAGATAGCGCGCCTTGACCTCGGCGCTGGCAAAGCGGTCGATCATGCCGCCGCACATGTTGTGAATGGTCAAGAAACTGCCAACGGCCGGGCAAGCCATTGCCAGTGCCTCAAACACCAGCGTCGCATCAAGCCGGGTCAGCCCCGAGCCGCCATGTTCTTCGCTGACATAAATGCCGCCAAGGCCAAGCTCGGCGACCTTTGCCCATAGGTCTTTCGGAATCGTTCCCTCCGCCTCCCACTGGCGGGCGTAGGGGGCGATGTGTTCCTGCCCAAAAGCATAGGCCATGTCGAAAATGGCCTGCTGTTCTTCGCTCAAGGCAAAATCCATGGTCCCCTCCTCGAAACGCTGGAAATGAACATCCGTTTAATTTCCAATCGTTGCAAGAGTTTTGCAAGGCTTCCGGCGCGGGCAAGGCCCTGCCGATTTGTGCAATGGCGCAGCTTCATCGCAATGACATGCGGGCAATGAAGAAGGGATAACCTTCCTCATTGCCCTTGATGCCGCGTTACGAAAGGCGCGTCTTGGCCCCTGTTAGTCCATCGCCTTGAAGTTGAAGGCCGAACCTTCCTTGATGCCGCTCGGCCAGCGCGAGGTGACGGTCTTGGTGCGGGTGTAGAAGCGGAAGGCATCCGGCCCGTGCTGGTTCAGATCGCCAAAGGCCGATTTTTTCCAGCCGCCAAAGGTGTGATAGGCCAGCGGCACCGGAATCGGCACGTTGATACCGATCATGCCGACGTTCACGCGGTTGGCAAAATCACGCGCGGTATCGCCATCGCGCGTAAAGATCGCGGTGCCGTTGCCGTATTCATGGTCCATCGCCAGTTTCAGCGCCTCTTCATAAGATTGCGCGCGCACGGTCGAAAGCACCGGCCCGAAGATCTCTTTCTGGTAGATCTCCATGTCGGGGGTGACATTGTCGAACAAATGCGGGCCAACGAAGAAGCCATCTTCGTAGCCTTGCAGTTTGAAATCACGCCCGTCGACCACCAGCTTCGCGCCAGCCGCCACGCCGGACTCGACCAGACGCAGGATATTGGCCTTGGCGGCCGCGGTTACGACGGGGCCGTAGTCCACATCGTTGCCCGCCGTCCAGGGGCCGACCTTCAGCTTTTCGATGCGCGGAATCAGCCGCTCGATCAGCGCGTCCGCCGTGGCATCGCCCACCGGCACCGCAACCGAGATTGCCATGCAGCGCTCGCCCGCGGCACCGTAGCCCGCACCTACCAGCGCGTCTGCCGCCTGATCGAGGTCGGCGTCGGGCATGATGATCATGTGGTTCTTGGCACCGCCGAAGCATTGTACGCGTTTGCCCGCCGCACAGCCGCGCGAATAGATGTAATGCGCGATCGGGGTAGAGCCGACAAAGCCGATTGCCTGCACGGTTTCGTTGTCGATAATCGCGTCAACCGCATCCTTGTCGCCGTTGACCACTTGCAGCACGCCGTCAGGCAGCCCCGCCTCTTTGAACAGTGCAGCCAACATCAGCGGCACAGAAGGGTCGCGCTCGGACGGCTTGAGGATGAAGGCGTTGCCCGCGCTGAGTGCGGGGCCCAATTTCCACAAGGGGATCATCGCGGGAAAGTTGAAGGGCGTGATGCCTGCGGCCACGCCCAGCGGCTGGCGCATCGAATACATGTCGATGCCGGGGCCTGCGCTGTCGGTGAACTCGCCCTTCAGCATTTGCGCGGCACCGATGCAGTATTCGATCACCTCAAGCCCGCGCTGCACATCGCCCTTGGCATCAGGAAAGGTCTTGCCATGCTCGGCCGAAAGCGCCGAGGCGAGCTTGTCCATGTCGCGATTGATAAGGCGCACCATTTCCATCATCACGCGCCCACGGCGCTGCGGGTTGGTGGCGCCCCATGCGACCTGCGCTTTCGCGGCATCGGCCACAGCCGCGTCAAGCTCGGCCTTGGAGGCCAAGGCCACGCGGGCCTGCACTTCGCCCGTGGCGGGGTTGAATACATCGGCAAAGCGCCCCGAAGAGCCTTTTACCGCTTTGCCGTTGATCCAGTGACCGATCTCTTTCATCGCAACCTCCCAAGTTGATGTCCGCAACAACATAGCCTTGCAGAAATGCCGCGAAAAGACGCAGGATGGCAAAAGCGTTTTGCAATTCTGCAAAGGGGGCGGCATGGCCGACTGGGATGATCTGCGCGTATTTCTGGCGGTGGCCCGAAGTGAAAGCCTTTCAGGCGCGGGCAGGACGTTAAAACTCGACGCCGCCACCGTGGGCCGCCGTATCGCGCGGTTGGAATTGGCGCTGGGCGTGCCGCTATTTGTGAAAAGCCCGCAAGGCTATGCGTTGACCGATGCGGGCGCGCGGTTATTGCCGCGCGCCGAGCAGGCCGAACAAGCGGTTTCGGGCGCGGCCGAAGAACTGGGGGCGGCGAGCGGGCAATTCTCGGGGCAGTTGCGCATTGGCGCCCCCGATGGGTGCGCAAATTACCTATTGCCGCAGGTCTGTGCTGCACTGTGCGATGCGCACCCCGGTCTAGAAATCCAGATTGTCGCGTTGCCGCGAGTGTTCAACCTTTCCAAGCGCGAGGCGGATATGGCCGTGGCCGTATCACCGCCTGCCGCGGGGCGGTTGCTGGTGCAACGTCTAACCGATTATCGGCTGCACCTTGTCGCATCGCGCGCGTATCTGGCCCGCCACCCGCCGATTTCGCGCATTGCTGATCTGAGCGGGCACCGGATGATCGGCTATATTCCCGACATGATCTTTGACAAGGAACTCGACTATCTCGGCGTCACCGGCGTCGATGCGGTCGGCCTTTCTTCGAACTCGGTGCCGGTGCAGTTGATGGCGCTGCGTGCGGGGGCAGGGGTTGGTATCGCGCACGACTTTGCCCTGCCATTTGCGCCAGAACTTGAACGGATTCTGACCAAAGAGGTTTCGCTGACCCGCGCCTTCTGGCTGATCCGCCACGCCGATGACCAGCGCTCGGATCGCCATCGTCGGTTGGCAGAGGCGCTGGGGCAGGGGATCCGCCGCGAAGTGGCGCGGTTGGAGGCGGCGGTGGAAAACCTTGCTTGACAGATCGCCACACCCGCATGACGCTGAAGACAAGCCAAATAACAGGGGAGGATGCGATGCAGGTTCTGCAAATTCTGAAAGACAAGCCCGCTGGCGTGATAACTGTGGCCCCAAATGCGTCGGTTGCGGATGCCGCCGCGTTGCTGTCCAGCCGCCGGATCGGCGCGCTGGTCGTTTCAAGCGACGGCAAGCGCGCCGAGGGCATCCTGTCAGAGCGTGACATCGTACGAGAACTGGGCCATCGCGGGGGCGGCTGCCTTTCTGACAAGGTCAGTGCAATTATGACCGCGAACCCGGTTGGCTGCTTACGCAACGATACCGCCGATCAGGTGATGGAAAAGATGACCGAGGGCCGCTTTCGGCACATGCCGGTGATCGAAGATGGCGTAATGATCGGCCTGATTTCCATTGGCGATGTGGTAAAGGCGCGGCTTTCGGAACTTGCGATGGAAAAAGAAGCCCTGACCGGGATGATCATGGGCAACTGACGCGGAGTTTCTGCCGCGGTGCAGCATCGAGGCGCTTGCATTTGGCCGTGCAATCTTGTTGCCTGTGCGCCAGAACGTCTTGCGCGAGGGGGGAACGATGCGCATTGGCCTGTATCCCGGCACATTTGACCCGGTTACCTTAGGGCATCTCGACATCATTCAGCGCGCTATGGCGCTGGTCGATTGTCTGGTCATCGGCGTCGCGATCAACCGTGACAAGGGGCCGCTGTTCAACCTTGAAGAGCGCGTGGCCATGCTCGAGCGAGAGTGCGCGGTGATTGCCGCGCGTTGCGGCGGCGAGATTCGCGTACACCCGTTCGAAAACCTGCTGATCGATTGCGCGCGCGATGTGGGCGCAGGCGTCATCATCCGGGGGCTGCGGGCGGTTGCCGATTTTGAATACGAGTTCCAGATGGTCGGCATGAACCGTGCGCTCGACGCCAGCATCGAAACGGTGTTTCTAATGGCCGATGCCCGCCGCCAAGCGATTGCCTCGAAACTGGTCAAGGAAATCGCGCGACTGGGCGGCGATGTGTCGAAATTCGTCACCCCCGCGGTCAACGAGGCGCTGGCGCAGAAATATCGTTAAGCAGAAAAAGGGCGCTTTCGGGCAAAGGATGCCGCGAAAACGCCCCTAGGATTTGCGATCTTCAGATCAGCTTGGCCATCGCGACGGCGGTGTCGGCCATGCGGTTGGAGAAGCCCCATTCGTTGTCATACCACGCGAGAATCCGGCACATCCTGCCTTCCATCACGCGGGTCTGGTCGAGGTGGAAAATTGACGAGCGCGGATCGTGATTGAAATCCGAGCTGACATTGGGCTGATCGGTCACGCCAAGAATACCCTTCAGCGGGCCAGCGGCTGCGGCGGCGCTGACTGCGGCGTTGATTTCCTCAATAGTCGTGTCGCGCGCGGCTTCGAACACCAGATCCACGACCGAGACGTTCGGCGTTGGCACCCGGATCGACATACCGTCAAGACGCCCGTCCAGTTGCGGCAATACAAGGCCAACTGCCTTGGCCGCGCCGGTCGTTGTGGGGATCATGCTGAGTGCTGCGGCGCGCGCCCGGTAAAGATCGCGGTGCATTGTGTCGAGCGTGGGCTGATCGCCGGTGTAGCTGTGGATCGTTGTCATGAAGCCTTTGGTAATGCCGATTGCGTCGTGCAACACCGCGGCAACCGGTGCCAAGCAGTTGGTCGTGCAAGAGGCGTTCGAGACAACGAGATGCTCGCGCTTCAGGGTGTGATGGTTGACGCCGTAAACGACGGTCGCATCGGCACCCTTCGAAGGAGCTGAAACCAGCACGCGGCTTGCTCCATTTTCCAGATGCACCGCAGCTTTATCGCGGGCGGTGAAAATGCCGGTGCACTCAAACACGATATCGACATGTTTCCACGGCAACTCGGCGGGGTTCTTGACGGCGCTTACCTCGATCGGGCCGCGGCCGACGTCGATGGTGGTCGCGGTGGTCCGCACTTCGCCGGGAAAGCGCCCGTGCACCGAATCAAAGCGCAGCAGGTGCGCGTTGGTTTCTACCGGGCCAAGATCGTTGATGGCGACCACCTCGATATCGGTGCGCCCCGACTCGATGATAGCGCGCAGCACGTTGCGCCCAATACGCCCAAATCCGTTGATCGCTACTTTCACCGCCATGTCGGCCTCCGCTTGGAATCGCGCCTACGGCGCTTTTAGCGCTAACATGTGTCGAGTGCACGGATTTTCAACCCCCGCGCGGGATTTCAGCGCCAAAAGGCTACGTAATCTACCAAATCAACGAATTTGTTGCCGAGAAACACAAGGTGCTGGGTGCCAACATATGCGTAATCGATTCCGATCAGCACCAGCAGACTCAGCCCCAGCCACAGCGCGATGCGATCCGTCATGCCGCCCCCTCTAGCCGAGGAGCCGCCCCATCACCCCGGCCACATCGGCCATGCGGACGGAAAAGCCCCACTCGTTATCATACCAAGCAAGCACACGTACCGTGCGGCCACCAACCACCTTGGTCTGGTCAGGGGCGAAGATAGACGAATAGGGCGTATGATTGAAGTCGATCGATACCTTGGGCTCCGGGTCATATGACATGACCATACCCATGTAGCCCGCTGCCGCTTCGCGCACGATTTCGTTGATATCGTTTACAGTTACGGTCTTGCCTGCAACAAAGGTCAGATCGACCGCCGAAACGTTCGGAGTGGGCACGCGCATCGAGGTGCCGTCGAGTTTGCCGGCCAGTTCGGGTAGCACCTCGCCCAAAGCCTTAGCAGCACCGGTCGAGGTGGGAATCATCGCCATCGCTGCCGAGCGGGCGCGGTAAAGGTCTTTGTGGCGACGGTCCATGGTTGGCTGATCGCCGGTATAGCTGTGGATCGTCGTCATGATCCCCGACTCGATGCCAACTGCGTCGTTCAGCACCTTGGCTAGCGGTGCGAGGCAGTTGGTGGTGCAAGAGCCGTTTGAAACCACCAGATGATCTTCCCGCAGGTCGCGGTGGTTGACGCCGTAGACCACGGTCTTGTCGGCCCGCTTGGCGGGCGCAGACACAAGCACGCGCCGCGCGCCGTGGTTCAGGTGCACCGCCGCCTTGTCACGGTCGTTGTACTTGCCCGAACATTCAAGCACCACATCGACGCCGTCCCAATTCAGCTCTTCCGCATTGTAGGTGGACATCACCTCGATCGGGCCGCGCCCGATATCCAAGGTGGTGCCTTCCACCCGGATCGGACCGGGAAAGCGGCCATGCACCGAATCATATTTCAGCAAATGCGCATTGGTTTCGATTGGCCCGGTCGCGTTGATCTTGACCACCTGGACATCGTTTCGTGCGAGTTCGGATATCGCTGCAAGCGTGCAGCGCCCGATACGGCCGAAACCGTTGATTCCAAGGGTTACAGTCATCGTGCGCTCCTGCCTTGGCGCGGGGCAAGGGCGCCCGCCGGTTCGCAGATAGCATGCCGCGTGGGACTGGAAAATCCATCAAATCAGTGTGGTAGCGAAAACATATAGAGTTTGCGCAAACATCAGGCGTCTTCCTGCGCAACCAGAAACAGCTCGCCCGCAGCTTCCATTTCGCGGATCGCGGCGACGACTGCGCTCATCGCCTCGTCTGCGTCTTTTTCCTTGATCCGGGTAAGGTTGGCCATTTCATCGCGCAGGTTGCCTGCCATTCGTTGCGAGATATTGGTTAGAATGAACTCCGCCGATTTCGCGTTTTCACCCTTGGCTGCGGCCAGTGCGGTGATGAGTTTGGTCTGATCGACGTTGCGCAAGATCTTGGGCACGTCGCGCGGGTCGATTCGCTGCGGGATGTTGGTGAAGGTAAAGATCGCCTTGCGCACCTGATCGGCAAAAACCGCATCTTCCTCATCTAACCCTTGAAGCACAGCATCGCGGGTGGCGGCGGGCGAGAAGTTGAGGATGGCCCCGACCCGCTCGACCGGGCCAGAATTGAATGCGCGGGGCGGCGCGGCATCTAACTGGCCGGCGAGCGAGTGGCCAATGCGTAGCACCGTGTCGGGTGCTACATTGCCCGTTAGCGACACGGCAAAGGCCACCCGCCGCGCGCGATCACCGGGCAGCTTGCCCAACAGCTCCGCCGCCTTTGCGACCGAGAGCTTGGAGAGCAGAACCGCGGCGACTTCAGTGCTTTCATCCTCGAGCACGGGCAAGAGCTGTTCGGGCGACAGACCGATGATCCGCTCCCACGGATCAAGCCGCGAGTTGGCACCAGCGAGCCGCCGCAAGCGGTTGGCGGCACTGGCAGAAAGGTGTTCGCCAAGAATGCTCAGCGCGCCATCAAGCCCGCCGTTGAAGGCTAGGCCGACTTCGTCCAGCGATTGGCGGAACTCTTCGATCACGTCCGAAAGTGTTGCGCGATCAATCGTTTTCATTGCGGCCATC
>NZ_JBFHIA010000032.1:0-17411 GCF_041596715.1 Phaeovulum sp.
ACGCGACCAACAGTGCCAAAGTTACTGCGCAGCCTTGAATACGACCGAACGTTGCGGTCGATTATTCACCTCTAGCGTGAAAATGTCGGGGCGGCTGTAATGCCCGGCAACATCAAATGGGCGGCGCGATTTGACGATCCGGTCAAGGTCGATGTCGGCCTCAAGTAGGCCTACTTCCTTACGCATGGGGCCGGCGACTATTTCTCCACCCGGTGCGATCACCACGCTGTCGCCGCCGTTCATCCACTCTTCAGCATCGGGATAAAGCCGCTCTTTGTCGGGGAAATCTGCCGGAAGATCAGACACGCGAAGCACGTTGCCCGCCCCCAGCACCCAGCAGCGTCCCTCGCGCGCAATGTGTTGCAGGCTGCCGATCCAACCGTCGCCGCTGTCATTGGTCGGCGCGACGAGCACCTCGAGGCCCTGACCATAGAGGGCGTATCGCGCCAAAGGCATAAAGTTTTCCCAGCAGATCAGCCCGCCGACCCGGCCAATGGGTGTCTTTACAGCGCGAAGGCCGCTGGCATCGCCAAAACCCCAGACCATGCGTTCGGGGTTGGTCGGCATGAGCTTGCGGTGCCGGTTGAGGAGAGCCCCATCCGGTCCGATCGTAATCAGGGTATTGTAGAGTGTCGTGCCGCTGACCTCGCTGTCACGCTCGTTGATCCCGCATGTGACGGTGGCCCCGGCCTTTGCCGCTGCATCACAGAGGGGCTGCAACTGGTCGCTCGTCAAATCGACGGCATTGGCCACCAGCTTTGCGTGGAGTGCCTCGCTTAGGCCCCAGTCGCCGCTTGGTTTCAAGCGCCATATCCAAGCTGGATATCCGGGCACGAAAGCCTCGTTGAACACAATCAGCTGGGCACCGCGCGCGGCCGCCTCTTCGACCTTCTGAGCGGCCTTGGCGATGGTTCGCTCGCGGTTCAGGAACACAGGCGGCTCTTGCACAATGGCGATCTTGGTCATGCTGTTTTCCTTTCTGAAGGGGTGAGGCCGGAATGGTCAGGTCTATTCCGGCACCTGTTCGCCGGATCCACCGATCTCGGCGGGGAAATCCCGGAACTTTGGTAATCCGTCGCGCATCGGCAGCACTGTTTCTGCATAGTTGACGTGCACGCCGGGCACAAAATCTAGGTCAGGGATCACTGCGGCAAAGACATCGGTCACGCCCCATTCGGGGTGATCCGTCATCAGGTGTCCGCCGCAGACCTTGCAGAACTGGCGGACAGAATTGGGTGATCGGGCGAACTTGCCCAGGTTGTCCTTGCCCTTGGTGATCCGAACGTTTTCAGGCTTCCACAGGCTGAAGGCGTTTACCGGGCCAGCAGACCACGCGCGACACGAGGCGCAATGACAATAGCCCATACCTTCCGGCGCACCGGAAACCTCGATCTCGACCTTTCCGCAAAAGCAGGTTCCTGAGTGTGTCATGGTCTTTTTCCTCCTTCGAGTTGGCCGCTCAACCGGGGTTGGTGGCGACGGCGATGAGCATTTCGCAGGGGCCGCTGAAACGGCCGTTCTGTTCGTAGGTCGCGAGATGCTCCCCAATTTCGTCCCAGGCGTCGTCCTGTTCGGCTGGCGACAGACCGCCCAGCATCTGGTGCAATGCACCGAATGACTCCTGCTCAAACTGTAAACATTCATCGGCCGACTCTAGGCGCAGAGGGGCGTCCACGGCCATGATCTCGACATCCGTGAAACCCGCGTCCTTCAGGCGCTTCGCAAGCACCTCGGGATCGCCTAGGCTGAACGGCCCCGGCTGGCCCGGCAGGGGTGCGGGCAGATCTGCGCGGCGGCGGATGATGCCGACCGGGCCCGAAAAGAACCCGTTTCGGTCAGCGGCTGCATAGGTGATCGCACCGACACGCCCGCCCGGTCGAAGATGTTTTCTCATGCCGTTCAGTGCTGCGTTCTGGTCAGGAAAGTAGATCAGCCCGACCCGAGAGATCACGGCATCAAAGGGCTTGGCGGTAATTTCGCCTAGCATTTCACCGTCAGCCACGGCAGTGCCCACATGCTCGAACCCCGCAAGTTCTGCATTGCGCGCGGCGTAGTCGAGGATGCAGAGCGAGATATCGGTCGCCAGCACGTAACCTGTGCTGCCGACGCGCCGCGCCGCCGCCATCGTCTGCTCTCCTGCGCCAGCGGCCACGTCAAGCACGCGGCTACCCTTCTGGACACCGGTCATGTCCAGCATCAGCTCGGTTGCCGGGCCAAGCCAGCGAGATAGTAGCGGGGACCAGCGGTTCCATGCCTCGGCAGTTGCGTCCCATTGCTGGCGCGTGGTAATCTTGAACTTCACAGGGTCGAAAACTTGCGTAGTCATCTTCTCCTCCCGTTGTTTTCTTCTCTCTCTGCAAGATGACGCGTGCGGATCGCCGGAACCATTGGCGAATGTTCGAAATCGGAATTGCAAAAATGCAATTCAGGAGGTGCGTCGGTGCATTGGGATGATCTGCGGGTCTTTCTTGCAGTCGCCAGAGAAGGCTCCATTAGCGGCGGGGCCAAGCGGCTCAACGTGCAGCATTCGACCGTGTCGCGCCGGATCAAATCACTTGAGGCGCAACTCGGAACCACACTGTTCGAGCGTAAGAAATCCGGCTTTGAGCTTTCGGACGCCGGCAAGGAATTGAAGTTTTCCGCCCAGCGTATCGAGAGCGAGGTCTTGGGGCTTGAAGGAACGCTGTCAAATCACGACGACACTGCTGCTGGACAACTGACCGTTGCTGCCATCAACAACATGGCCTCGACCATCCTACTTCCCATCTTCACGCGGTTCAGTCGCGCGCAACCGGAAATCAAGCTGCACGTTCAGGTGTCGAACAAATACGTCAGCCTTGCCGAGCGACACGCAGACATTGCCATCCGGTTGACGAATACGCCGCGAGAAACGTTAGTCGGAAAGCGTCTGACAACCGTGGCGTCGACGGTTTACGGATCCCGTCGCTATATCGCTTCACTGTCGGGCGGAGCGACCCCGAAATGGCTCGGAATCGAGTGTTGCGCATTCCATCGGTCATGGACCGAGGAGGCCTGCCCGGATCACGACCACCGTTTCTATGTGGACGATACATTGCTTACGCTTGCGGCCTTGAAGCAGGATCTGGGTCTAGCCTATTTGCCGTGCTTCATGGGCGATAGCGAGGCGTCCCTGCAACGTCATTGCCCGCCCGACAGGGCGCATGACCTAGGCCTTTGGATGCTTTACCATACCGACATGAAGCAGAACCGACGCGTTCAGCTGTTTCGCGAGCATATGATTCACGAAATCTGTGACTTGCATGACCTGTTCACCGGAGAGAAAAACGACCCACCATAACAATGCAGGTTGAAACAATACGAAAGCTCGGTTCTGTCCGTGGGCTGCTATGAAGACAGGGACGCGGCCGAGCCAAGCACAATCCTGCGCTAAGGCGCGTGCCGCGCGATAGTCCTTGTGGCGTTACGAGCGCCTCGGGCAGGACGATGATATGCGCAAGGCTTCGACGCTGAAAAACGTCCAGTATTCGCGCCGCAATCAGGCCGCGCGCAGGCCGCCAAGTCGGGCGTAGATGGCATGAGGTAGGCCGACCGCCTCATCAACAGCAAGCAGCGCTGCGGACGTATGGCTCGGTTCGGTTGAGAGGGAACAGGAGAATAGCACTGCTCAGCATCGGCGCTTGCAGCGCGCTCGTCGACCATTCAACCGTGACGGTTGCCACCACATCCTTCAACGTGTCTGTCCGTTTGTCGCCCATGAACTGTCAATCGGCCCGCAAAACCGACCCCCGCTCGGCGTCCAAAATGGACCCCCTTGCTGCGTCGAGATCAGGGCCAGAGCCGACGGAACTGATCACAGAGTGGAGGCGGGTCAGGCCCTGATCGGGGTCAGGCGGATTTTTGAAGCGCCAAGACTCGTTGCCGGTTTCGATGATCTCGCAGTGATGGGTCAGGCGGTCGAGGAGCGCCGTGGTCATTTTGGCGTCGCCGAAGACGGTCGGCCATTCGCCGAAGGCGAGGTTCGTGGTGACAATGACGGATGTGCGCTCGTAGCGGCGGCTGATCAAGCGGAAGAGCAACTGCCCGCCGGATTGCGCAAAGGGCAGATAGCCATTTACCCGGTCCGTCCGGCCCGACCATTTTGAAGGAATGGCGCGACATAGACAGGGGAGCGTACGGAGGGAGGCTTCCACTTCCAAGTGAAGTCCTAGGTTTCTGCGTGCCGCGTGATGGGCATGGCTATCGGTGCCACCAATATTTGGGGTTCTTTTCCTCCCGTATGTTGAAAGCACCTTGGGTTTACGCCGGCACGCGATTTCAATCAGAGGGGAAGTCAGCTCTAGCTGCGCTGCGAGCAGGTTTGATGGCAACAATATAGGGGTTTTGGCGACGGTCACCAAAGCGGCGTTCGTCGACAATCTCGAAACCGGCATCAAGGATGGCTTTGCGTAATTGAACCTCACTTAGTGATGCCACGGCTGGGAACAGACCAAATACCCGGAGCGTGGTGAAAAGCATCCGCAGCGATAGCTTCATGTCAGCAAAGCACCAAGTCTTGCTTATCAGCTTGCCGCCGGGGGGCACATGGGCATGGATGCGGCCCAGCAATTCAGGCAGGTCATCGACAAGATGCAGCACGTTAAACGCACAAACCACGTCAAACGGGCCTCCGTCGAACGCACTTGATGCGTCCGACACTCTGAATACCACATTTCCATCCGATGGCTTGGCCTTTGCAATTTCCACCATCGCGGTGGAAAAGTCGGTTGCTGTCCATTGTGCCACCCTTGGGGCAAGCCGGATTGCAGTTCCGCCGGTGCCACAACCGATCTCAAGCACATTGTCCGTGTCTTTCAGGCGCGCCGCCACGTCTGCCAACATTGCCTCATAGGCGGGGACGTTCTTCAGCGGGCGTGCTGCATAGCGCTCGGCCACCCTGTTCCAGAACCTTTGGTTCTTGAGGTGCGTCATGTTCTCATTTTCCATTCAGGAATGCGGATAGAGGGCTAGCTATAGCTCGATCCGATAATTTGCTTTTTTGGTGCGTAACGCGCCATATCTGCGCTGACATCCGTGGGCCATAGACTACATCATTTGCGTGCCCTTCTTAGTGTTGAGTAACGCTTTCGGAGCAAGCCGAAAAAAGTTTCCCTTGTAGGAATGCCGTTCGTTGCCGGACCTTGGCTCTCGTGTGATGCGCAGCAGAAAACTGAATCGCGGAACGGGAGGCATTCTAACCAAGACACTAAGTTCGCCTGTAGTTTCAGGCGGACGAGCCTTGAGCCAACTTGCGGAGGCCCAAGTTCTGGGACGAACGCGCCATATATTCGAAGAAAGAAGCGACGTGACCGTATAGATATGCCACGGTCACGCCAAGGTGTGCGTCAGTAGACCGGGCCAAGTCCGGTTGGTTTCATGGACGCCAACACGATCACCGATGCACCGTGAATCGCACGTTTGTGGAGGTCGATTACATCATGGTCCAGCATCCTGATGCAGCCTGATGATACTGCCTTTCCAAGCTCAAATGGCGCCGCATTGCCGTGGACGCGGTAGAGCGTATCAACGCCGTTATCGAAGAGATATAACGCGCGCGCGCCCAACGGGTTGTCCAGCCCTCCGGCCATCCCGCCGTTTGCCACCGAGTAGCGCGCCAATTCCGGCCTCCGCGCGATCATCACATCGGGCACATTCCAGCGCGGCCATTTCCGACAAAACTGCAGGCGTGCCGTTCCCTCCCAAGCAAACCCCTCTGCTCCAACGCTAACGCCGTAACGCATGGCGGTCTGGGGAGTTTTGACAAAGTGGAGGATCGCTGCATCTGGATCGACTACAATCGTGCCGGGTTTGTGATCGGGCCACGGGTTTGCAACCTCCCTCCGCCAATATTCCGGTGCCAAACTGCCCTCTGGAATGGCGGGAATCGAGAACGGCTCGTCAGTGATCGGGCCATAGAATTCGGGAAGCTGCGGCAAAGCAGCGGGTGCCGTTGCAGCACGGGTGACAGCCTCTGGCACTGGGCTTGCACATGCGGCAAGGCTTGCCGCCGCGCCAAAGGCGACGAAGTTACGTCGGTTCAACATGATAATTTCCTGTTCTCTTGCGTGTAATTGGCGGCGCGTTGCGCCCACAGTCCAATCACGAAGAGCGCGGAGGGTCTCTTGGCGGGGGATAGGCGCGCCCGCTACCCACACGGTCTTCGGCGGGTAGAAAGGTTACCTTCAATGGCGGCCATCCCTGTGACGGGGCCGCCGCATGAATCGCGTGGTCAGTGCCGCATGAAAATCCCGGCAAGGTTAGGGTTCGGCATTTCCACGGTGCGGAGATCTTAGTTTGGCTATATTTTTGAAGCGCCATATGTTCGGCGGACGTGTCGTCGAGGTTGAGCGCTGAGGCGATCACCGGATGGTTTGCGTGCGCATGCTGAGCCGACGCAGCACGGACATATGCGCCCCACGGCAAAATGAGGACGATCATCAACAGGTAAAGAAGGTTTCGTGCCATGCGCATGATAGCTTGATGACCTTCGGCGTGGGCAAGATCAACCTCAATTACGTTGTTTTGGCCATCCCTTCCTGCGCGATGATCACCCGTTTCGCTCCACTCCGGACTCTGACTTTCAAACGCTTGGCCTTTTCTTTGTGATGCGGCATTTTGGTTCCATCGCGGACCGGCATTCGAGCAGATCTCGTGCCATTGTGGTCTCGGTATGGGCTTCTCAATTCGCTGGCGGATGCCTAGGTTGCCTCATGTCGCCGCAATCGTGAGAATCCCGTGATCGATCCCACTCGCTTTCTGTCTGATCTTCGCCAACTGCGCCAATTTGGCGCGCAAGGCATCGGCGTGGTCCGGCCAGCCTATTCCAAACCTGACCTCGAAGCGCGTGACTGGTTGGCGGGGCGGATGGCAGAAGCGGGGCTGACCCCGCGATTTGACGCAATGGGTAATCTCTTCGGTTTGGCGGAAGGGCCTTCCTTGCTGCTTGGGTCACATTCAGACAGTCAGCCCACGGGCGGTTGGCTGGATGGGGCACTTGGTGTGATTGCGGCGCTGGAGGTTGCACGTGCGGCGCGCGAGGTGGGCGGGCCTGCAATATCGGTCGTGTCGTTTCAGGATGAAGAGGGGCGCTTTGGTGTGACCACCGGGTCGGCAGTGTGGTCGGGCCTGTTGCCTTTGGCTGAAGCGGACGCGTTGGACGACCATAACGGGGTAACGCTGGCCACAGCGCGCGCGGTGCTTGGGGGCCGTGTCGGCGCTGATGTGGACCCCGGGCAGTTCACCGGCTTTATCGAGCTCCATATCGAGCAAGGGCCGACGCTGGATACTTTGGGCGAGCAGATTGGTGTGGTCACAGATATTGTCGGCATACGCGACCAAGTGGTGACACACACCGGGCAGCAGAACCATGCAGGTACAACGCCGATGGCTCTGCGGCGGGACGCGTTTCAGGGGCTGTCTGCGTTCAACACGCGCTTGAACGAGCGGTTGCGCAATGTGGTTACGCCGCAATCTGTCTGGACCATTGGCCATGTGGCGGTAGCCCCCAATGCCTCGTCCATCGTGCCGGGGCAGGTGCGGTTTTCGATGCAATGGCGAGATGGCAGTGTCGAGCGGTTGCGCCAGATGGCGGGGGTGATCGAGACGACGCTGAACGAGGTCGCTGCCGAGTTCGGGCTTGGGGTCGAACTGGGGCCACTCTTGGGTCTGGAGCCCGTGGCGATGGACAGCGCTCTGCGCGCGAGGCTGGAGGAAGGAGCCGAGGCTGTAGCACCGGGGCTTTGGCGGCGAATGCCGTCAGGTGCTCTGCATGACGCAACCAACGTGGCCCGCCTTATGCCGGTGGCTATGCTTTTTGTTCCGTCAATCGGTGGCATCAGCCACGCGTTCGAGGAAGATACCGCCGAGGCTGATCTGGTGGCTGGCTTGCGGGTGCTGGCTTATGCGGCAGGGGTCCGCGGATAGCTTTTCGGGGCGGCTGACGTGCCTTCTTTGCCAGTCGGTTCGGCAAGGGGCTTTGGGCAAAAGACGGTAGCGGGCTCAGCGTGGTCTTGCGACAGGCAGCATAGACCCCGCCCGAGAACATCCCCCTAGCGGTGATGATGTACGTCCGGTTCCCGTCGTCGCTGCGCAACGTAGAGGATCTGCTGCATAAACGTGGCATCGATATCAGCCACGAAACGGTGCGGTTCTGGTGGAACAGGTTTGGCGCTCTGTTCGCTGCCAAAACTCGCAAGCGACGTTTTGAAGACGTGCGGTCGAGCCGCTGGCAGTGACACCTTGATGAGGTTTTCGAGAAGATCAACGGCGAACGGCACTATCTTTGGCGCGCTGTCGAGCACGAAGGCGAGGTGCACGAAAGCTTCGTGACGAAGACGCAAGATATGAATACCGCTTTGATTTTCAATAAGAAAACGCTGAGGTGGCATGGCCGTGCAGAAGAGATCGTGACAGATCGGCTTCGGTCCTATGGCGCTGCGCTCAAGGAACTTGGCATCAGCGGCCGACATGAAACGGGCCGTTGGGCCAACAACCGCGCTGAGAATGCGCACCAGCCGTTCCGACGAAGGGAACGGACGATGCTTCGTTTCCGACGGATGCGGACGTTACAGAAGTTTGTTTCCGTCCACGCCTCGGCCCATAACCATTTCAACTAGGAGCGCGCCCACTACAGCCGACAGAGTTTCAAGGCCAACCGCGCCGCCTCTCTGGCCGAGTGGCGCGACCTTCTTGCGGCCTGACAGATTGCTTGGGTTGGGAAACTGAGACGAGTTCGCATTGGTCTGACGCCACCGGGCAGCCCGATCACCCGCCCTTGCCTGAACGGCTCACCAGAAGCTTGTCGATCCGCCGCCCGTCCAGATCGACGACCTGGATGGTCCAACCCTGAAGCTCCAGTCGTTGCCCGACCTGCGGCAGTTCTCCGACCTCGTCGAGGACCAGACCCGCGACCGTTTCAAAATCGCGGTCCGCATCGATCTCGAGCGAGAGCAGGTCGGCGAACTCGTCCACCGGCATCCAGCCTGCGATCAGGAAGGATCCGTCCGCCTGCGTCACGACCTTCGGCTCTTCCGTCTCGCTGTCTGGAAACTCGCCCGCGATCGCTTCGAGCACGTCCATCGGCGTGATGATCCCCTCGAAATGGCCGTATTCGTCATAGACCAGCACCATGTGCGCCGGTGCCGTGCGCAGGCGGTCCACGACTTCCAGCGCGCTTTGTCCGTCTCTGACGGTCGGCGCTTCGCGCAGCAGGGCGCGCAGATCGAAGGGCTCGTTCGCAAGCGCGGGGGCGAGGATGTCGCGCGTCGACAACACGCCGATGATGTTATTTACCTCCCCCTCCCAAACCGGCAAGCGGGAGCGGCTGAGATCATGAAGATGTTGCAGAAGTTCCGCTCTGTCGCTGTTGGCATCAAGCGTTTTCACCTCGGGTCGGGCGGTCATCAGGCCGCGCGCCGTCCGGTCGGCGACGCGCATGACGCCAGCGATCATCTGGCTTTCGGTGCGGTGCATGGCACCCGTGCTTTCTGCCTCGGCAATGATCAGGCGCACCTCCTCGTCGCTGACCTTGCGGGAACGGCTGCCCGATTGCCCCAGCAGCGCCAATACCAGCTTTCCCGACCGGTCGAGCACCCAGACCAGCGGGGCGGCGACATGGGCAATGATTCGCATCATCGGCGCAACGCGCGCGGCGACCTGTTCGGGCGCGCGCAGGGCGATCTGTTTGGGAACAAGTTCGCCCACGATCAGCGACAGGTAGGTGATCGCCACCACCACCGACCCGACGCCGACCGGCTGGGCAAAGGCGGGCGACATGCCGGCGTCGATCAGGCTTGCCGCGACGCGCGTGCCCAGCGTCGCCCCCGAAAAGGCACCCGCGAGGATGCCAACCAGCGTGATGCCGATCTGCACGCTGGACAGGAACTTTCCGGGATCCGCAGCAAGCCGGATGGCGGTTGCAGCCCCCTTGCTACCCTTGTCGGCCAAAAGCTTCAGCCGCGTGGTTCGGGCCGAAACGATGGCCAGTTCGGACATCGCCAGAAGACCGTTGATCAGCGTCAGCAGAATGATGATTGCAATCTCGAGGTACATTTTCTCACGTTCTTGCCGGGCGATCCGGGCTTTGATCTTCGTTTTAGTGTAGCCTGTTGCGCGTCAGAGGGCCACGGGCCGCGCGTGGGCCCTTGGTCAGTTCCTGAAAATGCGCAATGCGCTCGCGATGGCATCCCAAAGATCAAGAGCGCGGGCGTAAAAATGCTCGCGTGCAACAAAGGGCCTGTCTCCGCGCCCGAGGAGTTCGACCTCGACCGAGTCGAGAAGTCGCACCAACCGGCGGCGATGGATTCCAAGAAGGCTTTGAACGGGATCGGCAAGAACGCCCGCAAAGGCGGCAAACACCGAACCAAGCATGACCAGCCCTGCCACGGTGGCCCCGATCAGCCAGGCTGACGCATCGGCCGCGAACACGCCATACCAGAGTCCGCCGAGCGTCTGGCCCAGCGGGAACTGCGCGACCGCGTTGCTGCGGGCTATGGCATCCGCGACGCCCGGTGCCATCGAGATGACGCCCGGCGTCAATGCGTGAAAGGCCAAAGCCCCGGTAACAAGGATGCACAGCGTCGTGGCCATCTCCGCCACAGCGGATCGGGTGCCGGCATATTCGCCGAGGGCTTCGGCAATCCGTTGGCCAAGGGTTTCAACCTCGGCAGCGCTTCTGCGCATGCGGATCATCTCGCGAAACTGCGGCGCGGCCAGAACAGCGCGCGCCATGGCAGAAGGGTCACGGGCCGCCGCGTCGGGGTCGAGGGGCAGGTCCAGAAGATCGGTCACGATAAGCATTTCGACCCGGCGCGCGACGGCGGTTCGCAGAAGGATCCGCCGTCGGCTCAGCCAATCGGCAGCGCCCCGCCAGCCCGCCCGGCGGCAAAGAGATGCGGCTATGCGGGTCAGCACGAGGATCGGCGACAGGGCGACGTTGAGAGGGGCACGGAGAATGTCCCATCCAAGCGCCGCGCCATGCAGGCGGAAGGTTCCGGGCCAAGTCAGATGCCGCGCCACGAAATCGTCGATCATCGCCCGTCGGCCATCGAAATAGGCGATGCTGGCCGGACTTCGGGGTGCATTCCCGGTCTGTGCGCGGTTCGATGATGAGCCCATGGCGGTGACCCACCATCTCCTTTCTGCAAGCCTTTCGAACGCGATGCGTTTCACCGATCAAACATCGGTCATTCGTGCTTCGAGGCCAATGTAGGAAAATCGTGTCGAGATAGCGAGACTGCAAGGGCTCTCGCGAGGTTTCTTTTGATCGCTCAACTTCGCGCGTGGCTTTAATTTCAAGGGCATCTTGTAGCGGCGCATTTCAATACGCAACTCTGCGCAACGGGCGGATCAACTGCCCGAGAGGGGCGGTTTTCGTGGATTATCTCTTTCTGATTGCCGGGTTGCTGGGGCTGTTCTTTGGTGGCGAGGCGCTGGTGCGCGGCAGCGTGGGTATCGCCCGGCGCATGGCCATCCCGCCTTTGCTGATTGGCCTGACGGTGGTCGGCTTCGGCACCTCGACGCCCGAGCTTCTGGTCTCGGTCGATGCCGCATGGCGCGGCGTGCCGGACATCGCGCTTGGCAATATCGTCGGCTCGAACATCGCCAATATCCTGCTGATCATCGGCCTGTCGGCGCTGGTCTGGCCGATCAAGATTCAGGGCGCAACCTTGCGCCGCGACACGGCCGTGATGATGGTGGCGGCGCTGGTATTGATACCCATGTTTGCCATGGCGCAGATGGGGCGTATCTCGGGGTTGGTGCTGGTTGCCGGTCTGATAGGCTATCTGGTCTGGGCCTACCGCCAACCCGGCGACGCGGAGCCCGAGGATGTCGATCTTCCCGCGCCTGCCTCGACACTCGTATCGGTCCTTTGGGTCATAGGCGGGCTGATTGCGCTGATGGCTGGCGCGCGGTTTCTGGTGGACGGTGCGGTCAACATCGCCCGTGGCTATGGCATATCCGAGGCTTTCATCGGCCTGACCATCGTGGCCGTCGGCACCTCGCTGCCAGAACTTGCAACCTCGCTGATCGCCGCCTTGCGCCGCCAGTCCGAGATCGCCATCGGCAATATCGTCGGCTCGAACATCTTCAACGTGCTGGGGATTCTGGGCGTGACCGCGCTGATCACGCCGATCCCGGTCGCCTCGCGGTTCCTCACCTTCGATCTGCCGGTGATGATCGGCGTCTCGCTGGTCCTGACTGCGCTGCTGCTGACCCGTCCGGTCATCGGACGCGGGTTTGGTGCGGTGATGCTGGCGGGCTATGTGGCCTATGTGGTGGCGGCACAGGGTTGATCCGCGCGCCCAAGAGGCAATATGACAGGAGCAAAGCCATCCTGTCGCGGGTTCCTGTCGTGCTGGCGTTCGTGCCTTTCGGAATGGCCGCAAGCTCTACGCCGCCTCAAGGGTAGCACAGCTTCCTTTCAGTCTTGCGGGCGCGAATTGCAGTGGCTTCAGCCAACGAAATCATGTGGTCCAGACTGGCACCATCTTGACCTGTGAATGACCAGCCAGTTCGCGTAATCAAACGCGAAAAGCACGAAGTATTCTGACAGCACCATGCCGCCCTATGGGCTATTGGCCCGTCGCTATCTGCCCCGAGGCAAAGGCCAGCAGCGCCGCCGAAGAACGCGCGGCCCGTTGGGCCTCGACCCGCGCCAACTGCGCGTCGTAGAGCAACCGCAAGGCTGTATCGACCTCGCCCACCGTGGCCAGCCCGCGCTCGGCCATCGAAAGTGCTGCGTCATAAGTGGTTTGTGCGGTCGAGACCATTTCGATCGCAGCAACATTGGCGGCGAGCGAGGCGCGCAGCGCCTCGTAGGCGGCGATGATTTCACCCTCGGCCATGGCGCGCATGTTTTCTGCTTCGGCCAGTGCTGCTTCGTGCCCGGCCTGTGCTTCGGCCAGTCGCAGCTTGCGGGCGTTCCCGTCCCAGATTGGAATGGACACGCCCAGATAAACCCCTGCAACCTGTTGTGATCGCTCAATTCCCAAGCTGCCAAGCAGAGAATCGTCGATCGCGCCGGTAAGGACGCGTTCGCCCAGCGTTGCCGCTGCAACGATGCGCGGGCGGAACGAGGCCTCGACTGCTGCGACATTGGCCTCGCTGGCGCGGGCGCGGGCGAAGGCGATCTGAAGGTCGGGGCGGCGCTGGAGCGCGTCGTGGAGGAAACTATCTACAGCCGTCGGCGGGTAAGGCGGCAATTGCAGCGTGCTTGCGAGATTGACGCTGATCGGTTGGCTCGGCGAAAGCCCGCAGAGTGTTGCCAGCCGCGTCGTGGCGGCACCGGTTTCGGATCGTGCGCGGGCCAGATCGAAGCGCGCTTGCGCCGCGAGCTGCTCGGCCTGCGCCAGTTCGGTCACCGTGGCGAGTTGGCCCTCTCGGCGGGCGCGGGCCATGGCTACAATCTCGAGCGCGGCTTCTTGGCGCTGGCGCTGGAGGGTTTCGCGCTGGGTTGCGGCCTGCAAATTATAGAAGGCTTGGGTCACATCGTGGATCAAGGTCTGATGCGCGCCCACGAATGTAACGTTACTGGCAAAGGATAGCTCCTCGGCCCCGCGCCGCAGCGCAGAGCGGACCCCGAAGTCGAACAGCAGCCATTGCAGCGACAGCACCGCAGCATCGACACCAGTTCCCACAGTGACCGTGCTCGAAGGCAATATGCCCAGAGAGTCGGTGATCCCCGCACTTCCCGAGACATGGCGCCCGGCCAAGATTTCGGCGCTGATGCGTGGCAGATAACTGGCATCGACCAGCCCGACCGCGAGTGCGGCTTGGCGTGCCCTAAGCCAAGCGGCGCGCGTCACCGGGTTGTTGGTCTGGGCGATGTCTATCAACGTCGGCAGATCATAGATTTGCCCCGGCACGGCTGCGCGACTTGCTGTCGTGGCCGGGACGCGTTCATCCGGGGCCAGCGTGAAGCTGCTCAACCCGGTCGGTGGTGCCGAAGGGTCCGGCGGTGCCAAACTCGCCGGATCAACCTGCGCGCAGGCGGCAATCAACAGCAGCGGAAACGGGCGAAGTACCTTATGCAGCGGCATGGGCGGTGCTCCTGATAAAGGCATGATACCGCGCCTCGGCGGCGGCGATTTGGGGGGCAAGGTCTGCCGTGCGTTCGTAGCGCGCCATTTTGGAAAGCCGTATCGCCAGCGCCAGCGGTGTGCGCAGTTTGGCGATATCACGCCCGCAGCGTGGTGGCGATGCGGTGGCAAGGGTCTTGTCCATCTCGTCGATCGCCTCAAGCGCGTCATCGCGCGCAGACTCGGGCCAGAGCACGGCAAACACAACCATGATCACGCCGCTGCCGAACAGTATGCCGATCACCCGCTCGATGGCCGTGCTAACTCCGGTTGGCGGACCAAAACCGGCGAGCACGACGAGGAAAAAGCACAGGGCAAGTTGCCACCCGGCGTAAGAGATTTTTTCACTTCCCAGACCGATCCATGCCGCGATGAAGGTCGGGAAAAACAGCAGCAACAGCAGACCGCCGATGTCATCCACCTGAGGCATCAGCCACAGCATGGTGATAAACCCGGCGACTGCCCCCAACAACGCGCCCGTGATGCGCAGGGCGATACGATGATGCGTCTCGCCGCGCGTTCCCAACGCGACGTAGAAACAGGTGATCATCGCCGTGTGAATCTCGAACAGACCAAAGGCTGTGTAGAAGGCATAGGTAATCAATACGGCCAGCGCTACTTTCAGCGCAAAACGCAGATGCCGTGGGTCCGAGAATGCATGAGGGACGAAGAAGGGCACAGGCTCGGGGGGCGATGCTGTCTGGCTGTGGCGCGGGAACACACCGGCTTCGGCAAGGGCCAGCCGGTAGAAGCTGTCATCGGCCCGATAGGCGAGCCGGGCCGCTTCCTCGCCGCGGGATTCGCCTATAAGGCGCGCAAACTCGCGATAGTCATCGACAGGCCCCATGCCCTCATCAAGCAAGGTCTGGGCCGCCGACCCGTGCGGATCGGCAAGCGCCAAGGTGCGCGCGACAATCCTGTTTTCGGCACAGCGCAAGGGCCGCCTGCCTGCCAAGCCTGCCCAAAGCGCCGAAAGCCCAAGCGGAATAACCACCACGACCCAGACCCATTCAAGGGCGCGATTCATCAATTCGGGCACTTGAACGACATCGACCAGCGTGAGCAGGAAAGCGAATACGAAACCCGCCGTGCCCGCCAGCGGCCCCAGCCTTGACGCTTGCGAAAGAAACATTCCCAGAAAGGTGGCCCCAAGCAGGGCTGCGAGCCGCAGCATGGGGTCTTCGATCACGCCGCGCAGCAAAAGCACGCCAAGAAAAACGCCCAACGACGCGGCCATGGCCAGTTTTAGCGCTGTGTAGATGCTGTCTCCGGCATTGTCCCGGTAGGCAAAGAAAATCAGATAGCATGACAGCGCCGCTTCAGGCACGCGCAGCGCCATGGCCAAGGTGCTGGTAACAAGAACCAAGCCTGTAATGGTCAGCGCACCCGCCAAACGCCCGTCACGCGGTGCCAGTTCGGCCAGCAAGTCTTGCGCTGAAGCTACCCTCATTCGGCCTCGTCCGCCTCTGCGCCAAGGATACGGACCGAGGCCGAAGCGCCAAGGCGAACCAGACCCTCAGGCGCGTCTTCAAGTTCGATCTCGACGGGAAAGCGCCGGGCGGCGCGGACCCAGTCCAGCTTGCTCGCAACCAGTGGCAAACCCAAAAGTTGCGCCTCGTCGCTTGACCGAACACCCCAGCCCACGCCCGTAACGCGGCCCGCTATCGGCGTCGATGGTGCTGCCAAAAGGAAAACACGCACCGCGTCGCCAGTGGCGATCTGCGGCAGGTCGGTTTCGCGAAACAGGGCCGTTACGCGCCATTCGCTGTCGTCGATCAACGAAAAGAGCGGCACGGCGGAAACGACATATTCCCCCGCCGTCAAGGTCAGCCCGGCGATATAGCCTGCGCGTGGGGCGAAGATTTCGGTGTTGCGGCGATTGCGTTCGGCCAAGGCTACGGCGGCAAGGGCGGAATCGACCTGAGCACGGCGCGTGTCCAATGTGCCGACGAAGGCATCCGTCCCGCTGGCATGACTTTGCGCCTGCTGCAATGTCACCTCGGCATCGCGCACCGCCGTGAGGGCGCTGTCCACCGCTTGCGCGGTGACATAACCTTGCTCAAGCAACGGTTCGAGACGCGCCAGAGTTTGCCGTGCAAGGCTTAGGTTGGCGTTGGCCCGGTCGATCTGACTTGAGGCGATGTCAGCGTTCGATTGTTCGAGCGCGAGGTTTCCTTCGCCTTGGCGCAGTTCTGACTCTGCCGCTGCCAGCACAGCGCGGGCTTGTTGCAGCTCCAGATCATATACCTCGGGGTCCAGCCGGAAGAGAAGGTCGCCGGCGTTGACATGCTGGCTGTTTACAACTGCGACCTCCATCACGACGCCCGGCACGATGGGGGCAATTCCAACCACCGGCGCATCAATTGTCGCCGCATCGGTCGTGGGATGGCTGTCAGACTGCATCCATGCCCAAAAGCCAAGACCGGCGGCACTCAGCGCCAGAAGCACAACACCAACTCGCAGCAAAGCGCGCAGCTTCATTGATACCCCCCGATCCATAGAACGTAGAGCCCGACACCCGACAACACGGCAACCGAGAAGTGAAAGACAGCCGGGGCGGGGAGGTGCCGCAGCAGGCCCGTGGCAATCAGGATTTCACGGAGCACCAGCGCCACAATCAATCCGGCCAGCGCGGCGAACAGCCAGACGGGAAAGGACGACCCATATAGGACGATGACGGGCGATCGCGGGGTCATGATGTCCTCGAGTCAAGGGATTCCAAGGGTCGGACGCAACGAGTGTGGGTATTGCGCGATAGCTTGCAGAGAATCAAGCGCGCCGCACCGTCCTGCACTGCCAGAACCGCTTCGGGCCTCACGCGGTGCGGCTGCACCGCAAAGGCGGGTTTGTGCCCTGCGGGCGGCGACTTGGCGTCACTAACGCCACAAATGTGGCTATCGCTCGCCTTCATCGTGCGGAATTGCGCCCGGATGCATCCTAGGCACTCAAAAAAACATTTGCGCCAATAATGGAGAGGCTGCAACAAATGGTCCGTGCGCTGGCGTGCCGCTGCGTCGCGTTCAAGGCAGCAGGTGTCGCCAGACAGGTCTGCGCCCGAGATGAAGGCCCCGCGCCAAGATCCCGCGCGTCTATCCAGCGGCCAACAGCAGCGCGAGTTGCAATATTCGCCCGGCCGATACGGCCTCTGGCACCCGAATACACCGGCTCGCCCATCCCGTGCGCGCGCCACAGACGGAGACGAGACGATGAAGGACGACACCCCCTTGCTCAACCGTTCGGGCGATCAGCTTCGGGCAAGTGATCTGGCCCACCACCTGCACCCGTTCACCGATCACTATGGTCTGGCGAAAGAGG
>NZ_JBFHIA010000033.1:0-17212 GCF_041596715.1 Phaeovulum sp.
GGCGATAAGACATTCGCCAATCCGCGCAACGCGGCCGCAGGCAGCCTGCGCCAACTTGATGCGCGAATCACGGCATCGCGGCGCTTGCGATTTTTCGCCTATGCTTGGGGCGCGCTGTCCGAACCCTTGGCCATGACCCAGACCGACGCGCTTGCCCGGTTGCGGGCCTTGGGCTTTACGGTCAACCCCGAAACCCGGCGCTGCATCGACACCGCCGCGCTGCTAGAGGCGTATCGCGGGCTTGAGGCGCGGCGGGTGGAGCTTGGCTATGATATCGACGGCGTGGTCTACAAGGTCGATGACCTTGCGCTGCAACGCCGCCTTGGGTTCCGCTCGACAACGCCGCGCTGGGCCATCGCGCACAAGTTTCCCGCAGAAACGGCGTGGACGCGGCTTGAGAAGATCGAGATTCAGGTGGGCCGGACAGGTGCGCTCAGCCCCGTGGCGCGGCTTGCGCCGGTGACGGTGGGGGGCGTGGTCGTCTCGAACGCGACGCTGCACAATGAAGATTACATTGCCGGGCGCGATTCGACCGGTGCCCCGATCCGCGAGGGGCGCGATCTGCGCGAGGGCGATTGGGTGCTGGTCTATCGCGCGGGCGACGTGATCCCGAAGGTTGCGGATGTCGATCTTTCGCGCCGTGCCGACACCTCGCTGCCCTATGTCTTTCCTGAACTCTGCCCCGAATGTGGCTCTGCCGCAGTGCGCGAGCCGGGCGACGCCGTGCGCCGTTGCACCGGCGGGCTTGCCTGCCCGGCGCAGGCGGTGGAAAAGCTGAGGCATTTCGTTTCGCGTGCCGCCTTTGAAATCGAGGGGCTTGGCGCCAAGCAGGTCGAGGCGTTTTACCGCGATGGCCTGCTGCGCGAACCTGCCGACATTTTCACACTTCGTGAACAGCATGGGGCAGAGCTGACCGGCCGCGAAGGTTGGGGTGAGAAATCGGCACAAAAGCTTTTTGCCGCGATCGAAGCGCGGCGCAGCATTGCGCTGTCGCGCATGATCTTTGCGCTAGGGATCAGGCACGTGGGCGAAGCCGCCGCCGGGTTGCTTGCCAGCCATTACCGCAGCTGGGCACGGTTCGAGACCGCGATGCGCAGCGCGACGGTTGGCGAGGGCGCGGATTGGGAGGATCTGCTATCAATCGACGGGGTCGGCGAAACGCTTGCCACTTCGGTGGTCGAGGCGTTCCACCAGCCCGCCGAAGTTGCCGCGATTGATCGGCTGGCCGCGCAACTGACCATCGAATCTGCCGCCCCGCGCGCCGCAAACAGCGCCATTTCCGGAAAAACGATTGTCTTTACCGGCACGTTGGAACGCATGACCCGGGCCGAGGCCAAGGCGCGGGCAGAGGCGCTGGGGGCCAAGGTGGCAGGCTCGGTATCAGCGCGCACGGATCTGGTGGTGGCGGGCCCGGGTGCAGGTTCAAAGGCAAAGGCTGCCGAGGCGCTTGGCGTGAAGGTGATCGACGAAGAGGCATGGTTGACACTTGCAGGCCACGCATGAGCGGGCGCCCGCCTGAACTGTTTCCGCTGTTCGCCAGCCTCGAAACGCTGCCCGGCGTGGGCGAAAAAACCGCGCGGGCCTTTGCACAGATTGGGGTGGAAAGGCCGCGCGATCTGATCTTCACCTTGCCCCACGCCTGCATCGACCGCCGGCTGCGCCGTTCGATTCGCGAGGTGGTGCTGCCTGCCACCGTGACCGTCGAGGTTGAGGTGGGCGGCCACATAGCCCCCCGCCGCAAGGGCGGCCCAACGCGGGTGATGGTGCGCGATGCGGCGACCGAGTTTCAGCTCGTTTTTTTTCACGGGCGCGATGATTTTTTGCAAAAACAACTGCCTACAGGGCAACGCCGGGTGGTTTCGGGGCGCGTGGAGCTGTTTGACGGCATTGCGCAGATGACCCACCCAGACCATATCCTGCGCCCGGACGAGGCCAAGGATCTTCCGGATTTCGAGCCGGTCTATCCGCTCAGCGCGGGGCTGACGCAACGGGTGGTGGCAAAGGCCGTGGCGGGGGCCATGACGCGGTTGCCCGCGCCCGCCGAATGGATCGACCCGGCGTTGCTGGCGCGCGAGGGCTGGCCCGGTTGGGGCGAAGCGGTGGCGCGCGCGCATAGGCCGCAAGGCACCGACGATCTGGCCCATACCGCGCCTGCGCGTGCGCGGCTGGCCTATGACGAGCTTTTCGCGCACCAGTTGACGCTGGCGCTGGCGCGCTCGCAACTGCGCCGTGCCAAGGGGCGGGTCAGCGCGGGCGATGGCGGCTTGCGCGCGCGCACGCTTGCGGCTTTGCCGTTTGTCCCGACCGGCGCGCAGGTGCGCGCGATGGCCGATATTGCCGCTGATATGGCGTCAGAGGCCCGGATGAACCGGCTTTTGCAGGGCGATGTCGGCTCGGGCAAGACGCTGGTTGCCTTCATGGCGCTTCTGATCGCGGTAGAGGCGGGCGGGCAGGGCGTGATGATGGCACCGACCGAGATTCTTGCGCGCCAACACTTTGACAGCCTCGCACCCTTGGCCCGCGATGCCGGGGTGCGGCTGGAGCTGCTGACCGGGCGAGACAAGGGGGCAGAGCGTGCCGCCAAACTTGCGGATCTGGCTGCGGGGCGGATTGCGGTTCTGGTAGGCACCCATGCGGTTTTTCAGCGCGAGGTCGCGTTTGCCGATCTGCGGCTGGCGGTTGTGGATGAACAGCACCGCTTTGGCGTGGCGCAGCGGATGGAACTTGGTGCCAAAGGCCTTGCCGCCGATATGCTGGTGATGACCGCCACACCCATTCCCCGCTCATT
This sequence comes from Phaeovulum sp., assembly GCF_041596715.1. Classification (GTDB taxonomy): domain Bacteria; phylum Pseudomonadota; class Alphaproteobacteria; order Rhodobacterales; family Rhodobacteraceae; genus UBA6213. Next base: position 2,789 of record NZ_JBFHIA010000033.1, read on the forward strand.
AAGCCTTGCGCAATATGGCGACATGGATATCTCGTTGCTGGATGAAAAGCCGCCGGGGCGGCGTCCGGTGAAAACCGCGCTGATTTCTACCGAGCGAATGGATGAGGTGGTGGCGCACCTGCGCCGCGCGCTGGCGGATGGGCGCCAAGCCTATTGGGTCTGCCCGCTGGTCGAAGACAGCGAAACGCTTGATCTTGCCTCGGCGGAAGAGCGGTTTCGTGTTTTGCGCGCCGCCTTTGGCGAGGCATCCGTGGGCTTGGTGCATGGCCAACTGCCCGCGGGCGAAAAAGACGCGGCGATGGCCGATTTCGTAGCCGGGCGCACGCGGCTTTTGGTGGCGACCACGGTGATCGAGGTGGGCGTCAACGTGCCCAACGCTTCGATCATGGTGATCGAACGGGCAGAGACCTTTGGCCTTGCACAGTTGCACCAACTGCGCGGAAGGGTCGGGCGGGGTGCGGCGGAATCGACCTGCCTTATGCTGTTCCAGCCGCCCCTGAGCGGGCCGGGAGAGCGGCGCTTGAAGATACTGCGTGAAACCGAAGACGGGTTTCGCATTGCCGAGGAAGATCTTGCGATGCGCGGCGCGGGCGACGTGCTTGGCACCGCGCAATCGGGGCTGCCGCGTTTTCGCGTCGCCGATCTGGAGCGGCAGGCCGGGCTGATGGCTGTGGCGCAAAGCGATGCGCGCACGCTGCTGGCCACAGACCCCGCGCTGCAAAGTGCGCGTGGGCGCGCGGCGCGGTCGCTTTTGTGGCTGATGGAGCAGGACCGCGGCATCCGCCTGATCTCGGCCGGTTAACAAAATCGATGGGTGTTCTCATAAAGTTCTTTACTTTTGTGCCTCGAAATGAGAACAAACAAGCAACAGAGACACGAAAGGGTTACGTTCATGGCTCATAAACTGAAGGCGGTGCTGCTGCGCGAGTCTGCGGCCTATTGGCAAGATGCGCTTGGTGCTGCGGCGCTGGTGGTGATGCTGATGGTCGGTCTGCACCTGCCCGTACTGGTCTGAAAGGTTTTGCGCATTCGCTGGCTCATCCCCCGGGCCTTCCGTCTGTCCCTTGCGATGCGCCACACTGCCGCCGCCCGTGCCCTGCGCACCGGCGGCGGTTTTTTTGTCCGAGAGCTTGCCTTGGGCCCCTATGCGACGCAGTTAACCCTGCATCGCCGCCCTGAGCGCCGCTATCGCGGCCTCGGGTGCCAGTAGAATGGAATCGTGCCGGTTGGCGTAGGCGCGCGCGGGCAGCAACACCTCGTAACCCTGAAACGGCGCGCTTGGCACTGCGCCGTCAGCGCGCAACATCGCCGCGAGTTCGTCGCGGCCGCGTTCCAGCGTGGCAAGGTCTAGGCCCACAATCACCTCGCCCAGCACCGCGGCCGAGGCCTGCCCCAGCGCGCAGGCACGCACGTCTTGCGCGAATTGAACAATGCGCCCGCCTTCGGCCACCACCTGCGCGCTGACCACCGATCCGCACAGCGGCGCGCGCCGACTGGCCGCGCCCATCGGTTCAGCAAGCTTGCCCAAGTGCGGAATCGCCGCCGCCAGCGCCAGAATCCGCTGCGAATAGAGCTTGAAGAGGTCGTCGTCGCTCATCACTTTCCCTGCGCAGCGATGCAGGTTAGATAAAGCCTCGCCGCTCGAAGGGAAAGATGCGCCATGCAATTCAATACCGAGACACTGCGCTATGACGCACAGGGCTTGATCCCCGCCATCGCGCAAGATGTGGGCACAGGCACGGTGCTGATGCTTGCCTGGATGAACGCCGAGGCGGTGGCGCGCACGCTGGCAGAGGGCCGCGTAACCTATTGGTCACGTTCACGGAAAGCGTTTTGGACCAAGGGCGAAAGTTCGGGCCATGTGCAGCGCTTGGTCGAGATGCGGATTGACTGCGACCGCGATTGCCTGTTGCTGTTGGTCGAGCAGGTCGGCCCCGCCTGCCATACAAACCGCCACGCCTGTTTTTATACCGCGATCCGCGATGGGGTCGAGGTCGTGATCATGGAACCTGAGGTGTGACGCCTCCGGCGGGGATATTTGGGCTGAAGCAATTTCACAGATCGAGCATGTGACGCAGGTCTTTGGGGCTTGCGCCCTCGGCGCGGTAGCGCGAAAGCGCGCGCGCGTCATCGCGTTTGGCCAGCCGCTTGCCCGCCGCATCGCGAATAAGCCTGTGATGGTGCCATGTTGGCACGGGAAGTTCGAGCAACGCTTGCAGAAGGCGGTGAATCGCGGTGGCGGCAAACAGATCTTCACCGCGGGTCACGCAGCTGACGCCTTGCGCCGCATCATCGACGACCACCGCAAGATGGTAGGCCGTTCCCATATCGCGGCGCGAAAGAACGACGTCACCACAAGTTGTTAACAGCCATTCTTCAGAAAGCGTATGAGCGCCGCTGTGCAGGGGGCCAGTTTCGTGGAACGTCAGCGATGTGCCAATTTCGGACAATGCACGCGCCATGTTCAGCCGGATCGCATCGTCGGGCCCAGCTTCGTGCATCGGGCGGTGGCGGCAAGTGCCGGGATAACAGGGGCCGTCTGGCCCACCTTCCTGCGGGGCGGTAAGGGCCGCGCGTATATCGGCGCGGCGGCAGCGGCAGGGGTAGCACAGGCCGCGCGCTATCAGCCGATCGAGTGCCGCGTGATAGGCGGGCAGGCGCTGCGATTGACGCCAGACAGGGGTTTCCCAAGTGAGGCCAAGCCAGCTGAGATCGTCGAAAATCGCCTCTTCCCACTCTGCGCGGCTACGGCTTTGGTCGATGTCTTCGATGCGAAGCAGAAAGCGCCCCCCCGCGCTGCGCGCCATGTCATGCGCAATGATGGCTGCATAGGCATGGCCGAGGTGCAATGGCCCGGTGGGCGAAGGCGCAAAGCGGGTTACGAGAGCCACGCCTGATACGCCTCTTTCGCGCGGTCGGTATAGGCCTTGTAGCGGTCTTTGCGCCCGCGCCGCCCGCCGCGCGCGTCGATTGGCGGGAAAAGCCCGAAGTTCACGTTCATCGGTTGGAAGGTCTTGGCATCCGCGCCGCCGGTGATATGGGCCAAAAGCGCGCCGGTTGCGGTTTCGGGTGGCGGCGGAGGCAGTTCCTTGCCGCGCATCTCGGCCGCGGCCATGCGCCCGGCCAAAAGCCCCATCGCCGCGCTTTCGACATAGCCTTCGACACCGGTGATCTGCCCCGCAAAGCGCAGATTCGGGCGCAAACGCAACCGCATCTGGCTGTCGAGAAGCCGCGGAGAGTTCAGGAATGTGTTGCGATGAATCCCGCCGAGGCGCGCGAAAGAGGCGTTCTGCAAGCCGGGAATCATACGGAAAACATCGGTTTGCGCGCCGTGCTTCATCTTGGTTTGAAAGCCCACGATGTTGTAGAGCGTGCCCAAAGCATTGTCGCGGCGCAGTTGCACCACAGCATAGGGTTTGACCTCTGGCACATGCGCGTTGGTCAGCCCGATCGGCTTCATCGGGCCAAAGCGCAGGGTTTGCGGCCCGCGCTCGGCCATCACTTCGATCGGCAGGCAGCCGTCGAAATAGGCGGCTGTTTCGCCTTCGTGAAACAGCGTCTTGGGCGCGTCCATGAGGGCTGCGATGAAGGCGTCATATTGCGCGCGGTCCATCGGGCAGTTGATATAGGCCGTGCGCTCGTCTTCGGTTTCGCCCTTGTCATAGCGCGATTGCCGCCAAGCCACGGTCATGTCGATACTGTCGGCATAGACGATGGGGGCGATTGCGTCGAAAAATGCCAGCGCCTCGGCCCCGGTTGTGGCGCGGATCGATTCCGCCAGCGCGCCAGAGGTCAGCGGCCCGGTGGCGATGATCCAATGCCCGTCGCGCGGCAATTCGGTGATTTCGCCGCTTTGCACGGAAATCAGCGGGTGCGCGAGCAATCTTTCGGTCACGTCTCGGGCGAAGGCATCGCGGTCTACCGCAAGGGCACCGCCAGCGGGCAGGCGATGGCGCGCCGCCATTTCCATAAGCAGCCCACCTGCTGCCCGCATTTCCCAGTGCAGCAGACCCACCGCGTTCTGCTCATGATCGTCGGAGCGGAACGAGTTGGAGCAGACCATTTCTGCCATCAGCCCGGTGCGATGCGCAAAGGTGCCCTGTTGCGGGCGCATTTCGTGCAGGATTACGGGCACACCAGCATTTGCTGCGGCCCAAGCTGCTTCGGATCCGGCCATGCCGCCGCCGACGATGTGGAGCGTGTCATTCATGCCCCGTCTGTATCTGCCCGCTCAGATCAGCGCAATGCGCTCGCGTCGCTCTGGGTCGGGGAAGGGGCGGTAAAGGCCAACCTCGGCGCTGGCGATCATATGGTGGAATTGTTCGTAGTGGCGCTGCGCCAGGTCATCGACGTGGCAAAGCGCATGGAACGTCGATTCCAGCTGTTCGAGGCTTTCCACCTCGATCTCGAGCAGAAAGTCGCCCTGCGCGGCACTGGCCAAGCCAAGCTTGCGCCGCAGCAGGCGCCATTTGCCGATCAACCCCAAGTCCGCCAGCGCGGTCAGCCACGTTTCGGCGGCCGATGCGAAGGCCAGCGCCTTGGCGTCGGATTTCAGGTCGATCATGCAGTGATAAAGGTTCATTGGCGGCTCCTTGACCGCGCGCAGTCAAGCAGATCCGCGTTGCAGAAGGCTTAACAGCCACGCAAGCAAACGCCGCCCGGCGCAGGGGCGCGGGGCGGCGTTGCCGTATCGTTGGGCCTTCTTATGCCTCTTCGGCTTCGGTATCGCCCTGATCGGCCACCCGTGCCGCCGAAACCACCTCTTCGCCTGCGGCACAATCGAGCACCTTGACGCCACCGGCAGAGCGCGAACGGAACGAGATGCCTGCAACCGGAACCCGGATCGATTGGCCGGTCGAGGTGGCCAACATCACCTGATCGTCAGGTGCCACCGGGAACGAGGCAACCAGTTGGCCGCCGCGCATGGCCCCATCCATCGCCTTGACGCCTTGGCCGCCGCGCCCGCGCACCGGATAACCGTGGCTGGAACTGAGCTTGCCCGCACCGCGCGCGGTAATGGTCAGGATCGTTTCGGCTGCGGCCTTCATTTCGCCGTAGCGTTCATCGGACAGCGTGCCTTCGGCTGCGGCTTCGGCGGAATCGTCTTCGACCTCGATTTCGGTCTCGTCCTCGGCACCCATTTCGGCGCGGAACCGCTTGAGGAATGCCGTGCGTTCCCACGGTTCGGCCTCGAAGTGGCGCAAGATCGACATCGACACGACCCGGTCGCCTGCGGCCAGTCGAATACCGCGCACACCTGTGGAATCGCGCCCCTTGAACACCCGCACCTCGGGCACCGGAAAGCGGATCGCGCGGCCAAGTGCCGTGACCAGCATCACATCGTCGCCCTCATCGCAGATGCGCGCGTTCACAAGGCTGACGCCCTCTGGCAGCTTCATTGCGATTTTGCCATTGCGCATGACATTGGCGAAATCGGATAGCGCGTTGCGGCGCACATCGCCTTCGGATGTGGCGAAGAACACTTGCAAATTGTCCCATTCCGCCTCGGGCACATCGACCGGGGTCAGCGCCGCAATCGAAACCCCATTGGGGATCGGCAGGATGTTGACGATTGCCTTGCCCTTGGCGGTGCGCCCAGCCAGCGGCAGGCGCCAGCATTTGAGGCTGTAGACCATGCCATCGGTGGTGAAGAACAAAAGCTGTGTATGCGTGTTGGCCACAAAAAGCGTGGTCACCACGTCATCTTCCTTGGTGGCCATGCTCGAAAGGCCCTTGCCGCCGCGCCGCTGCGCGCGGAACTCGGCAAGCGAGGTGCGCTTGATGTAGCCGCCAGAGGTGATGGTCACCACCATGTCCTCGCGCTCGATTAGGTCTTCGTCTTCCAGATCGCCCGCCCAATCGACGATTTCGGTACGCCGTGGCACTGCGAATGCATCGCGAACCTCGCGCAGCTCGGTCGCGATGATCTCCATGATCCGTTCGCGCGAGGCCAGAATGGTAAGGTAATCACGGATTTTAGCGGCAAGCTCTTGCAACTCGTCGGTGACTTCCTTGACCCCCATCGCGGTCAGGCGCTGCAACCGCAGATCGAGAATGGCGCGAGCCTGAATCTCGCTCAGGTTATAGGTGCCATCATCGTTGATCTTGTGGCCCGGGTCGTCGATCAGCTGGATATATTCGGCGATGTCTTGCGCGGGCCAGCGGCGGGTCATCAGCTTTTCGCGCGCTTCGGCCGCATCGGCGCTGGCGCGGATCGTGCGCACCACCTCATCGACGTTTGAAACCGCAACGGCGAGCCCGCAGAGGATATGGCTGCGCTCGCGCGCCTTGCGCAGCTCGAACGCCGTGCGCCGTGCCACAACTTCTTCGCGGAAGGCAATGAAATGCGTAAGGAAATCGCGCAGTGTCAGCTGCTCGGGCTTGCCACCGTTCAGCGCCAGCATGTTGGCGCCGAAATGCGTCTGCATCTGCGTAAAGCGGAAGAGTTGGTTCAGCACCACGTCTGCGGTCGCATCGCGCTTGAGTTCGATCACCACCCTTACGCCCACGCGGTCGCTTTCGTCCTGAATATGGGCGATGCCTTCCAGCCGTTTTTCGCGCACCAGATCGGCGATCTTTTCGATCATCGTCGCCTTGTTCACCTGATAGGGGATCTCGTCGATGACGATGGCAAAGCGGTCTTTGCGCAGTTCTTCGATATGGGTTTTCGCGCGGATGATGACGCTGCCGCGCCCTTCAAGATAAGCCTTGCGCGCGCCGCCGCGCCCCATGATGAGCCCGCCGGTGGGAAAGTCGGGCGCGGGTACCCATGCCATCAGCTCTTCCGAGGTAAGGTCGGGCTGTTCGATCAGCGCAAGTGTTGCTGCGATTACTTCGCCAAGGTTATGCGGCGGAATGTTGGTGGCCATGCCAACCGCAATACCGCCTGCGCCGTTGACCAGCATGTTCGGGAACCGCGCGGGAAGCACCGTGGGTTCACGGTCTTTACCATCGTAGTTGTCCTGAAAATCGACCGTGTCCTTGTCGATATCGGCCAGAAGGGCGTTGGCCACCTTGGCCATACGCACCTCGGTATAGCGGAAGGCCGCTGCGGTATCGCCATCCATCGAGCCAAAGTTGCCCTGACCGTCAAGCAGCACCAGACTCATCGAGAAAGGCTGCGCCATGCGCACCAGCGCATCATAGATCGCAGCATCGCCGTGCGGGTGATATTTACCCATCGTATCGGCAACCGGGCGCGACGATTTGCGATAGGATTTGTCGTAGGTGTTGCCGACCTCGTTCATCGCATAAAGGATGCGCCTGTGCACCGGTTTCAGGCCATCGCGCAGATCGGGGATGGCGCGGCTGACGATCACGCTCATCGCGTAATCGAGATAGGCCGTGCGCATCTCGGAAGTAATCGAGACAGTCGGGTTCGAGGCCGGACGCGGCAGATCTGCCGCAGACGGATTGCCCGCGTTTTCAGGGGGTTCTGTGGTGTTGCTCACGTGGTCTCGGACCTTGTTTTACTGATCTGGCCAAACCAGATGTGGATGCGCCAGACTATAGCTGCGCAACCTCTTGGGTGCAACCTCTGCCGCCTGTTCGTAGTGTCAGTTCGTCGCGGGAACCCGCTTCAGCTGGGCCGCTACCGCCCAGAGATCGGAATTGGCGAAATTGCAGCAGCTTTCGGCCACAGACCCCATCTCGCCGCCGACGCCGCCGCAACCGCGGAGGAAACCGCTGCGCAAGAAGCTGAGAAAATCGCGGGCCTTCAGCGCGCGAGCGTCATGCGGCCCCGATCAGCGTCAAGCCGCGCCTTGGCGGCCTGCCACACTCAGTTGCTTGCGGGGACGCGCTTGAGGTAAGCAGCCACCGCGTTGCGATCTTCATTGGAAAGATGCGAGAAGTTCTCGACCACTTCCACCATTTCGCCGCCGACGCTGTCGTAATCGGGCGTCGAACCGGAACGCAGGTAATAGGCAATGTCGAGTTCTGACCATTGCAGCTTGTCGGGAGTCAGCGCCGGAACTACACCTTCGCCTGAAGCGCTAGGCGCACCGGCAAGCCAGGCGTCGCGCTGCATACCGCCCAGTTGGTTGCGCGGCGTGTGACATTCGGCGCAATGGCCAAGACCTTCGACAAGATAGCGCCCGCGCTCTTCGACTTCGGTCAGATCGCCTGTCACGACCCAGTCTTCATTCACGAACATTAGCTTCCAGAAACCCAGCGTGGCACGCAGATTGAACGGAAAGCTCACCTCATGCGCGCGGCTCGGGGTTGGATCTGCGGGCAGGGTGACCAGATACGCGTGTAGGTCTGCCACATCCTGAAGCGTGGTGTTGCGGTAGCTGGCGTAGGGGAAGGCCGGGTAGAGGTGTTCGCCGCTGCGCCCGACGCCGCGCACCATCGCATTTGCCAGATCGAGCGCGGACCAGCCGCCTATGCCATGCTCTGGGTCGGACGAGATATTGGGGGCGTAGAAGGTGCCGAACTCGGAAGCAAAGGCAATACCGCCCGGCATATCGACCGCAAGCCCGGCGTTCGTGGCATCTGGCGCCATGTGGCACGAGGCGCAACCGCCCGCACGAAATACCTGTTCGCCGCGCACAGCGTCGCCTTGCAGGTTGGCCATTGCATCGGGTGAAAATGTTTGTGGGCGGGTCAGGTACAACGCGGCGGCAGCGCCAGCCCCGCCAAGAACGATCAGCAACGCAAACGCTTTATGTAGACGACGCATGAATACCTCGGGCTTGAAAAAAATGGGTGCCGCAATTTCGCAACTGCGACACCCTGATTAGGTTCAGCGTCCGATCACTTCGGCGGCTTGAACTTGAAGTCGCCGTGGCAGGCTTTGCAGGTGTCGTTGAAGCTGGCGAGTGCGGTTTGCATAGTCGCCAGATCGGTGCCTGCCGCAGCTTGCAATGCCAGCGACGTTTCGCGCAGGGCCGCGAGCTTGCCGTTCAGGTCAGCCGTCGGTTCCCAAAGGGCCGAAAGAGCAAGGCTGGACTCGTCGTAGGCGCGATCGGTGCCAGCTTCCCACAGACCGGTTTGGTCAAGCGAGGTGAGCGCGACAATCTGGTTTGCCGCAGCGCTTGCTGCTGCTGCGTCATAGGGCATGCTGCCCTTGTCCATCGCTCCAAGAGGCGCAGAGTAAAACGCTACAAGAGACATGAACGACTGGCGGGCATCGATCACCACCAGCTTAGGGTCAACGCTTTGGGCGTGGGCGGCACCAAGCGAAAGGCTCGCTAGGATGGTGCCAAGTGCTATGGTCTTGTTAATGCGCATATTGTGCCTCTTCTTTAGGTAAAGAAACTTATAGATAGGCGCAATTCTTTGTATTTCAACCACGCGCGCGCGACTACTTTGCAGAACTCAGGGCGAAGTTTTTATGCCTATGCCGCGGCGCGCGGGTTCCAGCGTCGCCCAGTCGGGCCAGCCGATCCAGCGTTCGACCGCCACCAGCAACAGCGCCGCCGCCACGATGCCGAACACCAGTTTGACCCGTCCCCAGGATGGTGGTCGGCGTGACCAGCGCGCCATGCGGACCATCCAGCGCGGGTTCATGCGGCCCTCGCTTGACGCAAGGCTTGCAGCCATGCCCCGGCGGCCTGCCACGGTTCGGGGCGGAAATGGCTGCGCGCAAGGCCCGAGGGCGAGGGCAGCACCCAAACCGCGAGCCCCGCCATCGCGCCCGTGCCCGTGTGCAACCCCGCCGCAAGGCGCGCGCCAAGGGCAAGGCGCGCTGCGGTCAGGCTGGTAAAGGCAATGCCGCGCGGTTGGATGCGCGCCACAAGTTCGGCCAACCGGGCAGGGGCATAGGCATCGTGCGGTATGTCGCGGTCCTGCCCGGCCACACCCTTGCGCGCAAGATCGGTCAGCCCGAGGCCAAGTGCGGGTAACCGATGATCTTCGTCCGGGCGAAACAGCCGGGGCGTCATGCCGGTTTCGGCCAGCATCGGCCAGAAGCGGTTGCCGGGCCGCGCATAGTAATGCCCGCGCGCCGCCGAGGTCAGTCCCGGCGCAGTGCCGCAGAACAGAAGATCAAGACCCGGTGCTGTCAGATCGGGCAGCATCACTCGGTAAACCTTACCTTGCCGATGTGGGGCAGGTTGCGGTTGCGTTGGGCAAAGTCGATGCCGTAGCCCACAACAAACTCGTCGGGAATATCGAACCCGGTCCACGTGGCCTTGATCGGCACTTCGCGGCGCGAGGGTTTGTCGAGCAGCGCGCAAACCTCTATCCGCTTTGGCTTGCGCGCCTTGAGCATGTTGAGCACGTGGTTGAGCGTGAAGCCTGTATCGACGATATCCTCGACCACCAGCACATCGCGCCCCTCGATGCCGGAGCGCAGGTCCTTCAATATCCGCACCTCGCGGCTGGTCGTCAGCTCGTCGCCGTAGGAAGAGGCCTCGATAAAGTCTACCTCGACCGGCAGATCGATTTCGCGCACGAGGTCGGCGATAAAGACGAAACTGCCGCGCAGCAGCCCCACGACCACCAGCTTGTCGGTGCCTTGGAAAGCGTCCGTAATTTCGTGCGCCAGCGCCTCGACGCGGGCCGCGATACGTTTGGCCGAGATCATTCGATCAATGACATAGGGGCGATGTGGCATGGGTGCCTCTTGATTTCCACCTCGGGGTTATCGAAAAGGGCTGCGCAAGTCACGCGGATTGAATGGATGCCAACGCATAGCGAAAAGCGGATCATGCCCTATACGGCGGCCGAGATGTATGCGCTCGTGGCCGATGTAGAGCACTACCCGGAGTTTCTGCCGTGGAACTCTGCGGCGCGAATCCGTTCACGCCAGCCGTTGGAGGGTGGCAAAGAGTTGCAGGTGATCGACCTGGTGATCTCGTTCAAACTGTTTCGCGAAAAGTTTGGCAGCCGCGTAGTGCTGGACCCGGCGCTGCACAGGATCGACACCGAGTATCTCGACGGCCCGTTTCGCTACCTCAAAAGCTGGTGGCATTTCTCGGACCGCGAGGGTGGCGGCTGCGAGGTTGATTTTCACGTCGATTTCGAGTTTCGCAATTTCGTGCTGCAAAAGGTGATCGGTGTGGTCTTCGACGAGGCGATGCGGCGGATCGTGCGCGCATTCGAAACCCGCGCCGAGGTGCTTTACCCGCGCCGCTAGGGTGCTGTTGCGCGAAAGACTCAGGCTTGGGGCGGCGTAGGGCAGGGCGTTGCTTTGTATTGACCGCGTACCCAGGGCGCAGGCAGGCTCTGTGCACAGGCATACAAAAAGGCCGAGCAGCAATGACACAATCCTTTTTTCACGCGCCCAAGGGCGGGGTTGATTTTCTGGGTTTGAGGCGTGGCCGCAGCGGCGCCACCGAAATTGTCTATGACGATGGCGTTGCGCGCCGGATGGTCTGGCGCGTTCAGGGCCAGCCCAATGAGGCGGCGCTGGGCGATGCGCTTTCGGTTGCGGTGGGGGCGGTGCGGGTCTTGCCCACGCTTTACGCCGAACTAAAGCGCCGTTCGATTTCCATAGAAGCAATAGCACGCTAAAAAAAGCGGCCGGGACTTGCCCGGCCGAGGAAGAGGATCCGTCAGGGGACTGCGGAACCTATTCGTTCCAAAAGGGGCGCGATTTCTCGCGGATCGCGTCCGCGCGCGTCAGCCCGATATCGGCCAGCAGATGGTCGTCAAGCCGCGCAAGTGCTGCGCGCGAACGCCGCCGCATGATCCAGGCCGCGAAAACTGCACGCAACGACGCGGTCGAGCGCGAAGCGGGGCGGGAAAGCGAAAGGACCGACATGGTACACCTTTTGTATTGATACACACGCAATGATACTGCTAGGGAAAGGGATACAATAACGGCGTATCACTCACCAGAAAAACATTGTCATGGATACAAACTGGCGGCCGGACCTTGCCGCACAAGACGGGCCGAAATATCTCGCGCTGGTGCGGGCATTGCGCGGCGATGTGCGCGCGGGGGTGTTGACGGCGGGGCAGCAGCTTCCGCCGGTGCGCGAATTGGCTTGGGCGCTTGGGGTCACACCGGGCACCGTGGCGCGCGCCTATCAGATCGGAACGCAGGAAGGCTTGCTTTCAGCAGCCGTCGGTCGCGGCACCTTTGTTGCCTCGGCCAGCCCGCGCCTTGGTCCGCGCGAGCCCTTGCACCTTGACCGTTTGCCCGAGTTTGACCGCGAAAACGGCCCGGTCGATCTGCGCAGCCCGCAACTGCCCGACGTGGGCCAGACCGAGGCGCTATCGCGGGTAATGATCGAGGCAGCCGGAAGCATCGGGCGCGATTATCTGGAATACCCCGGCCTGCGGCGCGATAGCGCCTGCCGCAATGCGGTGGTCGATTGGCTTTCCTGCTGCCGCATCGGGCCGCTTGGCGAAGATGATCTGGTGCTGACGCTTGGTGGCCAGAACGGCATCAACATCGTGCTTTCGTGCTGCCTGCGCGGCGAACGCCCGGTGGTGCTGGCCGAGGCGCTGGCCTACCCCGGCTTTCGCCACGCAGCCCGGTTGCAGCGCGCCGAAGTGGTGCCGGTGGCGCTTGACGGCGAAGGTATGCGCGCGGATGCGCTTGATGCGGCGTGTCGGCGGCACGGCGGCCAAGTTGTTTGCGTCTCGCCCGAGGCGCAAAACCCGACAACCGCGCGCATGAGCCTCGCGCGGCGCGAAGAAATCGTGGCGGTGGCGCGAACCCATGATTTGCAGATTCTGGAGGACGACTGCTACACCATGCCCTCCTCGGGTATCCCCTACATCCGCGAACTTGCGCCAGAGCGCACCTGGCATGTCACGAGCCTTTCCAAGCCGATCTCGGCGGGCTTGCGGTTTGGCATCGTAGCCTGCCCCGAAGGGATGGGAGAGGCTGGGCGGCTTGCGGCGCAGCACAGCTATTTCGGCCTGCCGCGTCCGATCACCGATATCGTGACACGCCTGCTGGTTTCGGGCGAGGCGGGGCGGCTGCGCGCCGCGGCGCAGGCCGAGATGACACGGCGGCAAAAACTGGCGATCGCCGCACTTGCGGGCTACGACCTCGCTTTCCAACCCGGACTGACGTTCTTGTGGCTGCACCTGCCGACGGGGTGGCGCGCCTCGACCTTCACGCGGATGGCCGAGGCGGAAGGCGTGTTGCTGCGTTCGGCTGACGAATACGCGCTGGGCGATGGTCATGCGCCAAATGCCGTGCGTATCGCGATTGCGGGCGGGGTCAGCGAAGAGCGGTTCAACCGGGCACTGACGGCGCTGGCGCGGCTTTTGGCCAACCCGCCGGGTGATCTGCCGGTCTGACAACGTCATCAAGCTGCTCGATTCACGGGCAAGGCGGCGCTTTGGCACGCAAAATCGTGCAATGCGCTGCGGCGCGCGCGCGCCCCCTTTTCTTGCGCCGCGCCTTGTGCAAACTTGCCGATGTTGCGCTGGGCGCAGGCTGAAACGGTTGCGGTATAAGCAGAAGCGAGCGGGGGGAAATGGCAAAAGCAAACCGATGGCGGCGCATCACCCGCACCGAGGCGTTCTCGGGCTACGCGCTTGTCAGCCCGACCGCGCTTTATGCGTTGCTGCTGCTGGCGGCACCGCTGGCGACGATTTTCGCCTTTTCGTTTTTCAAGGACGGTTATCTGACCGTCATCCGCGAATTTACGCTGCAAAACTACATAGATGCATGGACTGACGAGGTGTTCCGCGCGATTCTAGCGCGCTCGCTGTTCGTGTCGGGCATGGTTACCTTGACCACCGTGGTGATCGCGTTCCCGATTGCCTATTACATATCGTTCAACGTCCGGCCCGCGATGAAATCGCGCTGGTTGTTCTTGATCACCATTCCCTTCTGGACCTCGTATCTGATCCGGGTGTTTCTGTGGAAAGTGATCCTGGGCTTCAACGGCGTGGTCAATTCAAGCCTTGATATCCTCGGGCTGATAGATCAGCCGCTGAACATGCTCAATAACGTGCAGGCAATCGTTGTGACGCTGGCCCACGCCTATGCGCCCTTTGCAATTCTGCCGATCTTCGTGGCGCTGGAAAAAATCGACCGCTCGCTGCTTGAGGCCGGGCAAGACCTTGGCGAATCGCGGCTGATGACCTTCTGGCGGGTGACCCTGCCTTTGGCGATGCCGGGGGTGGTGGCGGCGGTGCTGATCGTGTTCATTCCGACCATCGGTGATTATGTGACACCGCAACTGATCGGCGGCGGCAAAGTGCCAATGGTGGCGAACCTTATTCAGGCGCGGATGCTGGATCTGGACAACAAGCCAATGGGGTCCGCCATCGCGGTTTCGGCCATGGCGATCGTGACGCTGGTGAGCCTTGTGTTCCTATTCCTGAACCGTCGCTTCCTGAGGGTGCAGAAATGAAGTTTCCCGCGCTGCGCACCTACGCCTATCTCTACCTTCTCTTTCTCTATGCGCCGATCATTCTGCTGCCGGTTTTCGCCTTTAACGACGGCACGATCATCGCCTTTCCGCTCAAGGGCTTCACCGTTGAATGGTTCCGGCAGATGGCGGCCAA
>NZ_JBFHIA010000034.1:0-17178 GCF_041596715.1 Phaeovulum sp.
CCAAAACGCTGACGGCAGCGAAATCGCTGGCACCTATGGTGCCTCGGAACTGGATGCCACAATGGCGATCGAAGCGCGCGATGGCGGGGTTTACGCCTGTTTCACCGGGTTTCTTGGGACCGGGCGGATGGAAAGGATGCACCCTGCCGGGCCCGACACCTGGATCGTTGCAACCCGCCGATCGATGGATGCGCCAGCACCGGGGGACTGGACGTTGAGCGTCAGGCGCGATGGTGCGAATAAGGTTTCGGGTTTTTCGCTGGGTTGCTGGCTGGCCAGAAAGATCGAATACACAAAGCTCGCCTAGGCGTTGGCGGCCAGCACGGATCGCGAGCGCCGTTGCGGCCAGTATAAGCACCACACTCGGTGCAAAAGATACGGGCGGCGGTGCCATGGTCAAAACTACCAATGCCCGCCGCCCGTGATTTTCAGGATGGTTGTCGTATGGCGCGAACGCCATACGACCGGCGCTGTTGTTATGTGACCGGGGTAAACGTGGTCACCGGCGGCAGTTCGCCGACGTATGGCTCGACTTCGGCCAATGCCGTATGGGCGATGGTCGCCTGCGCCAGTTTCGACGTTCCCTTGTCGATGGTCAGCGTGTTGACATGCCCGTGCTTGCAAAGCGCCCCCGAAACACCGGGTTCGTCCGGGTCATACCAGCCACCCTGATTGAGCCGCATCGCGCCCGGCATCACTTTGTCTGTGACGACGGCACCGGCAAGAATCTGGCCGCGATCGTTGAACACACGAACGACTTCGCCGTCCTTGATCCCACGCGCTTCCGCATCTTGGGGGTTGATCCAGACGGGCTCGCGCCCTTGAACTTCGTAGCGGTTGCGCAGCCATGTGTGATCAAGTTGTGCGTGTAGACGAAAGTCCGGGTGCGAGCTGATCACGTGCAGCGGATATTTGTCAGACATCGCGCCGCCAAGCCGTTCCACCGGTTCCATCCAAGTCGCATGGGGTGGGCAGTCGTCGTACGCATAGCCCTCGATCTTCTTCGAGTAGATTTCGATCAAGCCCGACGGAGTTGCCAGAGGATGCAGCAGCGGGTCGTCGCGGAAATCCGCTAGGAACACGTAGTTCTTCTCTGACTCGGGGATCTCGAATTGGACGATGCCCTCACCATTCCAGAAGGTGTCGAAATCGGGCATGGTAATGCCCTTCTTCTCGGCATCCGCTTTGCCAGCAGCGTAGATGGCCATTAGCCAATCCATTTCTTCGCGGCCTTCGGTGTAGTCATCTTCAAAACCAAGGCGCTGGCTGATCCCGGTGAAGATCTCGTAGTCGGTCTTTGACTCGTAAAGTGGCTCGACGATTTTCTTCATCGCCACAAGACCGGTGCCGTTTCCGAACACGGCAAGATCGTTGCGTTCGAAAGTGGTGTTCACCGGAAGCACGATGTCGGCAAAACGCGCCGTCTGCGTCCAGTAAATCTCGTTGACGATGATGGTTTCCGGTTTTTGCCAAGTCTTGATGAGTTGGTTGACATCCTGGTGGTGATGGAAGGGGTTGCCACCCGCCCAATAGACAAGGCGAACGTCCGGTGCCGTGTAAGTATTGCCGTTGTATTCATACTCAGCGCCGGGATTGGCCATGACCCAGTGGATGCGCGCGCACGGAACCGCCGCCGGCAAACCTTCGCGCGCTTCTCCTGTGGACATGCCGCGGAAAGACGGCGAGCTGCCATACGGGGCGCCGCCACTGGTGTAGTGATAGTAGGAAAAAGCGCCGCCACCCGGCAGGCCGTATTGGCCAAGCATACAGCCGAGCGTTACGCCCATCCACGTGGCCTGTTCGCCATGATCCTGACGCTGGATCGAGAAGCCGAAGTTCAGCGTCGTGCGATTGCTGGCGAAGGTCCGCGCCAGACCCTTGATGGTTTCGGCATCAACGGCACAAATGTTGGCAGCCCATTCTGCTGTCTTGGGCGTCCCGTCGCTTGCGCCGGTCAGGTATTCTGCGAATTTGTCGAAGCCGGTCGTGTAGTCTGCAAGAAACGCCTCGTCGTGCAGGTTCTCTGAATACAAGGTATGGGCGACCCCGAGCATCATGGCGACATCAGTCCCCGGACGCGGCGCAATCCATTCAGAGCCTAGATACTCTGCCGTGCGGTTGTGCACGGGGTCGATAACGATCGTGCGTTTGCCACTGGCCTTAAGCTGCTTCATGTAGCCCAAGCCGCGGTGGTCGGGCGGGCCGGAATCGATCTGGCCAGTCACCAGCGGGTCAGAGGCCCAGAATACCATCAGTTCGGTATTTTCCAGAATTACTGGCCAAGCTGTCGGCTTCGTGAAGGTTCCGCCCGTGATATACGGGTAGATGACCATCTGCGCGCCCCAACTGTAGTTGCCGGCGTCATCGACAAAACCGCCATTGAGATTGAGCATGCGCGCAAGCGGTGCCTGTGCCGAGTGGAAACTTCCCGATGACCGCCAACCATAGGAACCGCCGTAGATGCTGGCGTTGCCGTAGGTTTCCTTGACCCGCTTCAACTCGGCCGCGACCAGATCAAGCGCCTCGTCCCACGAGACGCGGACAAACTCGCCCTTGCCGCGTTCGGTGCGGTCGCTCATGTAGCCTTTTTCAAGGAAGCTCTTGCGAACCATCGGATATCTGATGCGTGCGGTCGAATAGACCGAGTCGGGCATCGCATCGACCATTGGCGAGGGGTGGGCATCGCCTTCATAGGGAATTGCGCGGATGAAGCGGCCGCCCTCGACCTTGCCTTTGAAAATGCCAAAGTGCCCGCCGCTGATGACTTCATCCTCAACGAGAATGGGCCCCCCCGGACCCTGCGAGGCAAGTGCGCCCGAAGGTATCAATAGTGCTTGGGCTGCTAATGTTGACATGCCAGCGAGGGCTGCACGTCTCGTCATAAGGAAATTGGTCGATTTTGACATTTCAGTTCCTTCCACAGCTAGTCGAAGTTACACGATTCCCCCAATTCAAAGGTTTGGCGAAAATATACTTTAAATATCTGCGTTCGCGTTGATCCAGATCAGAATTAAAGCCGCGGCCAGAAATATTTCTGTGCTGGTGGCTGGCAATAGCGCGCGCCGTAGAAGAGACAATACGAATTGCCGCGCCGATCTTAATTACAGGACGTTCGTTCTAGATTAACGATTGGGCGGTTTCTCAAGGAAAAACTCGGCCTCGGGTGCCGCATTGCCTTATGCGGCGCTTCCTTGGCGGCGGCTTGAGGGTGGTACTGCAACGCTGCTGACAAAGTTCTTGCCTCGCGTGCTGCAAAAACGCAGCATTGATGCATGAACGAATCAAACGCATCCACGCACCCCGCCAACAGCGACAAAAGCCAACCCGGCGATGTTGAGAAGCGCATTCTTGCAGGCGTTCTGTCTGCTTCCAGCGATGCTTGCTGGTGCATGGAGTTCGGCACCCCGGTGGACCTGACCGCGCCCGACCATGAAGTGGTGCGGCAGGTGTTCGCCAATGATCCGTTCTGGCGCTTCGCCAACCCTGCGATGGCGCAGCTTTACCTGCTGGATGCAGGGCAGAACTTTACCGATCGGCCGGTGCGAGAGATTTTTCCGCGCAACCGGCAGAACGAAGAGTTCGTGCTGAACCTGCTGGCGAACGGGTTTGAGGTCGATGCAGCCCCGGCGCTGGACCGCCGCTACGACGGCGTAGAAATCTACGTCGAAAACGATGTGCGCGCGCATATCGAGGGCGGTCGGCTATTGCGGATTTTCGGCATCGTGCGCGATGTGGGCAAACACCGGCGCCGCGAGCTCGCTCTGCAACGGCGGTTGGATGCTGCGCTGGCACTGTTGTCGGCGGTGGAAGCGCCGCTGGTGGCGCTTGATGCAGACCAACGTATTCAGGTGGTAAATCTGGCCGCCGCAGTAGCCTTTCAACGCTCGATGGATGATTGCCTCGGCCAAGCGGCCGCAGATTTGCTGATCCCATCAGAGGCGAGCGCGCCGAACGGCAAACGCAAACAGCTTTTGGCTGCGGTGGTGGCCGGTGGGGCGGCGGGAAATCTGACCGATGATTTTGGTGCGCGATGGTCGGTTGCACCGCGCACCGGCGGCGGTGCCATTCTGGGGCCGGGCCGCGACCTTGGGGGGGCGTCATGACGCAAGAGCTCTGGCCCGGACACCCGCTTTTTGGCGCGCCAACCCCTGACGATGCGACAGATCGGCTGGAATTGCTGGACGATGGCATCCTGTGCCTTGCACCTGACGGGACGATCCTCAGCGCCAATGCCGAGGCGTGCCGTATTCTTGACCAGAGCACCGACATTGTGGGGCAGCGGGCTGATGACTTGCTGCCTGATGTCGTGCAATGGCGAGACCTGCTGTCAGGGGGCGATGGGCAGCATCGCCGCGATGTGGTGTTTCGGGCGCGGGGCGGGCCTCAGATCATGGCAACCGCGCGCAGGCGTGCCGAGCAGAGCGCGCCCGAGGTCATCATCCTGCGTGATGTTGAAACCATCCGGCATCGGCGAGAACGGGCCGGTGGGGGAAATGCCGACAGCAATGTGCGGTTCTTGTCGGCAAACCGCACCCGCCCGGATTTCGCCACCCAGCGAAGGCTTTGCCCGGACCTCAATCGCATGTTGTCGCGCGGCGAACGGGCCACGCGGGAAGGTATGCGGATTCTGATCACAGGCGAATCCGGTGTCGGCAAATCCGAGGTGGCGCGGTTTCTGCACAGCAGCGTTGCGGATGCGCGTGACCCCTTCATCGTGGTGAACTGCGCTTCTTATGCAGATACGCAGTTTGCCGAGGCGCTGTTTGGTCAGGAAAAGGGCCCCGACGGTGAATTGCGTCCCGGTCTGCTGGAACAGGCCGAAGGCGGCACGCTGTTTCTGGATGAGGTCGGTGAAATCCCGCTCAGCGCGCAGGCCAGGCTGCTGGGCTTTCTAGAGGATGGTCTGGCGATGCGGATTGGCGGCTTGCAAGGGCGGCTGGCCAATGTGCGCGTGATCGCCGCGACCAACCGCGACCTGCGCCAGATGGTCCGCGAGGGCCGATTCCGCGCGGATCTCTATTTCCGGCTGGCAGTGATCGTGTTGACCGTGCCGCCGCTGCGCGACATGCCCGCGCTGATCGGGCATCTGACGGACCGCTTTCTTCAGACTTTTAACCAGCGTCGTCGGACCCCGATGATTCTGCCCGCGCGCTATCGCGACCTGCTGGAAGACTACAGTTTTCCCGGCAATATCCGCGAGTTGCTTAATATCGTGCAGAAGGCTGCCATCTTTGTTGATGATGCCGAAAGCATCGACGCGATCTTTGCCGACCTGTTGGCGCCAATGGATATACCGGGTGCCGCAGGCGACGGCGCCTTGCCGGCAGGGGCGATGTTTGACCTGCGCTCCGAACTGCGCCGCTACGAGTCTGCGCTGATCGACAAGGCCATCAGAATTCACGGAAGCAAGAGAAAGGCCGCCAAGGCCTTGGGCGTGAATATCGGGACAATCGTGCGAAAGACGGCCGATGCGCCGGATTCCGCCGCGCCCGATGCAACCACCAACAAGCGAGGAACAACGACATGAAAATGAAGACCAGATTGACCGGCGCTCTTAGCGCCGTGGCGGTGCTTGCGGTCGGCGTGACCCCGGCACTGGCGGCGGGCGAGCTGAATATCCTGACATGGGAAGGCTATGCTGACACCAGCTTCATCGCCCCATTCGAGGCGGCAAGCGGCTGTAAGGTCAGCGCGACCTATGTCGGCTCGAACGACGATTTCGCGCCGAAACTGGCAGCTGGCGGCGGGGTTTTCGACCTTGTCTCGCCCGCAATCGACAGCACCGCGCCACTCGTCGCGGCGGGCTTTGTGCAACCGATCGACACCACGCGCCTGTCGCGCTGGAACGAGGTTTACGAAAAGTTCCGCGCCGCCGAAGGCATCAATGCGGATGGCAAGGTTTTCGGCGTGCCGTTTTCGTGGGGCGCGATCTCGTTCATGTATCTGGTGGACAAGTTCCCGACGCCGCCGACCTCGCTCGCATCGCTTTGGGATCCGGCACTGGCTGGCCATATCTCTTTGTGGGATGACAAGAGCGCCATCTATGTCGCCGCGCGGCTGAACGGCGATATGGATATCTACAATCTGACCGATGAACAGATCGCGGCGGCGCAGGCCAAGTTGCTGGAGCAAAAGCCGCTGATCCGCAAATACTGGTCCACGGCGGGCGAGTTGGTCGATCTTTATAATTCGGGTGAAATCTGGATCTCGAACACCTGGGCGGGATACCAGTCTGGTCTGCTTCAGGCAGAAGGCGTCGAGGTCAAAGAGTTCGTGCCCACCGAGAACGCCGAAGGCTGGGTGGACAACTGGATGATCGTCGCCAATACGCCAAACGAGGAATGTGCCTACAAGTTCCTCGAAATGGCGATCAGCGAAGAGGGCCAGTGTGGCATGTCGGCCATCACCGGCTATTCGGCATCGAACCCGGTTGCGGCCAAGGCATGCATGACGCCTGAGCAATATGTTGCGCTGCATCAGGATGACCCGGCTTACCTTGACAGCCTGCTGCTGTGGGAAAATCTCGGGCCGCGGCTGAGCACCTATGCCAACGCTTGGAACGCCGTCAAATCGCAATGACTGCTCGGGGCTGGCGGCCCGCTGTCGCCAGCCCCCTTCCCAGCACCAGGAGTTAGGCAAGATGACCGACATCATCCGTCTGGATGGGGTGTCCAAGCAATTTGGCACCGTTACCGGCGTTGACAACGTGTCGCTGAGCGTGCGCAAGGGCGAGTTTCTGACTCTGCTTGGGCCATCGGGTTGCGGCAAATCCACCCTGCTACGGATGATCGGCGGGTTCGAGGAACCGACCGCGGGCCGGATCTGGCTGGATGGGGAGGACGTGACAGACCTGCCCGCGAACCGGCGGGCCGTAAACATGCTGTTTCAGGATTATGCCCTGTTTCCGCACATGAGCGTCGGCAAGAACGTTGGCTACGGCCTGCGCGTTGCGGGTGTGGCCAAACGCGAGGTCGAAGCCAAGGTGCGCGAGGTGCTTGATCTTGTGGGTCTGGCCGACAAGTTCGCCGCTGCGCCGAACCAGCTTTCGGGCGGGCAGCGGCAGCGGGTGGCGCTGGCCCGCGCCATCGTGCGCCATCCCAAAGTGCTGCTGCTGGACGAGCCGCTTTCGGCGTTGGATGCGAACCTGCGCGAGGCGATGCAGGTTGAATTGCGCCACTTGCACCAGAAGGTCGGGCTGACCTTCATCATGGTGACCCATGACCAGACCGAGGCGCTGACCATGTCTGATCGGGTAATCGTGATGCGGCAAGGCCGGATCATGCAGGATGGTGCACCGCAAAGCCTTTATGACCTGCCCGGCAGCCCCTATATCGCCGATTTCATTGGCACAACCAATCTTTTCACTTCGCGTATCGAGAACGGCCAGATTGCCTGCCACGGACAAGCTTTGGCAATTGATGCGCAAGCGATAAGGGCCGGTACGCAGACCTTCGGCTTCCGGCCCGAAAAGGCGCGGCTGCTGCCGGGCGATGCAAGCGGTGCGAACCTGCTGCGCGGCACGGTGTCCGAAGTGTTCTATCACGGCAGCGTGGCGCGGATCGTGGTCAATCTGGGGCCGGGTCAGGTGCTGGTCGATCTACAGATCAGTGATGCCGCCATCGGCTTGCCAAAGGCTGGCGCGCAGGTCGCCGTCGAGGTTGCGCCGCACAAGATCATGGGCTTTGCGGCGGAGGATGCGGCATGACGCTGCCACTCCGTCTGCGCAAGGTGCTGATGCTTTCACCACCGCTGATCTGGGTCGTGCTGTTCATGTTCGTGCCCTACACGATTCTGTTCGTGTTCAGCTTTTGGGAGCAGGTCTATCCAACCTTCGCCCCGGCCTTTCAGCTTGGCAATTACCATACCCTGATCAGCGATCCGCAATACCTGCGCACCTTGCTGCGCACCATCAAGATTGCGGCGCTGGTGTCATTGTTCTCGCTGCTGCTGGCCTACCCTTATGCCTATTTCCTTGCGCACAAGGTGCGGCATCCGGCGCTGCGGCAGACATTGTATATGGCGGTGGTTGCACCGCTTTGGGTGTCCTATCTGCTGCGCGCCTATACTTGGAAGACGATCCTCGGCACCGAGGGTATCCTGAACTCTTTTCTGGTCTCGACTGGCATCCTGTCCGAGCCTTCTTCGATTTTTCTCTACAACCAGACATCAATGGTGCTGACGCTGACCTATGTGTTCATCCCCTTCATGGTGATGCCGATCTATGCGGCGCTAGAGAAGATTCCGCGCAATTTGCTAGAGGCTTCGGCCGACTTGGGCATGGGGCGCACCGCGACTTTCATAAAGGTGACGCTGCCGCTTTCGATGTCCGGCGTGGTGGCCGGGTTCACCATGACCTTCTGTCTGGCTTTTGGTGACTTCATCGCGGCCTACCTCGTCGGTGGACCGGACGGGATGATGATTTCCAACGTGATCGCCACGCAGTTCGGTGCCTCGTTGAATTGGCCGCTGGGGTCGGCGCTGGCGCTGGTGATGCTGTTGATCGTGCTGGCGATCATCTCGGCCTCTGACCGGTTCGAGCGGATGGGAAAGGGGACATTCGCATGAGCCTTGCCGCAGCACCCTCGCAGGTTCGCACAGCACCGCGTGCCCGTTTCTCAAAGCGGATACGCAAGCTGACCGATACATGGGTCTGGATCGGTGTCGCCACGCTGATCCTGACTTTTCTCTACATTCCCATCGTGGTGTTGGTTGCCTTCAGCTTCAACAGCTCGCGCTCGCTTAGCTGGCCGATGACCGGGCTAACGCTCGACTGGTATCGCAAGCTGGCAGAGAATGACCAGTTGATCGCAGCAGTGCAAAACTCGGTCTACGTCGCGGTTTCGGCCACAATTCTGACGCTACTGATTGGGGTGCCCGCCGCCCTTGCGTTGGATCGGCTGGAGTTTCCCGGCAAGGGCGTGTTTCGCAAGTTGGTGCTACTGCCCATCGCGCTGCCCGGCATCGTCACGGGCATATCGATGTTGATCCTGTTCCGGTTGATGGGGTTTGGGCTTAGCCTTGAAACCGTGATCATCGGCCATGCGACAGCCTTGTTGGCGGTGGTGGTGACGCAGGTCTTCGCCCGCCTGCAACGCCTGCCACGCAGTCTGGACGAGGCTTCGGCCGATCTGGGTGCCAGCGGCTGGCAGACCTTCTTTCTGGTCACACTGCCCAATATCCGCACCGCCGTGATCGGTGCCGGCATCCTGTCGTTCACGCTCAGTTTCGACGAGATTCCGGTGACTTTCTTTCTAACAGGGCGCGACAATACGCTGCCGATGTACATCTGGTCCACGATGCGGCGCGGATTGACGCCAGAAATCAATGCCGTGGGCGCGCTGATTGTGGCGGCCTCTATCCTTCTCATCCTCATCTCGGTGCTGTTGCAGCGGGAAAGAACCGGGCAAGGCCGCTAACGGTCTGCCACAACCGAAAGGGTTCGATATGAACGAACAATCCCGTAACTCTACCCTTCCGACCAAGGGCGCACTGATCGCTGGCCAATGGCGCGACGGTTCTGCCGGCACCTTTGCGGTGAACAGCCCGCACGATGGGCGCGTGCTTCATCAGGTCGGGCGCTGCGATGCGTCCGATGTAACCGCAGCCGTCGCAGCGGCGCGGGCGGCACAGCCCGCTTGGGCCGCGCTGTCAGTGATCGAGCGGGCGCAGATCATGCGCCGGATCCACGCGCTGTTTCTGGAACGGGCCGAGGCGATGTCGCAGATGCTGACCGCCGAGATCGGCAAAACCATCACCGATGCCCGCGAAGAGGTTTTCGAATATTCCGCCCCGTCTTGGTCGAAGGCGGCAGAAGAAATCCTGCGCCATCGCGGCCTGTCCTTCCCTTCGACGCAGGAACGCACGCGCAACAAGCGCTTGGTGATGACCCACCGGCCGCTGGGCGTGGTGGCAGTCATCACGCCCTACAACTTCCCCACCGACATTTCCTCGATCGCGTTGGCCCATATCGTGGCCTCGGGCAACACGGTGATCTGGAAGCCATCGGAATACGCGGCCGTTGTCTGCGCGATGATGGGCGATATCTTCCAAGCCGCCGGGCTACCTGACGGGGTTATCAACATCGTGCAGGGGCTGGGCGATGTGGGTGCTGCACTGACCGAAGCAAAGGGCGTCGATGGCGTGTTCTTTACCGGCTCAACCGCGACTGGCCGAAAGATCGCCGAGAAATGCGCACTTCGCCCGCACCTTCTGGAATTGGGCGGCGACGGCCCGTTCATCATTCTGGCCGATGCCGATATCGACAAGGCCGTGGAAGGCGCGATCAACGGTTGCTTCTACTATTCCGGGCAGGTCTGCACCTCGGCAGAGCGGTTGCTGGTGCACGAAGCAGTGCACGATGAGTTCGTGGAAAAGTTCCTTAAGCGAGCGCGTAAGCTGAAAATCGGCAACCCAGCGGATGAGGGCACGGAAATGGGCCCGCTTTGCAACGCAGCGACCTTGGCGCGGGTGAAGGCGCATGTCGAGGATGCCCGCGCAAAAGGCGCGCATATCGAGCAGATCGGCCCCGAGCAAGGGCTTTACTACCCCGCCACCATCTTGACCGGCGTGACCACCGACATGCTGATCGCGCAAGAAGAAACCTTTGGCCCGGTCGCCCCGATCATCAAGATCTCTTCGGCGGAAGAGGCGATCCGCATCGCGCACCAGACCGGCCTTGGCCTGATCGCCTCGCTCTGGACCCGCGATCTGGCCACCGCTTGGCAAGTGGGCGAGGCGCTGCCGCACGGGTCGGTCAATATCAACGAAACCTCGAACTACTGGGATCAGTTGGCACCATTTGGCGGCACCGGCCTGTCGGGGGTCGGACGAGAGTTGAGCCAGTGGTTCCTTGAAACCTTCACCGAGCGCAAGCTTCTGGTGTTCGATCTGGGCAACGACCCTTATAACCGCCGCGCTGAAGGCGGCTGGTAACCATCACCCCGGCGCCCGGCCCGCAAGGTTCGGGCGCCGTTGCCCCACACCCCGGCCTGGTGCCGCATTTTGCGCGCTAAGGGGTTCGCTGGTGACGATCAGTTCTTGTCGTCTCCGCCATGTTCGTCCCAGCCTGTGATCATCGCCTTGATCTGCGCGGTAACCGTCTCGCCCGTCGTGATCAGATAGAGGTGGGCGATCAGGAAGGCGGCGATCAGAAACGCGGCTGCGATGTGGATTGCATTGACCCAGAGAATGGGCAGATCACCCGGATAAAGGTCGGGGAACATGCCATAACCCCACAGCAAGAGGCCAGAGATCCATGCGGCCGGGGCCATCGCCACTTTGAAGCCGAGATAGGCCATAGCCTGCATCGGATTGTGCTTGCGCGCGGCGGTCGGCCGGAAGGGGTGCGGCGCGCCAAAAAAGATGCCGAAAGCGTAGAACAGGATCGTCGCCCACATCAGATGGGTAGATGGCACATAGTGGCGCCATTGCCCGGTTACAAAATGCCAGAAGATCGCGAACATCCATAGAACCAACAGCGTGAACGCCGCAAAGACGTGCATGTTCAACGCGCGCTCGAAACCAAGCAGGCTGTAGAACCCGTGGATTTCGGAGCCGGACATCAGCAGGAAGATGACCAGCACCGCCTGAAACCAGTGCCAGAACCTCTCGAACCCCGTAAAGAGGTAGATGCCCTTGGATTTTGGCCGCGCGGTATCAGTCATGGCGGGCTCTCCTGTGGTAGATGCCGAAACCGATCCGAAGCATCGCGTGCAGCAACACCGTGGCCAGAGTTAGGGCTAGGATCGCGAGGCCGATCTGGTCAAGCCAGATGGGCCCGTCGCGCCCGGGCAGGAAACCTCCTGGTAGGTCGGCTAGCAATCCATCAGAACTGTGGCAGGAAACGCACCCTAGGGCCTGATCGGCTGGCGCGACCATGTGGTTGACAGGTATCGTCTGGCGAACCCGCGCAAATGCCACATCACCGCTGAATGGCAGATTGGCCGCCTCCATCCCGCTTTCGACGGCGTTTTCCCAGTTGAAGCGGTTCCACAAGGCATCCCCACTGCGCCCGGAGAACAGAACAGCCGCCAACCCGTGGCTTTCCGCGTCAATCGGCACGACCGAATGCATCACCTTGACCGGCGCAATGCGCGACTGGGCGTCTTCTGCATCGCCCTCGTATGAAGACACCCAAGGTGCCTCGGCGAAGGCGGCGGCGATGGCGGCAAGATCACCTTCCTCTGCCAAGTCGCTGCCTGCGGCGGCGTCTGTAACCGCCGATGCGG
Organism: Phaeovulum sp.; assembly: GCF_041596715.1. Lineage (GTDB taxonomy): Bacteria > Pseudomonadota > Alphaproteobacteria > Rhodobacterales > Rhodobacteraceae > UBA6213. The sequence continues at coordinate 12,228 of NZ_JBFHIA010000034.1, forward strand.
GCAGTTCTGAGCCGGGCCTTTGCTGCGTCAGGCGACCGTTGGACCAGATCAGCGTTGGCAAGACATTGCCTGCCACTGCGAAGTTGCCCTTTTCGGTGGCGTATGTGATGCGGCCATCCGCGTCTTTCTGCGTCATGGGTTTGCGATCACGCCCAAGTTGCCCGACGGTAGACCAGTCCCAAAGAACGCGGGTCGTCGTCTCGCCGCGCGCGATCGCCGGAATGTGGCAGGTTTCGCAGGCTACCCGGTCCGTGTGCCGATCAAGCCGCCCGCCGCTGGCGACCTTGCTGTGCGGTGTGGCGCTGTGGCACCCCTGACAGGATGCCGCCGCCCCGGTCAACGCCGGATGCTCAGGCGACCGACCGGGCCCGCCTTCATAGCGGCTGCCCGCGACGAAGTGCTCGTTGGTGGTGTGGCAGGTGCTGCAACTGAAACCCGCGCCTTCGGGCGCTGCGGCCATGTGCACGTCTAGCGTGACAGGCGGGTTGATCAGATCGGGGTTAAGGTCGCCGTGCTTTACGCCCGCCCCGCCGTCGGCGTTGAAGTGGCAGGCACCGCAACTCGCCCGTGTCGTGGGGCCGACCGTCCGCGCAACGGCGGCCAGATCGCTGATCTCGGGCGTATCGCCGCTGAGCCGTTCGTCATGGCACATAGAGCAGGTCGAACCGCCTTCGTGGAAGTTTGCGATGGTCCATTGCCCTGTGGGCTCGTGGCAGGAAAGGCAATCCACCGGGGCCGCGGACCCGCTCGATGCGTCGAACATCTGCGGGTCATCAAAGCGCGTTCCGGCTATGTGGCAAGATGTGCAGGAGCCTACGTTGGACGGAGTAGACAGCAAGAACCCGTTGGTGAGATGGCGCATACCGAGCGGCAAGGCCGCTGCCGACCCAGCTGCCGTTTCCGGTTGCAGGTTCCATGTAAAATGGATCGTTCCGTGAAGCTGCTCGGCCCCCGTATTGTGGCATGACAGGCAGGCTTGGTTGACCTCTTGCGAGCTTTCGAAGGGGCCGGCAAGCTGGCTGAACTTGCTATGGTCGGCGGTGGAGGAGGCAGCAACCGCTGCCATTGTCGGGGCGGTTGCTTCCTCTGTGATGTTCGATTGCGCTGAAGCTTGCGATGTGATCGTGCCAACCAGACCGATCACCAACATAAGACTGCGAAGCCAGAGCCTTGCAGTTATGGCCACCCTTTTGCCGATTTCAGCGTTTTCGGCAAAGACGGCCGCCACTGGCGGCCGACTCTGTCGGGTGATGACCCCGCGGTGAAGTCTACTCATTCCGGACGCGTACCGATGCTTTCGAAACCGCTTCCGGCTTGCGCAAGATCCTCGATACTATCGAGCATCAGTTGCATGGCGTAGTAGCCATTGTGGGTGAAAATGCCCACGTCGTTCTGCACAAGCTGATAGTTGTAGGCCGCTTTCAGAAGGCGCGGTGTCCACGACTGGTACCGATTGGGGAACTTGGCTTCGCTTTCTTCGATCGCACCGCTTCCATCGGTATCTTGGAAGAAATACGGGTAGGCGTGCGCGTCATGGCCGACCGCCGTGCCGACGACATCCTTGGCATAGCCCATGATGGCCTCGAGCAGATAGGCGTGGATCGTCTTGATCTCGGCGTCGATACCTTCGGCGGTATTGCCGTTGCCGTCGAAGTCGATCTTCGATGTGCGGATGAGGCGGAGAGATTCTTCATCGCCGGCCACCACTTCTTTGTGGCACTCGGTGCATGCTGCGACCTTCACCTCGAGCGTATGCGGGCTGTGGCAATCATTGCAGGTTTGCGAGTCTTGGTCGTGGAAGTAGAATCCGGCGTAGTCTTTGCCGTCATACTCGAAGCCGGCCTGAACCTCGCCGCCAAAACGGCTGGCGGCCGCTGCCCGGTAGTGGATGTTGACAAAGGCGATGTCTGCCGAGGACATGTCATCACTCGGCGAGCCTGCCTTTTCGATCGCCTCAAAGACCTGCACGGTCGATGCGCGACCGCCGTGGCAGTTCATGCAGCGAACATCAGAGGTGAAGACCTCTTGCTCTATGCCAGAGGGGAAGGTCACGGTCGTCATTCGCCGCGCAACATCGTTGTGACATGCCATGCAAGCAACGCCGGGCGCGTTGGCCGGATCTGTCGGATGCTTCACGTCCACGACGCCCGCAGCACTGCCATCTGCGCCGAGGAAATCGAGGCGGCCCGATGTCGAGTGACAGCGCGCGCAATCCTCTGGGATCATCTTGTCGTCTTCTTCGTCCCAATGGCGGAACGCCTCGCGTGTAATATCTGCGTGGGGCGAATTGCGCCACTGCTCTAGATGCGGGATTTCCGGCATCAGGCTAGCGGGCGTTAACGCGGTAGCCGCTGCGCTTTCTTGTGCATTGGCCGTAGAAAGCCATGCTGATTGACTACTTACGGCGAATGCGATTGCAAAAGATAGTGCCACTACGGCACGTGCCACAGTTTTCATTGGCTATCCCCACTTTTTACTCGGCTGAAACCTTGCAGGTTTCAGCCCTCCCGAATCAAAGGTAACCTTTGCGTGAGAATCCGGCAACGATTCTGTTATCTGTGCCAGTTTAAGGGCGATTTTCACCTTTGCCGTGGGCAGAGCGGCGCGCTGCTTTTGACTGTCATATATGGCAAAAAATGCTGTAAACATAATATATTAAGGAAGGCGTCAACATATAAGCAATTCGTTGAATGCGACCCTTGGTGTGTTTGTGTGACAAGGCCTGCCGCTTTCAGCTTCTGCGGGCAAAGCGCGCAGGGATTGAGTGTTTCTTTGCCTCAGTCACGCGGCCGCTAAAAGGTGTATCACAAAAGTAGATTATTTATCCTGCGCGATCAAAGGGGGGTAAAACCCGCAGCCATCGGCAAGCCCGCAGAACGTGCTTTGGCAACTCTGCTGTTTAAACAGGGCACGTGTTTAAAATAGTGTAGTTTTTCGCGGTGTTGTGCTGCGAGCCGAAGATCGCTCCACTGCGCGAAAATATGCACCCGGTTTTCGTTTTCGCGCTAACCTGTGGCGGAGGCGTGGGGGCAGCCACGACTCGTCGCGCTTGATGACGCCGTGTCTGACCGCTGGTCGCGCCGGAAGGGCGGGCAGATTGTCATTGGCCAGTTGGCGCGTGACAAGAAGCCGTCCAAGACGGTAGGCTAGCTTCATGAAACAAGTTCCAAAAGAAACCACGGACGACGCACTTATTCAGGAGTTCCTGAAAAAGGGTGGCGAGGTCAAGGTTGGGAAAACCAAGCCTCTTCCGAGAGAGTTGGGTCTGAGCAACAACGCTTGGAACAACAAACTCACCAAAGAAGAGAAGTCGGCGCGCGGCAAGAAGTAATCTCGCGCCGGGTGGCGGCCCCGATGACCCGGCCGCTGAAAGGGTATCTGCCAGGCGCAGCGGGCGTCTTGAAGCGGGTTGCCTGTGTGCAGTCGGCCAGTGCCAGCCCCAGTGATATCTGCGGTCTATCTGTGGTGCCGTCGATGCTGATGATCCGGCGGGCCCCTGTGCGTGTTCCCCTTCGGCGGCTGCTTGCACATCGGATGCCGTTGCACTGGCATCGGTGGCGTGAGCAACTTAATTTCTTGCTCCGTAAGTCGTCTACGGCATTACAAAAACACCTGAAGCTGGTATTCGCGCGCTATGGATATCGTTCTGATCACTGCGGTCATCGCATCGCTTTTCATCGTAATCGGCGCGGCTGAACCGCTGGCTGCGCGCTTGCGCCTGCCTTACAGCGTTATCCTTGCCGTTTTGGGCATACTCATCGCGTCGGGCGCGATCTTCTTCTTGCGCACAGACTTGACCGATGCGCTCAACCCGGTGGCGGAAGCGATCCTCGGGCTGCCGATCCGATCAAACGTCTTTCTTTACGTGTTCCTGCCGACATTGCTGTTTCAGGCGACGCTGGGGATGAACCTGCGCAGAATGCTCGACGACTGGGTGCCGATCCTTGTTCTTGCAGTGGTCGCAGTGGTCGTGGCGACCTTGAGCGTGGGCTATGCGTTGTTTTGGGTGAGTAGTTTGCCGCTGGCGGCCTGCCTTTTGATCGGTGCGATCGTATCGACAACAGATCCTTCGGCGGTCATCTCGATTTTCCGCTCGATTTCGGCACCGCGCAGGCTTGCCAGAATCATTGAAGGCGAAAGCCTGCTTAACGACGCCGCCGCCATCGCGCTTTTTGGTCTGTTTATGGCCTTCGTGATGCTGGGCGTTCCGAACCCTGAACTGAGCGATGCACTGGCCCGCTTTCCAATCTTGATTGCGGGGGGCGCGGTGACGGGGTGGCTGGCGGCGCGCATCGCAGTCTGGATCATGGCGCTTTTTGGCCGCCATGAACTTGCGTTGATCTCTGTTTCGGTCGCCTTGCCTTATCTTGCCTATATCGGCGCGGAACAGAGCATCGGGGCATCGGGCGTTATTGCCGTTGTCGCGGCAGGCTTGACGCTGAACCTGACGGGGCCGGGCCGATTGCCGCCACAGGCTTGGGTCAACCTGCGCGAAGTATGGAACCTGCTGGCCCATTGGGCGGGCGCGCTGATCTTTATCCTCGCCGCGCTGCTGATCCCCAGATTGCTTGAAGAAGTCAGACTCGACGACATCGTGCTGATCGGCGTGGTCATCCTTGCGGCGATTGCGGCGCGCATGGTGATCTTGTTCGGGCTGCTGCCGTTGCTGACATTTCTGCGTGTCTCGCCCGCTGTCGATCGGCCTTTTCGGGTCGCCATCCTTTGGGGTGGGCTGCGCGGGGCAGTGACCTTGGCGCTGGCGCTGGCAGTCACCGAAAGTTTCCTCGTTCCGATTGAGGTCAAGCGTCTCGTCGGCATCCTTGCGACGGGCTTCACGCTTTTTACCCTGATGGTTCAGGGTACCACGCTGCGAACGGTGATTGGCTGGCTCGGTCTGGATCGGCTGTCGCCCATCGACGAGGCGATGTCGCGGCAGGTCGTCGCCGTTGCG
>NZ_JBFHIA010000035.1:0-16928 GCF_041596715.1 Phaeovulum sp.
CCCCGAGGGCTTTGGCGTCGCGCTTGACGGACGCGCGGTCAAAACCCCGGCCAAAGCGACGCTGGCATTGCCAAGCCGGGCGCTGGCCGAAGCGATTGCCGCGGAATGGGATGCCCAGCAAGGCGAAATCGACCCGCGCCAGATGCCGATGACTCGCGCGGCGAATGCTGCAATCGACAAGGTGGCAACGCAGCACGCCGAGGTTGCCGCGCTGGTGGCCGAATATGGTGGAACCGATCTGCTCTGCTACCGCGCTACCACACCCGCCGCCTTGCGGATGCGGCAGGATTCTGCATGGCAGCCGTGGCTTGATTGGGCGGAGGCGACTTTTTCTGCGCGACTGATCGTGACGGAAGGCGTGACACCTGTGTCACAAGATGTGGAAAGCACCACGCGGCTCGCCGCTGCGGTTGCGGCGATGGGCCCATTCGAGCTTGCGGCGCTTTACGATCTGGTAGCGATCAGCGGCAGTCTTGTGCTTGGGCTTGCGGTTTCGGAAGGGCGGCTGACGGCCGACACCGCGTGGAACATATCTCGGATCGACGAGGACTGGCAGATCGCGCAATGGGGCGAAGACGAAGAAGCGACCGCCCATGCCGAACGCAAGCGCGCGGCGATTTGCGATGCGGAACGGTTTTTGAAACTCGTACGCGCAGGGTCTGAAACCTGAAGGCAGCGCCGATCTTTTAAGCGATGCGCGAATCGCTTTGGATGCGCTAGTGTTTGACACAAGAGCGCCCTTGACGCGCTCTTTCATCTTTGAACTAACTTGGCGTACCGGGGCATACCCCTAATCAGAACTACGGCTTAGCGGCCGAAATAACCGCCCTGCTTAATGGGTGGCAACTCAGGAAGAGGTAAGACATGAAGAAATCCGTATTTTTTGGTTCACTCACCGTGGCCGGCATGGTTGCCGGCTTTGCGGCTGCGGGGACGCTTGAAGACGTCGTCGCGCGTGGCGAGTTGAACTGCGGCGTGAACACCGGCCTCGTGGGCTTTGCTGCGCCCGATGCCAATGGCAACTGGTCAGGCTTTGACGTGGCGGTTTGCAAGGCAATCGCCGCCGCCGTGCTGGGTGACCCGAACAAGGTGAAGTATGTGCCCACTTCGGGCCAGACCCGCTTCACCGCGCTCGCTTCGGGCGAGATCGACGTGCTGGCGCGTAACTCGACCTGGACCTTCACCCGTGACGTTGACCTGAAGCTCGATTTCGTCGGCGTGAACTACTACGACGGTCAGGGCTTCATGGTTCCGAAGGCGCTTGGCGTTTCGTCGGCGAAAGAACTTGATGGCGCCACCGTCTGTATCCAGACCGGCACCACGACCGAGCTGAACCTGGCCGACTTCTTCAAAGCCAACAACATGAGCTATTCGCCCATCGCGATCGATTCGAACGCAGAAGGCGAACAGCAATATCTGGCCGGCGCTTGCGATGCCTACACCACCGACGCGTCGGGCCTTGCGGCTACCCGTGCGGCTTTTGCCAACCCGGGCGACCACATCATCCTTCCCGAAATCATCTCGAAAGAGCCGCTCGGGCCGGTTGTGCGCCACGGCGACAACCAGTGGGGTGATATCGTTCGCTGGACGCTCAACGCTCTGATCGCCGCCGAAGAATACGGCATCACCTCGGCGAACCTTGAAGAGCTGTCGAAAGGCTCGACCAACCCTGAAATCGATCGTCTGCTCGGCACCTCGGGCGACCTTGGCCCGATGTTCGGCCTCGATAACCTCTGGGCCAAGCGTGCTATCGCTGCCAGCGGCAACTACGGCGAAATCTTCGCCGCAACGATCGGTGAATCGACCCCGATCGGGCTTGCTCGCGGCTTGAACGCCCAGTGGACGCAGGGTGGCCTGCTCTACGCGCCGCCGTTCCGTTGATCGGGATCTGAAACATGGGCGCGCGAAGCAGACTTCGCGCGCCCAGTCCTTTCTACCAAACGAAAATCTGACGGCATGGGGCGCAAGAGACCCCGAGAACAGCGGCGCAAATGCCGATGGTGCCGATCAGATCAGGGGAACGTAGTATGGCCATAGCCTCCGAACCGCCGAAGCATGGCTTTCGGCTTAGTCAGCTTCTTTACGACACGCGATACCGCTCGATGACCATTCAGGTTGTCGTGATGATGATGTTCATGGCGTTCGCTGCATGGCTTGTCGATAATACCGTCTCAAACCTCGCCGCGCGCGGCAAGGACTTCAACTTTGGCTTTCTGGGCGTGCGGTCGGGCTATGACATTGGCCAGCGGCTGATCGCCTACGATTCCGATAGCACACACGCCCGTGCCATGCTGGTCGGGTTGCTCAACACGCTGCTGGTCTCGTTTCTGGGCTGCATCGTCGCAACCGTGATCGGCGTTTTTGTAGGCGTGCTGCGGCTGAGCAAGAACTGGCTCGTCGCGCGTCTGATGACGATCTACGTCGAGATTTTCCGCAACGTTCCGGTGCTGCTATGGATTCTTATCATCCTTGCGGTGTTCACCGAAGCGGCGCCGCTGCCCAATGCCTTCAAGGAAGGCGGCGATGCCTCGATGATGCTGTTTGATTCCATCGCGGTGACCAATCGTTATACCGCGGTGCCAGACCCGCTTTTCTCGCGCAGTCTTGGCAATATCGACATCGGCATTTTCCTGATTTCCAGCGACCTGTTGGCGCTGATCGCGGCGATTGTCGCTGGCTGGTATGCCCGCCGCATTGTGCTGCGCCGCGCGACCTTCGTGCAAAACGCGACCGGCGAACGCCCCGTGACATGGTGGAAATCGGCAGCACTCTTGATTCTGCCGGGGGTCTTGACGCTTTGGGCGCTGGGGTTCCACCTCGGCTATCCGTCGCTGCAAGGTTTCAATTTCACTGGCGGTATCAACGTTTCAAACGCCTTCATGTCATTGTGGCTGGCGCTTTCGCTTTATACAGGCGCTTTCATCGCCGAGATCGTGCGCTCTGGCGTCATGGCTATCTCGCATGGCCAAACAGAAGCCGCCTATGCGCTGGGGCTGCGCCCCGGTCGCACGATGAATTTGGTGATTCTGCCGCAGGCGCTGCGGGTCATCATTCCGCCGCTGATCTCGCAGTTTCTGAACCTGACCAAGAACTCGTCGCTGGCAATCGCCACGGGGTATCTTGATCTGCGCGGCACGCTGGGTGGCATCACGCTGAACCAGACAGGCCGCGAGTTGGAAACGGTGCTGCTGATGATGCTGATCTATCTGGTGCTGAGCCTGATGATCTCGGGGGCAATGAATATCTACAACGCCTCCGTCAAACTGAAGGAGCGCTGAGATGGCTGAACATCGCACCGCCGCTTTTGTGCGCACCGAGATGCTTCCCGAAAAGGCCCCGCCGGTTAGCGAGGTTGGGATAATTCGGTGGCTGCGCGAAAACCTGTTCTCCGGCCCCCTCAACACTGTGCTGACTTTTATGGGGCTGTTCATCATCTACTTCATGATCAAGGAATACTCGCCTTGGCTGCGCCATTCAGTATGGAATGCAGCCTCGGTAGGCGAGTGCCGCGATATCGTGACGGCCAAATACGGCGAAGGTGCCACTGGCGCATGCTGGGCGATCATTCGTGATCGCTGGAACATGTTCATGTTCGGCTTTTATCCGCGCGAGCTTTACTGGCGCCCGACACTGGCCTTGGGCTTGCTGATCTTTGCCGCAGCACCCGTGCTTTTCTCTGAAAGCCGCATGATCCGCATGTGGGTTCTGGGCGTGGTCTCGGTATTCCTTATGGTGGCCTTTCCGGGCCTTGGCGTCCCGAACGGCGATACCGCGCTGCTTGCGGTCTTGCTGGTGGCGATGCTGGCGGCGGCATGGGCGCGGCCGTGGGCGCTTCTGTGGCTGACAGCCATCTATCCGGGCCTTGCGGTCTGGATGCTTTGGGGCGGCTCGGTTTGGGGGCCCACGCTGGCAATGGCGGGCTTTGTGATTGGCTGGGCCGCGTGGCTGGCGACACGGCGCCTTGGCACCATTCTGTCGGTCGGCGCGGCGGTTCTGGTGCCGGTCTTGTGGTGGCTCTTTGGGATCGCGCCGGTGCAGGCGTTTCTTGACGCGGGTTTGCCGTTCGCCATCGAAGGCGTTCGCTCTGAAAAGTTCGGCGGCTTTGTCCTTGCGCTGACAATCGGCGTGGCGGGTATTGCGCTCAGCCTGCCGATGGGCGTGGTGCTGGCCTTGGCGCGGCGCTCTGACATGCTGCTGGTCAAGGCGCTGGCGGTTGGGTTTATCGAGTTCATCCGTGGTGTGCCGCTGATTTCGCTGCTGTTCGTGGCCTCGCTTTTGCTCAACTACTTCCTGCCGCCGGGCACCAATTTCGACATCATCCTGCGCGTCATCATCATGGTCACGATGTTTGCCGCAGCCTATATTGCAGAGGTGGTGCGGGGCGGTCTTGCGGCGCTGCCGCGCGGGCAATACGAGGCGGCCGACTCGCTTGGGCTGGATTACTGGAAGGCGCAGCGGCTGATCATTCTGCCGCAGGCGCTGAAAATCTCGATCCCCGGCATCGTCTCCACCTTCATCGGCCTGTTCAAGGATACCACGCTGGTGGTGTTCGTGGGCTTGCTGGACCCGCTGAAGGGCATCACCGATTCAGTGCGCGCCAGCTTTGAATGGAAAGGCGCCTACTGGGAGCCTTACATCTTTGTCGGCTGCATCTTCTTCATCTTCAACTTCAGCATGTCGCGCTATTCGATGTATCTCGAGCGTCGGCTGCACCGTGACCACGAGTAAGGAGCCCGCCATGTCGGAAGCTAAAATCGAACGCAAAATCGACCGCTCGCATATGACGGTCACCGACGAGGTGGCAATTCAGATCACTGCGATGAACAAATGGTTCGGCACCTTCCACGTGCTGCGCGACATCAATCTGACCGTGAATCGTGGCGAGCGGATCGTGATCGCCGGGCCTTCTGGGTCTGGCAAATCAACGCTGATCCGCTGCATCAACCGGCTCGAAGAACACCAGTCGGGGCAGATCATCGTCGATGGCACAGAACTGACCAGTGACCTCAAGAACATCGACAAGGTGCGCTCGGAAGTGGGGATGGTGTTTCAGCACTTCAACCTCTTTCCGCACCTGACGATTCTTGAAAACCTAACGCTGGCGCCGATCTGGGTGCGCAAGGTGCCAAAGAAAGAGGCCGACGAGGTGGCGATGTATTACCTCGAAAAGGTCAAGATTCCCGAACAGGCGCTGAAATACCCCGGCCAGCTTTCGGGCGGCCAGCAGCAGCGCGTGGCAATTGCGCGCTCGCTTTGCATGAAGCCGCGCATCATGCTGTTTGACGAGCCGACCTCGGCGCTCGACCCAGAGATGATCAAGGAAGTGCTCGACACGATGATCGAGCTTGCCGAAGAAGGCATGACGATGATTTGCGTCACGCACGAGATGGGTTTTGCACAGGCCGTGGCCAACCGCGTGATCTTCATGGATCAGGGCCAGATCGTCGAACAGAACGAACCCTACGAGTTCTTCAACAACCCGCAGTCAGAGCGCACCAAGCTGTTCCTGAGCCAGATTCTGGGGCACTGAATCCGAGGGTGGCCAAGGCAGGCCGTATTTTAAAAAAGGGGCGCTTGCGGCCCCTTTTTTCGTTTCAGCCGCGCCCGGCGGGCAAGAAGAAGTCGAGCATCGATCCTTCGCCAAGGCGCAGATCGGCCCAGTCGTTGATCTGAAAGTCGATCACCGTGGTGGCCGTGGTTGGGTAACGCGCGAAGGCAGGCGTCAGTGGCGGTCGGGCGCAAAGCTGGCGCGCAAAATCGGCGATGCCGGGGTTATGCGCCAATACCATGACCGAGGCCGCAGTGGCGGTTTTGAGCACGGCCAGCAGGTTTTCTGGCGCGGCCTGATAAAGCTCTGCCTCGATGCGTACCACCGGGCGCACTTCAAGCACGGCTGCGGCGACATGTTCCCACGTCTCGCGCGTACGAAGCGAGGAGGAACAGAGCACCTCTTCGGGTTCATACCCGCGCGAAGCGAGCCAGTCGCCAAGCTCGCGTGCAGCTAGTCTGCCGCGCGCGTTCAGTGGCCGCTCGTGGTCGGCTATTGCCGGATTGTCCCATGCGGATTTTGCGTGGCGCGTGAGAATCAGGCGTCGGTGTCCCTGCGGTGTCATTTGTGGAATTGCCTCATGTGCCAGGCCGATTGCTGTGGCAGCCTGCCATAGGCAGCACTCAAGGGGCAAGCGCGGCGAACGCCGCAGCCCAAAGAAAGGCAATCTTCGCCAAGGGCGGTTTCAAGAAAATCATGGCAAGCCGCGACATTATAGCGCGATCTTCCGAGCGCCCCCGCAGGGCAGGCCGTAGCACAGGGTGCGGGGCAGCCGATGCAGGGGCTTGGTTTGGGTGCGGGCAGCGCCAGCACCGTATCCAGCGCTAGCGCCCCGCGATAAGAGGCCATCAGCCCCATACGGTGATGAACCAGCAGCGAAACGGGTGAAGCGAATGCCTCGCCAGTCTTGATCGCCCAGTCGAAAAAGGGCGGCCACGGCGGGCCCGCAAACGGAAATAGCGGTGTTGCGCCAAATCGCTTCGCCAGCGCGCCGATCACCCGCGCCGACCAGCGATCTAGCGGGTCAGGCGCGTCGTCGGCAAACTCTGGCGCTGCGGTGACATGTGGCCAAAAGCCCGGCTCGGCGGGGGAAAGCAGCACCAGTGTGCCGCAGCCTTCGGGGGCGCCATCGCCCGCGCAGGGGTGGAATGCACCAGAAACGAACAGCCGCTCTGTCGCCGCGGCTGCGTCGATTGCCGCGAGCGTCACCGCGAATGCGGCTTGATGCGCGGTTCTGTAGAGCGGATCAGGCTGCCCGCGCCGTGGTCGGTAAAGAGTTCGAGCAGGCAGGCATTCGATACACGGCCATCAAGAATGACAACGGCGCGCACACCGTCTTCGATCGCTTTCAGGGCAGTTTCGGCCTTGGGGATCATGCCGCCGGCAATGGTGCCATCTGCGATCATGTCGTGAACCTCGGCGGGGCTCATTTGCGTGACAACCTCACCGGCCTTATTCTTGATGCCTGCCACGTCGGTCAACAACAGCAGCCGGTCGGCCTGAAGCGCGCCGGCAATGGCCCCCGCAGCTGTATCGCCGTTGACGTTGAAGGTTTCGTTATCCTTGACGCCGGTAGCCACGGGCGCCACGACGGGGATAATTCCGGCGTTGTAGAGATCGCGCAGCACTTGCACGTTCATCTCGACCGGCCTGCCGACAAAGCCGAGTTCGGGGTCGTCGGCCTCGCAGACCATCAGATCGTCGTCTTTGCCCGAAATGCCCACGGCGCGGCCGCCCTGATCATTGATCGCTTGGACGATGCGTTTGTTTACAAGGCCCGAAAGCACCATTTCGACCACTTCGACGGTGGCTTGATCGGTGACGCGCTTGCCGCGAATCCATTCAGAAACGATGCCGAGTTTGCCCAGCAGATCGTTGATCATCGGGCCGCCGCCATGCACCACCACCGGGTTCATGCCGACCTGTCGCATCAGCACGATGTCGCGGGCGAAATCGGCCATCGCCTGTTCGTCACCCATGGCGTTGCCGCCGAACTTCACCACCACCACGGCGCCGGTATAGCGCTGCAGGTAGGGCAAGGCCTCGGAAAGCGTGCGGGCGGTAGCGATCCAATCACGGTTCATGCTTTGCGGTCTCATATGAGGGGTCCTTGGGGCGCGCGGTGCAGGCCTAGTGTTACGGCCAATCGTGCGCCCTGCCAAGGGGTTGGGCTTGCGAGGGTGCTGCGCTCCGCGGGGGATATTTGGCTGAAGCAGGTGCCGGGTCAGGCGAGAGCGGCGATCAGCGCGCGCAAGGTTTCGATGCCATCACCCTTTTCGGAAGATGTGACGACAAGTTCCGGGTAGGCCGCGGGATGCTTGGCCAGCGCCGCACGAACCTGATCGACGATGACGTTTCGTTCAGCTTGGCTGACCTTGTCGGCCTTTGTCAGAACCACCTGAAATGTAACTGCCGAACGGTCCAAGAGCGACATGGTGTCTTCGTCGACCGATTTTACGCCGTGGCGTGTATCGACCAGCACGAAGGCGCGGCGCAGCGTGGCGCGGCCCGAGAGGTAGGATTTGAGCAGGCGCTGCCACTTTTCAACCGTGGCTTTGGGTGCCTCGGCATAGCCGTAGCCGGGAAGGTCTACGAGATAGGGGCCCATGGTGGTGAAATAGTTGATTTCCTGCGTGCGCCCGGGGGTGTTGGACGCGCGCGCCAGAGCTTTGCGCCCGGTCAGCGCGTTGATCAGGCTTGATTTACCGACGTTGGAGCGGCCGGCGAAACAGACTTCAAGCCTGTCGGCGGGTGGCAGCCCATCCATCGCCACAACGCCTTTGAGAAAATCGACCGGGCCCGCAAAAAGCAGGCGCCCCTTTTCGCGGGCGTCGTGGTCGGGTTCTGGGGCAAGCGCGAATTGGATCTGCATCAGAGCACCTCTATTGCGTCGCCGCGTGCGATTTCGCCGCCGGTAAGAACCCGGGCATAGACGCCAAGGTCCTTGTGGCCCCAGAGGCTTTCCAATGCCGCGAGTGTATCGCAATCGCTTGCGCCGGTCTCGGGGTTTACGGTGGTGGCGCGGCAGCGGGTGATGGGTTGGACGATCTCGAACGTGGCGCTGCCTATCCGGATGCGATGCCCGATCAGCGCGCGTTCGCGCAAGGGCTCCCACCCCTCGACCCAGAGGTTGGCGCGCCAGCGGTTGATGTGCAGCGTCTGCCCGGCGTGGTGCGAAAGATCTGCAAGCGACGACAGCGACAGCAGCGAAATAAACGGTTCTGCCCAGTCTGTCATTGCTTGCCCCGGAACCTCGACCACATGGCTGGGAGCGGGGCGGTCATCGGGCCAGAGCGGTTGCAGCCAAGTGACAAGACGGTCGCGATCTGCCGCATTGCTCATATTTAGCGTGATGGTTCCGGCGCGCGGGTGGCGCAGCGTTACGATCGCGTCATCGCAAGCCGCGTTGATCGCCATCAGTTCCGGCCCGGCGACACCGCGCAGAAAGTTCATTTTCGGCTGCCACGCCTCTGGCTGACCGGAAAACTTGGCCGCCTCATGCGCAACGGCCCAGCGCCGATCAGAAGGCAAGGCGCGCCCCTTGGAAAGGGACGCGCTCTCGATTTCTTCAACACCGATCGCCTTGATCGGGTGGCGCAGGATATGGGCTAGCCGCGCGGTCATTTTTTCGGCGGCGGCGCTGGCTTTTTCTTGAAGCCATCCAGGATGTTGCCGAAAAGGTCGGGGCGTTTGTGGTGCATCGACATGATCGTGTACTGCTGGATGAAGGTGATCGTGTTGTTGGCGATCCAGTAGACCACGAGGCCCGAGGCAAAGCTGCCCAGCATGAACATGAATACCCAAGGCATCCAGGCAAAGATCATCTTTTGCGTCGGGTCGGTGGGGGCGGGGTTCAGCTTTTGCTGGAACCACATCGAGATGCCGAGCAGAATCGGCAGCACGCCGAGCGAAAGAATATAGAATATCGAGCCTTGATCCGGCGGCGCATAGGGCAGCAGCCCGAAGAGGTTGAGGATCGACGAGGGGTCGGGTGCCGAAAGGTCACGGATCCAGCCGAACCACGGGGCGTGGCGCAATTCGATCGTGACGTAGATCACCTTGTAGAGCGAGAAGAAGATCGGAATCTGCAAAAGGATCGGCAGGCAGCCCGACGCCGGGTTGACCTTTTCGCGCTTGTAGAGCGCCATCATCTCTTGCTGCATCTTGGCTTTGTCTTCGCCAGTGCGCTCCTTCAGCTTTTCCATCTCGGGCTGAAGTTCCTTCATCTTGGCCATCGAGACGTAGGATTTGCGCGCAAGCGGGAACACCAGAAGCTTGATGATGACGGTCAGCGCGATGATCGCCCAGCCCATGTTGCCAATGGCGCCGTGCAGCCAGTGCAGCAGGCTGAACATCGGCTTGGTCAGGAAATAAAACCATCCCCAGTCGATCGAATCGATGAAGCGGTTGATTTGCGGCTGGTTCGGATCGACCTTGGCACCGAACAGGCCGGCAAGAAAGCTTGGGTCGTTCTGGTAGCGGCTGATGGTTTCCCATTCCTTGGCCCCTGCGAATAGCAGCGACGAGGTGCTGGCGGTTGCACCCGCAGCGACCTCGACCACAGGGAAACGTGTCTCGGCTTGGTAGATATCGGCGCTGGGCGTGTATTTGATGACCGAGGTAAAGCTTTGCCCCGGAACAGGTGCCAGTGTCGTCATCCAGTATTTGTCGGTGAAGCCGGTCCAGCCGTTCGCTGCAACGTCGATCAACTCGGCCGGACCTTCGACTGGCACCGTGTCGAGCTTGGTGATGTCTTTGTAGTCCAGTTCTTGCAACTTGCCGTCCGACATGCGCACGGCACCTTCGTGCAGCACATAGACCGAGTTGGTGCTGGGAATGCCGTGGCGCGCGACGATACCGTAGGGGGCAAGGCGCACTGCCGTGGCCGTGGTGTTTGTGACCGACTGGTTGATGGTGAAGAGATAGTCGTCATCAATCGAAATCTCGCGATTGAAGATCAGGCCAGCGCCGTTATCCCAGGTCAGCGTGACGGGTTTGCCGGGGGCCAATGTCGCACCGTCAGGCGCGGTCCAGAGCGTGCGGGCATTCGGCACAAGAGTGGGGTCGAGCCCGGCAGCCGGGCTCCAGCCATAAACCACGTAGTAGGGTTTTGCGGCGTTGAGCTCGGTGCCGCCGACAGGTGCCAGCAGCCGCACATTGGGCGAGTCCGCATCGAGGGTTTCATTGTAGCCAACAAGCGACAGATCGTCGATCCGGCCACCGAGCAGCGAGATGGAGCCTTGCAGACGCGGCGTGTCGATGACGATGCGCGGCGCCGTGGCAAGCTCGGTCTGCGCCGCCTCTGCGGCAGCGGCGAGAGCGCCAACTCCTGCGGGTGCGGCGTCGGGCGCAAGCGTTGGCGCGGCAGCCGTGACGTCGGTCTGCACCGTGGTTTCGTCCGCAACGGGCACAACCGGGGCAGGCGGCGCGAAGACCGTGTACCAAAGCAGGATGACCACGAAGGAAAGCACGGTCGCGAGAATGAGATTCTTGTTCTGATCGTCCATCGGGGTACCCGCAAAGGTTCTGTGATGGGGTGGTTCAACAGAAGGGGGCAAGAAAGGTCAAGCGGTTTTCCCCCGGATTGCCACCACGGTGCGGTGATTGCCCGGATCAAGGCCAAGGTCGCTGCTTTGTCGCGTTTTGGCTGGGCCAAATCGGCGCTTTTTACTTGCCCGCAACGGGGTGCGAAGGCCGCGCCGCAGGCGGATTCGCAGCGGCGTTCAGCGTTTGCGGCGGGTGATCGGCGGTGCGGGTTGCAGCTTGCCCCGATGCCGCGTGATCCATTCTTGCGTATCTTCAAAGGCCATCGCGCGCGCAACAACAGGGCCTTGCAGGTGGCCGCAGCCGAGCTGCGCCAGCATCGCATGTTCGCCAATGCTCGCCACCCCATCGGCCAGTGTTTCGAGGCCTAGCTGTGCTGCCAGCGAAAGGATCGCGGCGACCATGCTTTGCGCCTCGGGGTCGGCATCAACGCGCGTAATGAAACTGCGCTGGATGCGAAGCCTTTGCACGGCGTATCGGCGCAGGGCGGCAATCGGCGCGGGGCCGTCGCCAAAACCCGCAAGTTCGATCGCACAGCCAAGCCGTGCCAGCGCGGCCAGTGTGCGTGCGACCATCTCCTGCGCGCCGTCGGTTGCTGCCGCCTCGGGCACCAACAGGCGCAGGCGCGCGGGCGGAAACTCGAAGCGGTCAAGCTCCCACTTCAACCGGTCTGGAAATTGCGGGTTGCGCAATTCGTCCAACGACAAGGGCAGCGTCAGGGCGATAGCGGGCAAGCCGGCAGTGGCCCAGCCGCGCGCGGCGGAAAAGCCGTGGTAAAGCAACACCTCGCCCAGCCGCGCGCGCAGGCCCGCAGCCTGAACAGCCGCCAAGACTGCGGCGGAGTCAGGCAGATCCGCATCGGCTTGCAGCCAGCGCGGCACCAGTTCAAAGCCCGAAATGTCGCCGGTATCCGCGCTGATCTGCGGCAAGAAATACGCGACGATCTTGCCATCTTCCTGCGCCGCGCTGACCGCTTCAACCTGTTCCGACCGCTCTCGCGTCGCGCGCGCGATTTCGGAAGAATAGGCACGAATCGAGCCGGGCCCTTGCCGCAGCGCCTCATCTGCCGCGGTTTCGGCAGCGTCGAGCATAGCGCTGCCGCCCGATGCAGGCGCGCGCGATACGAGGCAAAACCCGACATGTGCTGAAAGATAGACCGCGCGCGTCTCGATAGATTGCGGCACCTCTGCCGCAGCTTGCAATCGGGTCGCGATTTGCAGCACGCTTTCAAGATCGGCTCGCCGCACTGGCATCAGCACCACCGCAAAGCGCGCTTGGCCCAGATAGGCAACCAGATCGCCTTCCCGCAACACGCCCTGCAACTGCTCGCCCGTGCGTCGCAGGATCTGCGCGTAGGCCGCATCGCCATAGGTGGCCAGCAACGCCTCGGCGTCGTCGATGCCAAGCACGAAGGCTGCGGTCGCGCGATTGGTGGTGACGACCTCGGCCAGCGCCGCATCAAGCGTGGTTACGGCCGCGGCCCGATCCGGCAGCTGAATTGCGGCATCGCGCGCGAGGGTCGCTGCGGGGGATGTGCCGGCATCGCGCGCCAACCATGCCACCGAGAGCGCCGCGCCAATCACCAGCAAAGCGCCCGCGACCCCGTACCAGTATCCGGCAAGCCCGGCGGCAGGAACAAATGCCAGCAGGTCGCCCCGGGCCATACCGCCCAGCCAGCGCAATCCGCGAAGTCGCTTGATGGCCATTCCCGTTACCCGTCGCTTGCTATGGGCCAAGGGCCCCAGACGGCAAAGCTAGGTAGGTTTGGTGAGCCTGCGGTTAATCTTCCTGCCGAAGTTTCGGCGGCATTTGCGCTAAATCTGCGCTTTCCGGCGCGGGGCCGCCGCCTAGCGCAAGCCCTGCAAAATCGAACAGCTGCGCGTCGAGGAGATGCGAGGGGCGTGCATTCATCAGTGCGCGGAACATGACCTGCCGCCGGCCGGGGCTACGCGCCTCCCAGCCATCCAGCATCGCCTTGACCTGCACGCGTTGCAGCCCTTCCTGACTGCCGCAGAGGTCGCAGGGGATGATCGGGTAGGCCATCGCCCGCGCGAATCGCTCGCAGTCGGCTTCGGCAACAAACGCCAGCGGGCGCAGCACGAACAGGTCGCCCTCTTCGTTCACCAGCTTCGGCGGCATCGTGGCCAGCCTGCCGCCGTGAAAGAGGTTCATGAAGAAGGTTTCCAGAATGTCGTCGCGATGATGGCCTAGCACCACGGCGCTGCATCCTTCTTCGCGCGCGATTCGGTAAAGGTTACCGCGCCGAAGCCGCGAGCAGAGGCTGCACATCGTGCCGCCCGGCGCGATTTTCGACGTTACGACCGAATAGGTATCCTGATATTCGACCCGGTGCTTCACCCCCATGCGCGCAAGAAACTCTGGCAGCACGGTGGCGGGAAATCCGGGTTGGCCCTGATCGAGGTTGCAGGCGATCAGTTCCACCGGCAATAGCCCGCGCCACTGCAATTCGTGCAGCACGGCAAGCAGGGTGTAGCTGTCCTTGCCGCCCGAAAGGCAGACCAGCCAGCGCGCGCCGCGTGTGACCATGCCGTAGGCATCTATAGCCTCGCGCACTTCTCGCACCAACCGCTTGCGCAGCTTCTTGAACTCGGTCGTGGCAGGGGCACCTTCGAACAGCGGATGGATGGCGCCGACGTCGTCATCAAGCATCGTCATCGCCTTTGCCGGGGGGCACCGGGTCATAGCCATGCCCGCCCCAAGGGTGGCAGCGCAGCACCCGATGGGTTGCAAGATAGGTGCCCTTGATTGCGCCGTGTTTTTCCAACGCTTCCAGCGCATAGGCCGAGCAGGTGGGTTGAAAGCGGCAGCCATGGCCAACCCATGGGCTGAGCAGCATCCGATAGGCGCGCACCGGCACGGCTACGATATGGGCAAGCGGTGTCACCGGGCGGCTCCATGAATCTGTGCCAGCGCACGTGCAAGCTCTGCTTTCATCGCCGCAAAGTCGCGCGTCGCGGTCGCGTCTGCGCGACCTACCAGTACATAGTCCCAGCCGGGCATTGCGCCAAGGGGCAGCACCGCCCGTGCCAGCGCCCGTAGCCGACGCTTGGCCCGATTGCGCGCCACCGCGTTGCCAACCTTTTTTGAGCAGGTGAATCCAACCCGAACCAGCGCAGGGTTGGTAATCTCGCCTTCGCCGCGGCGGCGCGCCTGTAGCAGAAAAGCGGGTGTGCCTTGGCGGCGTGCCGAAGCGGCGCGCAGGAAATCGGGGCGATTCTGTAGCGTCTCGATCAAGGGACCATTGGCGCAAACGGAAACCGCCGGTGCGCTTCCCGGTTCCCGACCCTCTGGGCCAGTCGCGGGAGCCTCCGGCGGTTTCATGCCGTGTGCCGTTTGGCTTAGGCCGAAAGCTTCGCGCGGCCCTTGGCGCGGCGGGCGTTCAGAACACGACGGCCGCCTTTGGTGGCCATACGCGCGCGGAAGCCGTGGCGGCGGGCGCGGACAAGGTTCGACGGCTGGAACGTGCGCTTCATCGTGGTATCTCCGGTTCAGGCAGCCCGAAAAGATCGGAATCGAGCGCCGCAGTCATTCGAAGCCCGGTCTTTAGTCGGGCTTGCGGCCCAAGTCAATTCATCGAGTGAGGGTTTTTCGACTCTGGGCGCGCAATGCCGCCGATCTGGCTGCTCTACCCTGTTTTTCTTTCGAAAGCTTTGATAACGCTAAAGTGCGCCACGCTGCCGCAAAAGGCTGAACGCATGGCGTGAGCAGGTAAGTCATGGTCGTCAACACGCTCTCGGGTCGGTTTGCGCTGCTCACCACGTTGTTCGTGGTGCTGGCAGAGGTGCTGATCCTATTGCCCTCGCTCGCGGTGTTTCGGCAAGATTACCTTGCCGCGCGGCTGGAGCGTGCGCAAATCGCCTCGCTTGCCCTGCTGACAACGAATGCGATGATCGAACCCGAGCTGGAGGCAGAGTTGCTGCTGAATGCCGGTGTGCTCAACGTCGTGCTGCGGCGTGATGAGGTGCGCGAACTGGTTCTTTCCTCGCCAGTGCCAGAACCGATCTACAAAACCTACGATCTGCGCGAGGCAACCCCCGTGCGGCTTATTGGCGATGCGTTGGCGTTGCTTTTCGATGGCGAAGCCCGTGTGATCCGGGTCATTGGCGCGCCGGTGCAAAGCGGTGGCGAGTTGATCGAGATTACGCTCAAGACCCAATCGCTGCGCGACGAGATGATCGCCTACGGGCTACGGGTGCTGGCGCTTTCGGCGGTGTTTTCAATTGCCACGGCGCTGTTGCTGTTTGTGGCGGCGCGCAGCCTGATCGTGGTGCCAATCCAGAAGGTCGTGCGCCACATGACCGAATGGGCAGAGGCACCCGAAGATGCACGCCGTATCATCGCACCCAAGGCGCGCGTGACCGAGCTACGCGATGCCGAGGTGGCGCTCGCCTCGATGCAGCATCAGCTTGTCGCTTCGCTGCGCCAGAAAGAGCGGCTGGCCCAGCTTGGTCAGGCGGTGGCCAAGATCAGTCATGACTTGCGCAACATTCTGACGACGGCGCAGCTTTTCGCAGACCGCATGGAAGATAGCGCCGACCCCGCCGTGCAACGCGCGGCACCCAAGCTGATCGGCTCGATCTCTCGCGCGGTGAATCTTTGCGAAAGCACGCTTGCCTTCGGGCGCGCGCAGGAACCGCCGCCGACACTGACGCGCTTTATGCTGGCGGCGTTGGTGGCCGAGGTGATCGAGGGCGAGGCGACTGCCGCCGAAGCCGCGGGGGTGGAGTTCATCACCGATATCGCGCCGAACCTTGTTATCCGTGCCGACCGCGACCAATTGCACCGGGTGCTATCGAACCTTGTGCGTAACGCGCGGCAGGCGATCGAGGCCACGGGCAAGCCCGGAACGATTGAACTGGGAGGTGGCGAGGAAGAGGCAGGCTGGTGGGTGCGCGTGGGCGATACGGGGCCGGGTTTGCCAGAACGCGCGCGTACGCACCTGTTCCAGCCGTTTCAGGGCGGCAGCCGCCTTGGCGGCACCGGGTTGGGTCTTGCCATCGCCGCCGAGCTGGTGCGCGGCCACGGCGGGCGGCTGGACCTGCTGCGCACCGATGCCGAGGGCACCGAGTTTCTACTGCATCTGCCGCGCGAGCTTGCCGCCGAAACCGAATAGGTTTGCAATTTCTGCATGACAGGCTTGCCTGCCCCCGGTGGCGTGGCCCTCCCCACACTAACTGTTTGCTGAAACCGCGCGCCCTAGCTGCCATTCTGGCCGTTTTTCCCATGCGTTACGGGTGTTTGTGGGCCATGATCGCCTGCTGAACCATCGCCCGCGTTAAAGGGGCGACGGGGGCTTTGTTTCAATTCGGGCTGCCTTCCGTAGCGTCCAGTACGCGACGGAAGCGGGCTCGGCCCGCGTATAATGCGCGAAATGAAAACATCTTTAATGCACTGCAGGAGCACGTAATGACTTTGCGCACATGGGCCACCCCGTTGATCACCGCCACCTTTGTCGTGACAGCGGTCAGCGGCGTTATGCTATTCTTTCACATGCGCTCGTCGCTCATCACCTTTTCGCATATATGGCTTGGCCTTGCCATGCTGGCGGCCGTGGTTGCGCACCTTTGGCTGAACTGGCGACCCTTCCTGATGTATCTGAAGCGCCCGATTCCTGCGGCCATCATGGCCAGTGGGCTGGTGATCGTCGCGCTATCGTTCATGCCACTCAACGGCGCGCAAGGGGCAGGCGAGGAAGGCCACGGGCCGGGTGCCAGCATGCGGCAGGTGATGTCGGCAATGGGCAATGCCCGTGTCGAGACTCTGGCCGAGCTTTCGGGCAAAACACCCGAAGCGGTGATTGCCGCGCTGGAAGCAA
>NZ_JBFHIA010000036.1:0-16916 GCF_041596715.1 Phaeovulum sp.
AGGTCGATGTGCAGCATACCATCAACATGGCTTGCGCCCTTCACCTGCACATGTTCGGCTAGCGCAAAGCGGCGCTCGAAGGCGCGGGTGGCGATGCCACGGTGTAGATAGTTGCGCGGGGTTTCCTCGGCGGCCTTACGCGCGGCGATGATTAGCGCGCCATCGCGCATTTCGACCGAAAGATCATCGGCGGCAAAGCCTGCGACTGCGATCGAAATGCGATACGCATCCTCGCCAAGTTTTTCGATATTGTAGGGCGGATAGGTGGGCTGAGTCACCTCGGCCGACATCGCGCGATCCATCAGATCGGCAAGGTGGTCGAACCCCACAGTGGCGCGGTAAAGCGGTGAAAAGTCGAAATTACGCATGGTGCATCCTCTCTTGAGCGATGGTGTGGTTTGCCCGCCCCTAACGGGGCCGAACGGTTGTACCGAAGCCCGCTTCTGCGGCGCCCCGATGCAAATAATCTGGGAATGTGGATCCGCGCTTTCAAGGCCCCAGCGGCGCTCAGGGGCGCACGAACTTTGCACCCGTGGTCGCAGCCAGCCTACCACCCGGCACAAGCCCCGCCGTGCCGACCATGCCCTGGTCGAGAACGGCGCGCAGGGCGGCGACACCGGCAACCGAAACCGCAAGTGAGACCCGCTGCCCTTCGGCATCAGCGATGGCCGACACCACCGAAACGATCTGCGCCACACCACCCGATATCGCAAAGACCGGCGCGCCCGAGGCACCGAAGTCAGCCTCGCAGCTCAGCATCGAAATCGTGCCTTCGCGCTGCATCACCGTGCAGACCGATTGCAGGCTGGGTGCCGCAGCACGGTCGCGCGCATAGGAAACCACACCCACCTCGGCCCCCGCGCGCGGCTGCACCGCCAGCGCGAAAGGCTGCACCGAAGGCAGGCGGATTGGCTGATCAAGCTCGATCAGCGCCAGATCGTCCGCAATCCGGTCAAGCTTGTTGGCTTCGTCATAGCGATAGCCCGCAGGCACCACGGCACGGCGCGCGCCGCGGTAGGCCACTGCCGAACCGTTTCGCCAACCGGCCAGAAAGCTGATCTGATCGGTGCTAATCATCGCGCCGGTGCGCGCTGAAAACAGGCAATGCGCGGCAGTCAGCACAAGGTCAGGCGCAATCAGCGCCCCGGTGCAAAACGAATCTCCCCCCAGATCGACGCGGCCCACCGCGGCCCAGCCGCGCCCCTCGTCACCTGTCACCAGCGCATGTAGCGCATCGTCCGCCAAGGCAGGTGCCGCCAGCAGCAGAATCGCGAAAAGGAAAGCAGGAATACGCATCAAAGCCCCGGGACAGATTTCTCCCACAGGCTAAGTGGCCGATGCGGCGGGATTATGGCGCAAGTTCGGCAAGCGCCCTTGGCCGCGGCCCCCCGGTTGCCCAATCGAGCAACTCGACCGTGTGCACCACCGGCACCGCCGTGGCACCCCCGATCTGCACCATGCAGCCGATATTGCCTGCCGCAATCAGTTGCGGCGCGCGCGCTTCCAGTGTTGCCACCTTGCGCGCCTGCAAGGCACCGGCAATGGCGGGTTGCAACAGGTTGTAGGTGCCCGCCGAACCACAGCAAAGATGCGCGTCTTCGGGTTCGACCACCTCGAACCCCACCCGCTTCAGCAACGATTTGGGCGCGGTCTTTACCTGCTGGCCATGCTGCAACGAACAGGCGGCATGATAGGCCACGCGCAGCCCTTTCGGCGCGCCTTCGGGCAGGCCGATCCGCTCCAGAAACTCGGTTACATCCAGTGTCAGGGCCGAAATCTCTGCCGCCTCTGCCGCCAGCGACTCGCCCGCCAGCATGTGCCCATAGTCCTTTACCGAAGTGCCGCAGCCCGAGGCGTTGATGATAACGGCGTCAAGCCCGCCCTCGGCCTTTGCCGACATCCAAGCGCGAATGTTTGCCGCGGCCTGCGCGTGGCTTTCGCCCACCCGCCCCATATGATGCGTCAGCGCCCCGCAGCACCCCATTCCGTCTGCGATCACCACCTCGCAACCCAGCCTGCGCAAAAGCCGGATGGTGGCATCGTTGATATCGGTGTTCAGCGCCTTTTGCGCACAGCCCGTCAGCAGCGCCACCCGGAAGCGGCGCGTACCTTGCGCGGCAAAGACCTGCGCATCGTCATTGCGGCTTACCGGCGGAATCGGCGCGGCGGCCATATCGAGCATCGCGCGCAACCGGGCATCGGGCACCAAGGCACGGAACGGGCGCACCAGCTTTGCCGCGCCCATCGCCAGACGAAATCGCATCGGATGCGGCACGATCAGCGCCAGCATCCAGCGCAGCGCCCGGTCATGCCAAGGGCGCCGGTAGGTTGCCTCGACATAAGCGCGCGCTTGGTCGATCAGATGCATGTAGTGCACACCCGAGGGGCAGGTTGTCATGCAAGCCAGACAGGAAAGGCAGCGATCGATGTGCTTGACGGTGCGCGCATCCGCGGGCCGCCCGGATTCGAGCATTTCCTTGATCAGGTAAATCCGCCCGCGCGGGCTGTCCAACTCGTCCCCCAGCACCTGATAGCTGGGGCAGGTCGCGGTGCAAAAGCCGCAATGCACACAGGCGCGCAAGATCTCGTTGGCGCGCGCAAGCGCGGGGTCGGCCAATTGCTCAGGCGTGAAATTGGTCTGCACGTCATGCGCCCCCGGTAAACAGATAAGCGGCCGATACAAAGATCGGCAGGCCGAGCAGCGCCCAATATGCACCGCGCGTCAACTGCGGCCCCATCAGCGCCCGCACCCCTTGCACCAGCGCCGCCGCAGCCACGGCCAGAACCGCCAGCCCAGCGACCCCGCGCATCGGCGGCGCACCGATCCATGCGAGCGCACAGACGATCGCCGCAAAGCCGATGCCGATCAGCGCACCGCGCCCAGCGGGCAACTGGCCAAGCGAAAGATACACGACCATCGGCACCAAAAGGGCAACCGCATTCAACCCGTCAGAGTCCATTACCCGCGCCTCCGCTAAAAAGCCCGCGCGGATCGAACTGGGCGCGCAAGCCCGCGCCTAGCGCCGCGATTGCCGGTGCCTCGGGCTGAAACACCACACCCGGCCCGCGCATCAGGGTCGCATGCCCGCTATAGGGCGCGGCCAGTGCCCGCGCGTCTACCCCCTCTGGCAGCACCGCCCAGATCAACCCACCGCCCCAGTCAAGCACCACAGGGCAACCAAGCCGCGCCACCACACCCGGTGCCTCGGACGGTTTCACCGAAAATCGCCAGATGGCACCCGCAAGCCCGTGCAGGGGGGCAACCTCACCCAATGCACGCCAAAGCGCACCCGAACTCTCGCGCTGGATGCGCACTGCGCCAAACCGCGCCAGCGCGGCCGAAAGCCGCCCAACACGGTAGGCGACCGACTCTGCCAAACCCTCTAGCCGCAGCATGGTGCCTACGCCGGGCATCCAGCCTGCGCCGCTAACCTCGAAGGGGCTACCCATTGCCGCGGCCATTGCTGCCACCGCATCGCCCAAGCCAAGATCTTCCAGCACCACCGTCGCCTCGGTCGCCGCGGCGGGTTGCAGCTTGAATGCCACCTCGCTGAGTACGCCAAGCTGGCCCCAACTGCCGGCCATCAGCTTCACCAGATCGTAGCCGGTGACGTTCTTCATCACCCGCCCGCCGCTTTTGACCACCTCGCCGCGGCCATCGACAAAGCGCACACCGATCAGCGCATCGCGGCAGGCACCGGTTTGCAGACGCCGTGGGCCCGATACGTTTGCGGCCACTACGCCACCTATCGTGCTTTCGCCCGCAGCCCCCAGCAATGCGTTCCAGCGCACCGGCTCAAACCCCAGCCGCTGCCGCTCACCCGCCAAAAGCGCCTCGACCTCGGCCAGAGGCGTGCCTGCGCCAACCACCAGTGTCAGCGCCGCAGGCTCGTAAAGCCGCACACCAGCCAACCCGCCGATGTGCAAGGCCTCGCCCGCCGCGCGCACAACTGGCCGCGTGCCGCCCCCAACCACCCGCAGCGGCCCTGCCGCGGCGCGGATCGCTTCTGCCAGTTCGCTCTCGTCCCGAGGCTTCATCGCACCCTCTGCTTTTTCATTGTCGATAGCCCAAGGCCCTAGCCGCGCCGCGCGGCACTCAGATCCAGCGGAAACACCTTGGCGGGGTTCAAAAGCCAACGCGGGTCGAACACGTCCTTGACCCGCATCTGCGCCTCCAGATCCGCGCCGTTGAACTGCGCCGTCATCAGGTCGCGCTTTTCAATCCCCACGCCATGCTCGCCCGTCAGGCATCCACCCACCTCGACGCAGAGCCGCAGAATATCAGCACCAAGCGCCTCGCAGCGTTCCAGATCGCCGGGCAGGTTCGCATCGTAAAGGATCAGCGGGTGCATATTGCCATCGCCCGCGTGAAACACGTTGGCCACTTCCAGCCCCGCGGCCTTGGCCAATTCGCCGATACGGCCCAGCACCTCTGGCAGCGCGCTGACAGGGATCGTGCCGTCAAGGCAGACGTAGTCGTTGATCTGACCCATCGCGCCAAAGGCCGATTTGCGCCCAAGCCAGATCTTCCGGCTTTCGTCCTCGGACCGGCTTTCGCGAAACTCGACCGGAGCGTGGCGCATCGCGATCTGGCGGATCAGCCCCAGTTGTTCGGCGATTTCCGCTTCGGCACCCTCAACCTCGACGATCAGCAGCGCCTCGCAGTCGGGGTAGCCTGCGCGTGCAAACGCCTCGGTCGCGCGAATACAGGGGCGGTCCATGAACTCGATCGCCACGGGCAAGACGCCCGCGCGGATGATGTCTGCCACGCAGGCCCCCGCCACCGCGTTGCTGTCAAACCCGATCAGCACGGGCCGTGCGCCCTCGGGTTTGGGCAGAATACGCAGCGTCGCCTCTGTTACCACGCCAAGCTGGCCTTCCGAACCGCACACGAGGCCAAGCAGATCGAGCCCGCCCGCATCGTTCCACGGCCCGCCGATTTCCAGCACCTCGCCCGCCATCGTCACCAACGTGACACCCAGAAGATTGTTGGTCGTCACGCCGTATTTGAGGCAATGCGCCCCGCCCGAGTTCATCGCGATATTGCCCGCGATCAGGCAGGCAAGCTGGCTGGAAGGATCGGGCGCGTAAAAGAACCCCTCGCCTTCGACCGCCGCTGTGACCGCAAGATTGGTGCGCCCGGCCTCGACCCGGATGAAGCGGTTGACGGTATCGACCTCTAGCACCGCCGTCATCCGCGCGACCCCAAGGATCACCGCATCCTCGGTCGGCATCGCACCGCCCGCAAGGCTGGTGCCCGCACCGCGCGGCACCACCGGCACACCGAGATTGTGGCAAACCTTTAGCGCCGCCGCCACCTCGGCGGTCGTGCGTGGCAGCACCACGGCCAAAGGCTGCGCGCGATAGGCGGCCAGCGCGTCACATTCATAAGCACGGGTTTCTTCGGGCGCGTCGATCACCGCATCGGCAGGTAGAACTGCGCGCAATGCCGCCACAACGGCCGCCTTTTTCGCCAGAATCGCCGGGTTCGGAACGGGCATCTGCATGGCGCACCTCCTGATCTGGTAAGGAAATATAACCAGTTTTGCCATCAAGCAAGCGAAATTGGCCATGCAGCGCGCTGATCGCTGGGGCCGATGGCGGCGTTGCAGATGGGATCACGAACATCCCTGCATGGCGCTAATCGCTGGGCTTGCACCCGCGCGCTTGCCCTTGCTGAAGAGGTAAGGCGCGGCAGGTCTGGTTTGAAAACCCGACGTCGCCTAGCGCTAGTTCGGGCGCGGTCAGCCTTGGGTGCTGCCCGCGCTAGGCAAGACGACGCCTGCCGCGCCCTTCAATCAGCCATGCCGCGAGGCTAAGCGTAGCGGCGATCAGCAGCCATAGCCAGCCGGGTAGAAGCGGGCTGAGGCGGATATCCAGCGTTGCACTCGCGCCCCGCGGTGTGATGCCGATCCAGCCATTTCCGGCAGTAAAACGCCCGGCGCGCACTTGCCGCACCTCGGGTGCGCCATCCTCAAGCAGGCTGAAAGCACCGCCCGCCGCCGCAACGGCCTCTGCCAATGGCTCTGGGCTGGCCACCGCCGCCTCGTATTCGCGCGGGCTGGCCGGGCCGAGTGCTACAACCGTTTCCAGATCAGCTGACCGCAACCGGTAAAGCCCCGGCGCAGGTGCCTGCCAGCGCGCGGTAAAGCGGCCCGGTGCGGTTTCGGCCATATCCAACGTGACCTCGACACCATCGGGGCCGGTGATGATGACCCCCTCAGCCCTGGTTTGCATGGTGCGCCGCACCACGGTCAGCGATAGCGCCCCCGGTTCGACCTCGGCCAAAAGCGCTTCTTCCTCCAGCTCGGGTTCCGACATCGCCCAATGCGCGATACGGCGCAACAGTTCCGCCTGCGGCCCGCCGCCCTCGTAGCCGCGATCCCAAAGCCACGCCTGATCTGACGCAAGTAGCGCCACCCGGCCCTCGCCCACCCGGTCAAGCACCAGCAACGGCGCGCTGCTCGCGCCTTCAAGCACCACCTGTGCCGTGGGTGCAGGTTCTACCGCCAATTGCCGTAGCCAAGGCCCCCATGTCGGGTCGCCGCCTTCGGTCGAAATGCCGGGCAATGCCGCCGTTACCGGATGGCGCAACCCAAGCGCAGTCGGGCGCGGCAAAAACGCCCCCTCTAGCACCCTGCCGCCCGGCCACGCCGGAAGGATCTCGCCCAGATCGGTGTAGGCGAGGCTTTCGGCGGTGGCGAACTCTGGCCCCGCCGCCACCAAAACCGCGCCGCCGCGTTCAACATATGCGCGGATATTGCCAAAATAGGCTGCAGGCAAAATGCCGCGAACACGGTAACGATCGAAGATGATCAGATCGAACTCGTCGATCTTTTCGACAAAAAGCTCCTGCGTGGGAAAGGCGATCAGCGACAACTCATCGACCGGCACCCCATCTTGCTTTTCCGGCGGGCGCAGGATGGTGAAATGCACAAGGTCCACCGCGCTGTCAGATTTCAAAAGGTTGCGCCATGTCCGCTCGCCCGCGTGCGGCTCGCCCGATACCAGCAACACCCGTAGACGGTCGCGCACGCCGTTCACCTGCACCACTGCCGAATTGTTGCGCGTCGTCAGCTCGCCCGGTGTCTCTGCTAGATCAATCTGCACCACGTTCTGGCCGCCATGTTCCAGCGTCAGCGGCAATTCCAGATCGACCCCAACCGGCACCTGATAGTTCTGTCCCGGCCCGCCTTCGAGCGCGATGATCAGCGTCGCCATCGGTGGTGCCGCGTCGGGAACGGTGCCCAGATCATCAATGCGCAAGCGCACCACGACCGGCTCGCCTATGATGCCAAAGGCTGGGGCGGTCTGGATCAGCAGGCGGCGGTCCCAATCGGCGGCGCGCCCGGTCAGCAACACATGCAGCGGTGCGGGCAGCGCGGGCATCTGGTCCGCGTCATGCACCTGCCCATCGCTTACCACGATCACGCCCGCGATACGGTCGCGTGGCTCGGCCGCAAGCGCCTCGGCTAGGGCTTGCGCCAAAAGGGTGCCTGCGTTCGCCTCGCCATCGCCCAAACGCACGACGCGCATTTCGGTATCGGGAAGCGCTGCAAGATCAGTTTCAATGCGCGCCATCGCTGCATCGGTCTGTGCTGCGCGGCCGGGCAGGCTTTGGCTGGCGCTGCGGTCCTCGACCACGATAACGATGTCACTTAGCCCCGCGCGCGTCTCATTTTGCAGCCCCGGCCCGGCAAGCGCTGCAAGCAACGCAATCGCCGCGGCTGCCCGAAGCACCCACCCCGCAAGCCCACGCCAAAGCGCGAAAGCAAGCATCAGAACCGCCAACCCGGCAAGCGCCGCCAGCAGTGGCCAAGGCACAAGCGGCGCGTAAACAAGGTTCGCACCACCGATCATTGCCCAAGCCTTTCCAGCAGCGCAGGCACATGCACCTGATCCGATTTGTAGTTGCCGGTCAGCACATGCATCAACAGGTTGACGCCAAAGCGGTAGGCGATTTCACGCTGCCGCTCGCCAGTCTGGCCGCGCCCTACGGGCAAGAGTGGTGCCCCCGTTCCATCAACCGCCCATGCAGCGGCCCAGTCGTTGCCGCCGATCACCACCGGAGTCACGCCGTCGTTGAGGTTGCGAAACGGCATCCCCTCGGCCAGTTCCGCATCGGGCGGTGCCGCCTCGACCCAGACCCCGCGCCCGACAAAACGACCGGGGAAATCTTGCAGCAGGTAGAAGGACCGGGTCAGCACATGGTCGGCCGGAATCGGTTCCAGCGGCGGAACATCCAGCGGTGCCGCCAGCGCCTGCAAGCGCCGCCCCTCGGGTGTCGCTGTGCCAAAACCGGCAAAATCGGCATCGCGCGTGTCGAACAATATCATGCCGCCGCCGCGCAGATAGCGGTTGATCCGGGCATAGGCCGTGGCCGAGGGAACGACCGCATCCGCCGTGACCGGCCAATAGAGAAAGGTGAACAGCGCCAGATCGTCGGTTTCAAGATCCACCGCCAGCGGTGGCCCCGGCTCAACCGAGGTGCGCGCGAAAAGCACCTGCGACAGCCCCTTCAAGCCCGCAGCGGCGATGCGGTCAACCTCGGCATCGC
This sequence comes from Phaeovulum sp., assembly GCF_041596715.1. GTDB lineage: Bacteria > Pseudomonadota > Alphaproteobacteria > Rhodobacterales > Rhodobacteraceae > UBA6213. The sequence goes on from NZ_JBFHIA010000036.1 coordinate 8,558, forward strand.
CAGTGGGCACATAGGCCAGCACCACCTCACCCGCAACCGCCAGCGCGCGCGCGGGGTCCATTTCGGCGCGCGCGGGGGCGGGATCAAAGGGCAACAGCGCCAGCGCCAGAAGCACCGCCACCCCTCGCCCAGCGCGCAGCCGCCCGGAAACGACCAAGGTGCCCAGCACATCGACCAACAATAGCCCAAGCGCCAGCGCCAACAGCGCGCCCTGCAACGGCAGCGGCGGCAGCGCCTGCACATCTGCCTCGACCGCCACCCCGGCGGGCCAGACCGCAGGTTCCAGAACGCGCCCCGGCGCGATGGTGTTCAGCGCCACGCGCCGCTCGCCCGCAGAATACACCCCCGGCGGCATCGCGGCCCCAAGCTGACGTGCCGCCAGCTTGTCACCGCTGACCCCGGCCAGCGCCCCCGCAGGGCGCAGCGCGCCGAACCCGTCGAGCACCCGTTCAGCCACCCATGTCGCCCCCGCCAGATCGGCCACGCCTTCGCGCGCGGTGCCGCTGGCTAGCGCCAGTCGTTCAAGCATCTGCACGAAAAGGCCCGAGAGCGGCAGGCTTGACCATTCAGCGTTGGCCGTAACGTGGAACAGCACCACCCAGCCCTCGCCCAGCGGCGCGCGGGTAACCAGCGGTGTGCCATCTTCCAGCGAAGCGATGGTGCGGGCCGCCAGTTCCGGCGACGGCTCGGCCAGAACCTGCGCGCGCACCACGACCTCGGCGGGCAGCGCCAGCCCTGCAAACGGGCTATCGGGCGCAAATGGTGCCAGCGCGCGCGGTGCGCCCCAACTCATGGTGCCGCCCACTTCGCGCCCACCCGCGCGCAGCCGCACCGGCAAAAGCGGATCATCCTGCCCGGTCAAGCCCGCCGCCATGCGCGGCCCGGCAAAGCGGATCAGCAGGCCACCGCGCGCCACCCAATCGGCCAGCCGCTCTGCATCTGCTACCTGTGCGACATCAGACAAAATCACCACGTCGGGGGCTGTAAGCAGCATATCCTCTAACGTGCCCTCAAGGATCTCGGCGCTCGGTGCCAGCGCCTTTTGCAAATAGTGGGTGGGGGCAAGCAATTCCAACCCCTCGCGCGCGCTTCCGGCGGCAACCAGCGCCACCTTGCGGCGCTTCAATGCGTCATCTGTCAGCGCCACAGCACCCGCGCCGCGCTGACCGACTATCTCAAACCGCGTAATGCGGTTGCGCAACTCGGCCGGCAGCGTAAAGGCCGCCTCGGTGCCAGGCTGAACGGTAACCCGGCCCAGATCGCGCTCGATCCCCGCAGGGTCCGGGCCGCGCGCCACCACCTCTAGCTCAGTCGCCCCGGCCGCGACGCTCGACAACAGCGGCACCCTGACCGCGCCATCCAGCAATTGCGGCGCACCAAGCGCCAGCACCGGGCTAGTGGATTGGAACACCGTCACCGCGCCGCGCGACTCGAGCTCTGCCAGAAACCCCGCGCGCATCGGGCGTGCCAGCCCATCGGAAAGCCAGAGAGTATCGAACCGCCCTTTGGGCAATAGCGCCGCCCAGTCGGCCTCGCCCGGCTCCCACGGCTGGGGCGCAAGGCCGGGCAACGCTTCGGCCACCGCATCGGCCGCAGCAAAGCTCATTCGCCCGCCCGGCAAATCGGTCAGCGCCAAAAGCGCCACGGGCCGCCCCGCCGCACGCGCGGCCTCGACTGCGCGTGCCGTGCGGTCTTGCACACGCGCCCAGCCGGGCGCCTCGGCCCAAGATGCATCTATCGCAATCAGCAGCGGCCCCGCACCCACCGCCTGTGATGCCGGGTTCAGCACTGGCCCGGCAAAACCCACGATCGCCGCGGCCAGTGCCGCCATGCGCAGCAGCAGCAGCCACCACGGCGTGCGCTCTGCCTGCACCTCGCGGTCGGACAACCCCAACAGCAGCGCCACCCCCGCAAAGCGGCGGCGCAGCGGCGCAGGTGGCATGGCGCGCAGAAGGAACCACAGCACCGGCAGCGCCACAAGCGCAGCCAAAAGCCACGGAGACGCAAAGCCGATTGCGCCAAACGCGCCCATCAGCGCCCCCGCTCCAACGCGGCAAATGCCCAAAGCAGCGCCGCCGCGGCAGGCTGCCCGGTGTGATGCGTGCCAAACTGCCAGCCCGCAGCGCGCGCCAGCCCCGCCAGCAGATCGCGCCGCGCCGCTAACTTTTCGCGATAGCGCAGCCGCAGATCACCCGCGGCGCGCGTTTCATAGCGCAAGCTGCCTCCCATGCTTTCAAAGATCACCCGCCCGTCGTAGGGAAACGCCTCTTCGTCGGGATCAAGCACCTGCATCAGCACACCCTTCACGCCGCGCTCTGCCGCCGCCGCCAGCGCCGCCTCGACCGCGCCGGGGTCGCCCAGAAAATCCGACAGCATCAGCGCGCGCGCATGTGGCGCAAGCCCGGCTACCGCGGGCGCGCCATAGTCGGCCTCCGCGTCCTGTGGCGCGGCCAGCAGCGAGGCCAGATGTAGCAATTGCACCCTTCCGGGGCGTGGCGGCGTCGGTGGGGCAAGCAGCCCTACCCTTTCGCCACCGCGCACCATCAGCACCGCCAGCGCCAGCGCCAAAAGGCGCGCGCGTGCGGCCTTTGCCCCCCGCGCGGGAGCGCCTGAATACTTCATCGAAGCCGCACCATCGACCCAAAGATAAACCGACTGCGCCGCCTGCCATTCGCGTTCGCGCACATATTGCGCATCAGAGCGGGCGGAGCGGCGCCAGTCGATGCTGCGCAGCGCATCGCCCGCCGCGGCGGCGCGAAACTGCCAGAACTCGTCACCCGCCCCGGCGCGCTTACGGCCATGCGCGCCCATTTGCACCGATGCCGCCAATTGCTCGGCCGCAACCAGCAGCGGCGGCAGGGGGGCCGCCAACGCCTCGGCCTCGCGCCGCAGGGTCTGGGCGGGGGCAATGCTCACGCGGCGGCCTCGGTGCGGGTCACCTCGGCGGCAATGCGGTCGATGATGGCGGCCAGTGTTTCACCCCGCGCGCGTGCAGCAAAGCTGAGCGCCATGCGGTGCACCAGCACCGGGCGCGCCAGCGCCAGAACGTCATCTGCCGAAGGTGCCAACCTGCCGGACAAAAGCGCCCGCGCCCGCACCCCCAGCATCAGCGCCTGCGCCGCACGCGGGCCCGGCCCCCATGCCAGCGCCTCGCCAAGCCCCGCGCCCGCCTCTGCCGAACCCGGGCGGCAGGCGCGCACCAGATCAAGGATGGTTTCCACCACCGCCTCGCCCACCGGCATCCGCCGCACCAGCGCCTGCGCCGCGATCAGCTCTTCAGCGGTGAAAACCTGATGCGCTGCGTTCTGCGTGGCACCCGTGGTAGCCAAGAGAATGTCGCGCTCGGTGGCGCGGGTGGGATAGTCCACATCAATCTGTACCAAAAACCGATCAAGCTGCGCTTCGGGCAGCGGGTAGGTGCCCTCTTGCTCGATCGGGTTTTGCGTGGCGAGCACATGAAAGGGGCTACCAAGTGGCCTGTGCACCCCCGCCACCGTCACCTCGCGTTCCTGCATTGCTTGCAGCAACGCCGATTGCGTGCGCGGGCTGGCGCGGTTGATCTCATCCGCCATCAGCAACTGGCAGAACACCGGCCCTTCGATAAAGCGGAATGCGCGGCTGCCATCGGCTGCGGTTTCCAACACCTCGGAGCCCAGAATATCGGCCGGCATCAGGTCGGGCGTAAACTGGATGCGGCTTGATTTCAGCCCCATCACGGTGCCGAGCGTATCGACCAGCATGGTCTTGCCCAAACCGGGCAACCCCACCAGAAGCCCATGCCCACCTGACAAAAGCGCCACCAGCGCCAGTTCCACCACCCGTTCCTGCCCGATAAAGCGGCGGTCGATGGAAACCCGTGCTGCGGCAAGGCGTTGGCCCAAAGCTTCGTATTCGGCAACCAGATCGGCGGGCGCGGCCATGACAATACTCCCCTCATGCGATACCCTAAGCTGGCAGATATCGCTCTTGAACCCAATGGCAAAGCACTGATGACCGAGAAAACGCCCGCACAAAACCCCGTGAAGCCCTCAGCCGAGGGGCTGGCCGCTGCCGCAGGCGAATTTGCGCGCAAGGGCCCGCCGCCGCTGCACCTGTGGAACCCGCCATTTTGCGGCGATATCGACATGGAAATCCGGCGTGACGGAAACTGGTTCTACCTTGGCACCCCGATCGGGCGCGCGCCGCTGGTGCGGCTTTTCGCCTCGATCCTGCGGCGCGAGGGCGATGACTATTTTCTTGTCAACCCGGTTGAAAAGGTCGGCATCCGGGTAGAGGACGCCCCCTTTATCGCGGTTGATGCCGAAGCGAGCGGGGAGGACGAAGCGCAAGCGATAACCTTTACCACGAACGTCGAGGATAGTGTGACGGCGGGCCCGGACCACCCGATCCGCTGCCCGCGCGACCCCGAAACGGGCGAGCCTGCGCCCTATGTGATGGTCCGCGCAGGGCTGGAGGCGCGGATCGACCGCAAGACGTTCTACCGGCTGGTCGAGCTTGCCCGCCCAGCGCCCTACCAAGGCGAAACTTGGCTGGGGCTATGGTCAGGGGGCAGCTTCTTTCCCCTGATTCCGGCGACTGAATTGCGATGAGGCACGCTGGTGCCCCGCCGCTTTGCGATGCGCCGTCCAAAGGTTGCGCCGGTTGCACGCCGGGTCGCGCTCCGCGGGGGATATTTGGCCTGAAGCAGTTTGCGCCCTAGTGCGCCTCGGCCCAGTTTGCGCCTTCGCCCGCGTCCACCACCAGCGGCACGGTCAGTTTGACGGCGGGCTCGGCCGCGCCCGACATGACTGCGCGAGCGCGAGTGATGAGGTCGGGCACAGCTGCCGCTTCAACCTCGAAAACCAATTCGTCGTGCACTTGCATCAGCATTTTGGCGGGCAGGTCTGCAATGGCCGCGGGCATGCGGATCATGGCGCGGCGGATGATATCGGCGGCGGCACCTTGTATTGGCGCGTTGATCGCGGCGCGTTTGGCAAAGCCCGCACCGGGGCCGCGCGCGCCTATCTCGGGTGTATGGATCTTGCGGCCAAAGAGGGTTTGCACAAAACCGTTGGCCTTGGCGAAGGCCACGGTATCGTCCATATAGGTCTTGATGCCGGGGAAGCGTTCGAAATAGCGGTCGATGAAACCCTGCGCCTCGGCACGCGGTATGCGCAGGTTCCGCGCAAGCCCAAAGCCCGAAATACCGTAGATGACGCCAAAGTTGATCGCCTTGGCGCGGCGACGAACCTCGGGGGTCATTTCGTCCATCGGCACGTTGAACATTTCAGACGCGGTCATGGCGTGAATGTCATGGCCTTGGCGGAACGCCTCTTTCAGCGCGGGAATATCGGCGACATGGGCCAGAATTCGCAACTCGATCTGGCTGTAATCCAGACTGACTAGGCGCATCCCCGGCCCGGCCACGAAAGCCTCGCGGATACGGCGGCCTTCATCAGAGCGCACGGGGATGTTTTGCAGGTTGGGGTCGGTCGAGGCGAGCCGCCCGGTGTTGGCCCCCGCGATCGAATAAGAGGTGTGCACACGCCCGGTTTCGGGGTTCACATGGGTTTGCAGCGCATCGGTATAGGTTGATTTGAGCTTGCTGATCTGGCGCCAGTCCAAAACCCGCGCGGCCAGATCGCTGCCTTCGGCGGCAAGGTCTTCCAACACATCGGCACCGGTCGAATAGGCCCCGGTCTTGCCCTTTTCGCCGCCCGGCAAGCCGAGCTTGTCGAACAGGATCTCGCCCAGTTGCTTGGGGCTGCCCACATTGAAAGACTGGCCCGCGAGATCGTGGATTTCGGCCTCAAGCCCGGCCATGCTCTGCGCGAAAACATTGGACATGCGCGACAGCGTGCCCGGATCGACCCGCACCCCCGCCATTTCCATTTCCGCCAGCACTGGCACCAGCGGCCGTTCGAGCGTTTCGTAAACGGTGGTCACCCGTGCTGCGTGCAATTGCGGCTTGAACTGCTGCCAGAGACGCAGCGTTACGTCGGCGTCTTCGGCGGCATATTTTACTGCATCGTCTATGGCCACCCGATCAAAGGTGATGGCCGCCTTGCCGCCGCCCAGCAGATCCTTGATCGGAATCGGCTGATGGCCGAGGTATTTGGCGCTGAGCGCATCCATGCCATGCGAGTTGAGCCCCGCCTGCATCGCGTAGGACATCAGCATCGTATCGTCGAACGGTGCCACGCGGATGCCGTGGCGGGCAAATATCTTCCAGTCGTATTTCATGTTCTGGCCGATCTTGAGAACGCTTTCGTCCTCGAGCAGCGGCTTGAGCATCGCCAACGCCTCGGCCAGCGGCATCTGGCCCGGTGCCAGCGCTTGCGCCCCGAACAGATCGCCCCCGCCGACCTTGTGCCCCAGCGGCAAATACCCCGCCTGCCCCGGCTCTGTGCACAGCGACACGCCGACAAGTTCAGCCTGCATCTCGTCAAGGCTGGTGGTTTCGGTATCAACCGCCACCCAGCCGCGGGCATGGGCCTGTGCGATGAATTGCGCCAGCGTTTCGCCGTCGCGTATGCAGGTATATGCGGCGGGGTCAAATGCCACCGGCGCGGGCGCGGGCGCGCCATCCGGGGTGACGGGGGCGTGCACGGGCTCCGTCGGCTGCGGCAGGCCAAGTTTATCGGCCACACGGCGGCTTAGCGTATTGAACTCCATATCCCGCAAAAAGCGCATGAGCGTTTCCGGATCGGGTTCACGCACCTCGAGGCTTTCGAGTGTGAAATCGAGCGGGGTCTGTGCATCAAGTGTCACCAGCCGCATCGACAAGCGGATCTGCTCGGCGTTGTCGATCAGCGCCGCCCGGCGCTTGGGTTGCGTTATTTCGCCCGCGCGTGCCAGCAGGGTTTCGAGATCGCCGTATTCGTTGATCAGCAATGCTGCGGTCTTGATGCCGATTCCGGGCGCGCCGGGGATATTGTCGATGGCATCGCCCGCCAGCGCCTGCACATCTACTACCCGGTCTGGCCCGACGCCGAACTTTTCGGCCACTTGATCAGGGCCAATCCGCAGCCCCTTCATCGCATCAAGCATTTCGACGCCGTCGCCGACCAGTTGCATCAGGTCCTTGTCGGACGAGATGATGGTGCAGCGACCGCCCGCCTCGCGGGCTTGGCGCGCCAGCGTGGCGATGATGTCGTCAGCCTCGTAATTGGCCAATTCGATGCAGGCGAGGTTGAAGGCCCGCGTAGCCTCGCGGGTCAGCGGGAACTGCGGCCTCAGGTCTTCGGGCAGATCGGGCCGGTTGGCCTTGTAGGCGGGATAGATCTCGTTGCGAAAGGTCTTGGCGGAATGGTCGAAGATGACAGCGGCATGGGTTGGCGCATCAGACCCCTTTGCATCTTCGATGTAGCGATAGATCATGTTGGCAAAGCCCGCGACCGCGCCAATCGGCAGGCCGTCGGATTTGCGCGTCAGTTGCGGCAGCGCGTGATAGGCCCGAAAGATGAAGGCCGAGCCATCGATCAGATGTAAATGGCAGCCTTTGCCGAAACTCATGGCGTCCCCTCCCTCGGGCTGCGGTCGGCGGGGCGGCGCGCCCGTGCCTTAGTGGGCGGCTTGGGCGTGAGCGCGGTCGATCACGAATCGCTTGCCGCAATAGCCACAGGTCACTTCGCCCGTATTTTCGGGGATCACCAGATACACCCGCGGGTGCCCATCAGCGCCCGCGCCGCCATCGCAGGCGACGGTCCAGTGGGTGACGGTCTCGGTCTCTGGCAAGCGGCTCATCTGGCAGGCTCCATAAGCTTCGGGCGCGGGGTGCGCTGGTTGCGGCCATGATAGCGAATGGGACGGGACGGGCAAGCGCCAAGCGGGCGCGAAAGCCGAAAGCGGGCGGGCAAGAACTGGCCAGTCGTCGCCCCGCGCGCGGCCCGCGGCATCTGCCCCCCTCGCAGCCGCGGCACGAAAGGTCTAGGGTGTGACCGGATTCGAGCAGGAGGTTCAGTATGGCGCGCGGCACTTGGGCATTTGCACTCGTCTTGGCGGCAACTTTTTCAGCAAGCAGCGCCGGTGCGGATTACCGCGAAGGCTATGCCGCCTACTTGCGCAGAGATTACACCACCGCGGTGGCCGCGTGGACCGAGGCGGGCGAAAAGGGCGATATGGCCGCGCAATTCGGCCTTGGCCTGCTTTACGAAACCGGCGATGGCGTGGCAGTTGACCTTGAGGCGGCAGCGCATTGGTATCGGCTTGCCGCCGAGCAGGGCGATGTGCGCGCGCAATCGAACCTCGGCACGATTCTCGCAAAAGGCGAAGGCATCGCACCCGATTACGCAGAGGCGCTGCGCTGGCTTGGGCTGGCCGCCGAACAGGGCGACGTAAGCGCGACCCATGAGCTTGCATCGCTTTATGAGCAGGGCAA
>NZ_JBFHIA010000037.1:0-16859 GCF_041596715.1 Phaeovulum sp.
AGCTTGGCAGAAAGTAGCCGAGTTTCGTGCGCTGGTTGCGCCGCTTTGAGGGGAAGCAGATGCTGATTGTATGGTGAAGTTTGAATAATTTATTACTTGTTTATAATTGTATTTTCCGAAAACTTTGGTTTTTCAAACCTTTCGTGCAAGACTGTCATGCTGCCACATGAATGAGAGGATGCGATGCGAACGTTGTCTGCCCAAGGCTCTCTGTTGCTGCTGATCGACCTGCAAGCCCGGCTGTTGCCCGCCATTGCGGGTGGAGATGCGGTGCTGCGCAACGCCGCGCGATTGGTTGCCGGGGCACGCAGGCTAGAGGTGCCGCTGCTGTTCACCGAGCAATATCCACGCGGCCTTGGCGCAACTGCGCCGGAACTGGGTGCCGCCCCCGGTGAGGTGGCAGAAAAGACGACCTTTGACGCTTGCCGCGCACCTGGTCTTACCGCGCGGCTTGCACCGGACCGCGCCGTGGTGGTTGTGGGCACCGAGGCGCATGTCTGCGTGCTGCAAACCGTGCTTGGCCTGATCGGGGCAGGGCGACAGGTTGCGGTGGTGGCCGATGCCATAGGCTCGCGCACAGCCGACAACCGCACCGCAGCGTTGCAGCGTATGGCGCGTCACGGCGCAGAAATAGTCACCACCGAGATGGTGCTGTTCGAATGGCTGGGTGATGCCAGCCACCCCGCGTTTCGCGAGATTCAGGCGTTGATCAAGTAATCCGTGGCTGCCTGCTAGACCCGGATCGGGTTGGCTTTGGCAAGCAGGTCAAAAGCCTTCAGGTTTTCGATCAGCGCAGGCATCGCATCAAGCGGCACCATGTTCGGGCCGTCCGAGGGGGCCGTATCGGGCGTTTCGTGGGTTTCAAGGAAAACCCCGGCGATGCCAAGGCTGATCGCCGCGCGCGCCATCACCGGCGCAAACTCGCGCTGTCCGCCCGAAGACCCGCCAAGCCCGCCCGGCTGCTGCACCGAATGCGTCGCATCCATGATTACCGGGTAGCCTTCGCGCGCCATGATCGGCAGCGCGCGCATGTCGGCCACCAAGGTGTTGTAGCCAAACGAGGTTCCCCGCTCGGTCAGCAGAATGTTTTCATTGCCGCTCGATGCCACTTTGGCCGCGACATTGCGCATGTCCCAAGGTGCTAGAAACTGGCCCTTCTTGATGTTCACCACCGCCCCGGTTTCGCCCGCGGCCAGCAAAAGATCGGTCTGGCGGCAAAGAAACGCCGGGATCTGGATAATATCGACAACGCGCGCGGCGGCGCGCGCCTGTTCAATATCGTGCACATCGGTCAATACCGGGCAACCGACCGCGTCGCGCACCCGCGCGAGCACGCGCAACCCCTCGGCCATGCCGATACCGCGGCGACCTGAAAGAGAGGTGCGGTTGGCCTTGTCGTAGCTGGCCTTGAAGATGAACTGCACACCCGCACTGGCGCAGGCTTCGGCCAGCCTGCGCGCGATCATCAGTGCGTGTGCTTCGCTTTCCAACTGGCAGGGGCCGGCGATAAGCGCCATCGGCAAATCATTACCCAGTCGGCAGTTGCCGACTGCCACTTCGCGCATTGTCTGTGTCATGCTGCAACCTGTTCCCGCAAGATCGATGCGGTCAAAGAAATCATCAGATAGATACCGCCAAGGATCAAGAAGGCGAGGATCGTATTCTCGAAGGCGCGCGGGTAGGTGGCTTCGTCCGGGGCCACGGGGCGCACCCCGGTTGAGAGGTATCGTACCTGCTTGTTCGCCTCGATCCGCGCGGTTTCAAGCTGTTGCGCGGCCTGACTTAGCATCAATTGCCGGGTTTGCAGGTCGGCCTCGGCAATGCGCAATTGCCCGGTGACCGAGGCGAGCGATGTGGTGGTGCCGCTGCCTTGGGTCAGTTGCGACCGCAGGCTCGCAATCAGGCTTTCAAGCCGCGCGATATCGCCGCGCACACCATCGACGCGCGCTTGGTTGGGCTGGGGGTTGTCGAGCAATTGCTGCAACGAAAGCCGTTTTTCCTGCAACTGCAACTCGAACGAGCCGACCTGCTGCATCACCATCCCTGATTCCGTCACAGGATCGAGCACGCCAAGCTGTTGCTGCAATTCCAGCACCCGGCTTTGCGCGGCCAACACCTTGTCCTCGGCATCAGCATAGCTTTCGCGCGCGCCCTTCATCTGGTCTTCGCGCAGGCGCTGGGTAAGCTGGTCTACCTGCTCTTCGGCATAGCGGATCAGCGCTTCGGAAAACGCGGCCGAAACCTGTGGATCGGCGGCGATCACTTCCATCTTGATGATGCCTTCAGTCGGATCGTAGGCGATTTTCACGTTGCGCCGATACAGACGGTAGGCTTTCTCATTGGTTGCGCCAGGTTCAAGCCGCTGCAACGGGTCGATGTTCTCTTGGCTGAAGTGTTCCTTGAAGCCGAGTTCGTCATCAAGCCGCAGCATCGCATCACGCGACTGCAAATAGCTTTGCACGGTGATCGAATCCTGGCTTGTGGCCATGCCCGTGCCTGAAAACATCCCGCCGAGGCTGCTGCTTTGCTGGTCGGCCTGCTGGATCACGAACTCGGCTTTTGTGGCGTAAAACTTTGTCGCCATTGCAAAATAGTAATATCCCGCCATCAGCGTGGGCAGCATCACGAAAAAGGCCAGCCGCGTGAATAGCAGCAGAACCTTGCGGCGGCGGCGGCGCACGATGTCGCGCTGCATGGCGATGATTTCTGCGGCCCGGCGCGACTCGGTCATCGGTTCGGCCAATGCGGGGCTGCTGCCCGGGCGCACGGTTTGGGGCAGTTGCACGCGCGCGTCGGCTCCCGGCCCGTCGATACGCGCCAGCGCCATCGAACGCGCCGCTTCGGAATGGTCGGTCTGCGCCACAAGATCGAGCACACCCGAGTGCTGGAACGGGTCGATGCCACGGCGGCGCAGCAGCCGCACCGCCTCGAAATCCGAGGCGGATTCGATACCGTGTTTTTGCGCCACCCGGCGCGCCATACGCAATTGCCGCCCGCTCAAACCCTCGGCGCGGATAGCGGCGATTTCATCTTCGGGAGAGCGCGCAGAAGGCCCAAGCACCGTATCGGGCGCGGCTGTGGGGAAACGCGCATCGCCAAATCCGTCATCCTGCGGGGTAAGCAGGCTGTTGTCAGGGGCAGCGGCGGCGGCCGCAGCCGCGCCAGCACCAGCCGCGCCAGCAGACGCCGCCTCGCCCGCCTGCGCTGCGGTGGCGGGGGTGGCGAGTACCGGCGTGGCGCGCCGAACCCGAAATCGCTTAGCCTTGGGTACCGTAGTCATAGAGCTGTTTCGCTTCTTCCAAGGTGTCGAACATATGCAGCTTGCCGTCGCGCAGCACTGCGGCGGTGCGGCAGAACTTTTCCAACGTGGCGGCCTGATGCGAGACCACAATCACCGTGGCGCTTTGCAACCGCTCGCGCAGGATGTCGCCCGCCTTGCGGTTAAACTCGACATCGGTGGTTGAGGGCATCCCCTCATCGATCAGATAGATATCAAACTCCAGCGCAAGAAGCAGCGCGAAAGTGAAGCGCGCTTTCATGCCTTGGCTGTAGGTGCCCACCGGCATGTCGAAATATTCGTTGATGCCACACAGCCAGCGACAGAACGCCTCGACATAGTCGGGATCCAGCCCGTAGAGGCGGGCGATGAAACGCGCGTTCTCGGTGGCGGTATGCTTTGCCACCACCCCGCCCATGAAGCCAAGCGGAAACGAAACCCGGCAGCTTTTGCGTATCTCTCCCTCATCGGGCTTTTCCAGCCCTGCCATCATGTTGATGATTGTGGTCTTGCCCGTGCCGTTGGCGGCGAGGATTCCAAGGGATGTGCCCAGTTCGACCCGGAAAGTCGCCTGATCAAGGATTACCTTTCGGCGCTTGCCGGTCCAGAACGACTTGCTGACATTCACGAATTCAAGCATTGCGCGCTTTCGGCCCAGGTGACGGACGGCTGCACCCTAGGGTGCCTTTCTTAAAAAGGCTTCTAACCGCCCAATCAGGCAACATTATGTCTTGTGGCGGGGGCAATATGCAACGGCCACCGCAATTGTAGCAACGGTTGAAACGACGTGTTCAGTATTCGTGTCGTTCTATGCGCATCAGCTTGCCTACAACGATGGCCACAAAGGCCGCGCCAAAGCTGAACAGCGCGCCCATTTTTGCGGCATCCTGAATGTCACCGCTCGGGAAGGCCACAGATGCCACGAACAGCGCCACAGTAAAGCCGATCGCCGCAACGCAACCCAGCACGAACAGGTCTTTGAAGTTCATGCCTTCGGGCAGGCCAAAGCCAAGCACCCGCGCGCCAACCCAACCCATGATGAAGATCCCGATCGGCTTGCCAAGCAACAGCCCCAGCGCCACCAGCCATGTCGGCGCGCCGATGGCCGAAAACTCTACCCCCGCGTTGAACAGACCGAACAGGAACAGCACGATCTCGACGGGGTATTTCAGACGGTGCTCCATCCAGTTCAGCAAGTCTTTCAGATGTGCTTCGGCCTCGGCGAAAATGCCGTAGGGGCGGTCGGCATGCGGAATGGTCGCCACGACCGGCAGCAGGCCGAGTGCTGGGTGAATGCCTGCGCGCATGAACGCGTACCAGCTAAGCGCGCCCGCAATCAGATAGGGCCAGAACGAAAGCTTGCGCCGCACCCAAGTGGAGTTGGGGCGCAACTGATTGCCCCGGTCCAGTCGCCGCGGCAAGTCGTTGGCCAACAGATAAACCGCCAGCGCCGCCCCCAGCGATAACAGCAGCCACACCGGTGCCAATTCTCCGGTCGGGTAGAATATCGCAAGAATGATTAGCCCCGCCGCATCATCAGCGATCGCCAGCAATAGCAGAAACCGGATCGCCGGGTGCCCCGCGCCAAACACGATGCGCCCGACCAGATAGGAAAATGCGATATCCGTGGCCGTGGGAATGGCCCAGCCGCGGCTGACCGCATCGAACGTGTCAGAGCCCAGAACCATCGCGAGGCCAAGGTAGACTGCAATCGGCCCGAACATCCCGCCCGCCGTGGCGATAAGCGGCGTGGCCGCCTTGCGCCCACGCAATTCGCCGTTCTTGAGCACGACCGCTTCCCAGACTTCCTTGCCTGCCATTGCAAAGAAGAAGGCCATCAGAATGTCATTGACGACGAACTGCGTCGTCAGCGTGCGGCTGAAGTGGCCATCGGCCTCGTGCAGATGGCCGATGAAAAAGTCATGAACCAACGGATATTCGATCAGCGCCCGATAACTTTCAGGGTCGGTATTGGCCCAGATCAGCGCCAGCGATGCCCCGGCAATAAGAAGCAATGAATAGCTGGTGATAAAGTTCCAGACTCTGTACATGGCAGCCAATCTCCCCCGTCCCTTGCGAAGTTTGTATGCCATCGTATGGCGTAGGTGCAACCGCTCCGACGCCATGTTTTGCGGCTTTTGCTTGCCCCGTCGCGCCTCGCGGTCTAGGGGGGCGGAAACCCAGCATCGGAAAGCCCGCCATGACCCAACCCACCGCATATGATCTGGCACATGCCGCAGCCGAAGCCGCCCCCGACGATGCACAGCTGCGCATGGCGCTGTTCGGTTTTCTGGCCGATGCCGAACTGTTCCTGCTGCTCGAATCCGAACCGGTGGGTGATGCGATCACGCCGCAGCTGTTCGAGACCGAGGCCGGGAACTACGTTCTCGCTTTCGATCTGGAAGAGCGGTTGAGCGCCTTCAGCGGTGTGCCCGCGCCTTATGCGGCGCTACCGGGGCGGGTGATCGCACAGTATCTTGCGGGCGAGGAGGTCGGGCTGGGGCTGAACCTCGGGGTTGCCGACTCGGCCATGCTGCTGCCGCCAGAGGCTTTGGAATGGTTGACCGAAACCCTGAGCAGCGCGCCAGAGGCGGCTTCGGGCACTCCTGTCGCCTTCACCACCCTCAGCTTCGGCCCTGCCGCACTCAGCGCCTTGCTGACCGCGCTTGAGATGAAGTTCGTGCATCTTGCAGGCACTGCCGCGCAGGCGCTGCTGGCGGGCGTCGAATACGAAGACGGAAGCCGTGGCCACATGCTGGCGTTTCTTGGTGCCGTGCAAGGTGCCGAACCCGCATTGGCAAAGGCCGTGGCCGAGGCATTGGCATTTTCGGGGCTGGAGGCGGGCGCGCTCGACGTTGCCTTTGTTACTGGCGAAGAGGCGCTTTTCGCACAGCTTGCCGAGGTGGCGCAGGTGTTCGATCTGCCCGAGCCCGAGAAGGAAACCCATCAAGTAATCGAGCCGGGCTCTGCCCCCGGAATGGACCCGGACAAGCCGCCAATCTTGCGCTAGCATCAAGGCTTGCGCCGCCCGCGCAAAGCAGGGGCGGCGCAATTGTCGGACAAAGGGCCTTAGCGGCCGCGGATGCGCGGGTCCAGCGCGTCGCGCAGACCATCACCGATGTAGTTCACGCTCAGCACTGTCAGCGAGATCATCACGCCGGGCATGATCACCCGCGCGGGGTAAAGCTGCATCGCATCCACCGCGTCAAACAACAGCCGCCCCCAAGTGGGGAAGTCCGGCGGAAAGCCCAAGCCCAGAAAGCTGAGCGCGGATTCAGTGATGATCGCGCTGGCGATGCCGAGCGTGGCGGAAACCATGATCGGGCTCATCACGTTGGGCAGGATGTGGCGCGTAATCATTCGCCGCGGTGGGGTGCCGATGCTGCGCGCGGCCAAGACGAACTCTGCCTCTTTCAGCGCCAGCACCGAGCCGCGCACGATCCGCGCGCTTTGCATCCAGCTGGTTGCGCCGATGGCGGTGACGATCAGGATGAAGATCCCGGTTTCCGGCCCAAAGCTGCGCGAAAGCGGATCGCGAAACAGCGTCACCATCAGTAGCAAAAGCGGCAGCAGCGGCAGTGCCAAAAACAGGTCTGTGCCCCGCATCAGCAGGTTTTCCAGCCGTTTGAAGTAGCCCGCAAGCACACCCATCGTGGTGCCAAGGGTGATCGACAGCAGCATCGCAGTCAGCCCGACCGAGATCGAGACTTTGCCGCCTGCCATGATCCGCGCCAGCATGTCGCGGCCCAACTGGTCGGTGCCCAGGGGATGCGCTGCCGAAAAGCCCTGATTGCGGGCGCGCAGGTTCACATAGCCCGGATCTTGCGTCCAGATCCAAGGCCCGATGATGATCAGCGCGAGGATCGAGAAGAACACCGCAAGGCCGATCAGCGCGCCCTTGTGGGTCTTGAACTGATCCCAGACATCCCACCACTGGTTACGGGGCGCACTACGCTTTGCAGCAATCGAGATGGCGTCAGTCATAGCGGATCCTCGGGTCGAGTATGCCGTAGAGTAGGTCGGCAATCAGGTTGAAGGTCACGATCAGGATCGCGAAGATGAAGGTCAACGTCATGACCATGGGCATGTCGTTGGAATGGATCGAGGTAATCAGTTGCTGCCCGAGGCCGTTCACCTTGAACACCTGTTCGGTGATGATGGCACCGCCAAAGATGGTGGGCACACCCAGCGCAATCACCGTAACCACCGGGATCAGCGAGTTGCGCAGCACATGCACCATCACGACGATCTTTTCGGACAATCCCTTGGCGCGTGCGGTGCGCACATAGTCCTGATTGAGGTTGTCGAGCATTGAAGAGCGCATGAACCGGCTGATCTGCGCCGCATTATAGAGCGACAGCACCATCACCGGCATTGCCATTTGCCGCACCTGAACCAGAAAACTTTCCCAGTCTGTGACGCGGTGCATGGTGTCATAGATCGAGGGAAACCACTGCAACTTGACGCCGAAAACGATGATCAGCACCACGCCGGTAAAGAAGGTCGGCACCGAAAACCCGACCATCGAGACAAAGGTGCCAAGCTGGTCGAACCACGAATATTGCCGATATGCCGAGTAGATACCGATCGGCAGCGCGATCGACACCCCGATCAGATACGAAAGGCCGACTACCGTCAGGGTTTGCGGAACGCGCTGCGCGATGATCTGCATCACCGGCTGGCGCGACTGGAACGAGATCACTCGCTGCATGCCTTCGGCGTAGTTCGTGTTGAAAAGGTAATCGAAGAGGTTCAGCGGCTCGATCCAGAAGAACTGCTTGAGCCAAAGCAGATAGCGCACATACCACGCGCTATCGAGGCCAAGGGCCGCGCGCATCTTTTCCTTCACTTCCGGCGGCACGGTTAGCGGCACTTCGCCCAAGGGGTCGCCGGGGGCGGCCTCAAGCAGCAGGAAGATCACCAGTGAAATGATCAGAAGCGTCGGGATTGCGATGAGTAAACGTCGCAGGGCAAAGTTGAACATCGGTGCCTCGGATCAGTTCGCTTGGGTAGGGAGAGCGCCGCCCCAGCAAAAAGCAGGGGCGGCGCGGGGTTCATATCACTTCACGCGATACCAGTCGGAAGCGTTCCACAGTTCGCTATCCCAGGTGTTGAGCACAACACCGCCAAGGGTCAGCGAACGGGCCGAAAGCCGACCACGGTCGACCAGCGGCACAACGGTCATCGTGTCTTTGGTCAGCATGTCGTTCATCTTCTTGGCAAGTTCCGCCCGTTTGTCCATTTCGCCGGTGCGGCCTAGCTCGACAACAAGCGCGTCATAGGCTGGGTCGCAATAGCGGTTGACGTTTTCACCCTGCCACTGGGTCGCCGGCGAAGGCGCCTTGTCGCAGGTGTATTGCGCCAGGTAGGGTTCCGGGTCGGTACCGTCGAAGTTGTTGGCGTACATTTCGACGTCTGCATAGAACTTCTGGAAGGTGTCAGGCGAACCCGCGTCACCGCCGAAGAACACGCTGGCGTCGATTGCCTTAAGCTCGACTTCAACGCCGATCTCGTTCCACCACTGCTTGATGATCGACTGGAAGTCCTGACGCACGGCGTTCACCGAGGTCTGGTAAAGCAGCTTCAGGCGCATCCCGTCTTTTTCGCGCACGCCGTCAGAGCCCACTTTCCAGCCGGCTTCTTCCAGCAAGGCTTTCGCACCTTCGATGTCCTGCACAAGGCAGTCGGTGTTGTCGGAGGCGTACATCTGCGGGGCGGGAACCAGATTGCACGTTGCCCGGCCAGCGTTGCCATAGCCGATTTCAACCAGAATATCGCGGTCGATAGCCATGCTCAGCGCCTTGCGCACGCGGAAGTCCGAAAGAATCGGGTGCGGATGCGCAACCGTGGCACGCTCGCCTTCGGGCAGCGTGGCCGACGGGTCGGTCATGTTCATTTCGATACGCTCGACAAGGGTGCCGAAGGCATAGATGAACTCGCCCTTGCCGCCCGCGGTCATCTGACCTTGCACTTCGGGCGAGATCTGGGTGTTCCAGGCATAGTCGTATTCGCCCGTCTCCATGACCGCACGCGCCGCGGCTGCCGCTTCGCCGCCACCCTTGACGGTGACGCGCGCAAACGCCGGCTTGGCCGGATCGCGGTAGTTCGGGTTGGCTTCCATCTGCACCACGTCGTTGGTGCGGAACTCGGTCACGCGGAACGGGCCGGTGCCGATGGGCGCAAAGTTCTGATCGGTGCAGCTCGACGCGGCAGCGCCCATGCAGTTTGCGAACTGCGCGGCTTGCAGCAGCGGCGAAGTCGCGCCGACAAAGGCGGTGTAGGGGTTCGGGCGCGGTTCATTGTAGGTGATCTTGACGGTCAGATCGTCAAGCGCCTCGACCGACTTGATGCCTTCGTAGCGCGCCAGCTGTGCGCAACCACCGGCCGGATCCATGCAGTAATTTGCAGTGAAAACGGCGTCTTGCGCGGTAACCGGGGTGCCATCAGACCAGACCAGACCCGGCTTCAGTTTCCAAGTGATGCTGGTCAGATCAGCCGAGACGCCGCCGTTTTCCACGGTCGGGATTTCGGTCACAAGGCGCGGGATGACCTCGCCATTTTCGTTGAAGCCCGCGAGCGGCTCGATCACGAGGCTTGCGGCTTCCACGTCTTTGGTGCCCGACGACAGATAGGGGTTCAGCGTCGAGACGGCTTGCCAGTAGATGATCCTCACTTCACCATCGGTGCCGCGCTCGGCAAACGCTGCGGGGGCGAACGCTAAGGCTGCCACCGCGCCCAGAAGGGCGGTTTTCAGTTTCATGTCAAACTCCTCGTTGGGTCGGTTGATTGTCGTTGCTCAAACGGGTCTTGCCCGCTGGGGTGTTTGCTGCCGTTGTTTCGGCAGTCGCTGCGGTTTCGTAAAGATGGCAGGCCACAAAGCGGCCCGGCTCGATCTCGCGGCTAACCGGTTCGATGCGGTGACAGATATCCATCACCTTCGGGCAGCGCGTGCAAAAGTTGCAGCCCTGCGGCGGGTTGGCGGGCGAGGGGACGTCGCCGGTCAGAATGATGCGCCGGCGCGTCAATTCGTTTTCGGGGTTTGGTTCGGGCACGGCTGAAAGCAGCGCCTGCGTGTAGGGGTGCTTGGGGCTTTCATAAAGCGCATCGCGACTGGCAAGCTCGACGATCTGGCCCAGATACATCACCGCCACGCGGTCGGCGATATGGCGCACCATGCTCAGATCGTGGCTGATAAACAGATAGGTCAGCCCCAGCCTGTCCTGCAATTCTTCCAGCAGGTTGACCACCTGCGCCTGAATCGAGACATCCAGCGCCGCGATCGGTTCGTCACAGACGATGAACTTGGGGTTCAAGGCCAGTGCGCGGGCAATGCCGATGCGCTGGCGCTGGCCGCCCGAAAAGGCATGCGGATACCGGTTGGCAAAATCGCGGCTCAGGCCCACCGCATCCATCAATTCATAGATCCGCTCGAGTTTCTCGGCGCGGCTGAGTTTGGTGTGCTCGTCCAGCGGCTCGCCGATGATTCCGGCCACGGTCATGCGCGGGTTCAGGCTCGCTTGCGGGTCCTGAAACACCATCTGCATGGTCGGGCGCATCCGGCGCAGTTCATCATGGTCGAGCGAAGCGATATCGACGCCGCCAATACGGATCGAACCTTCCGTGATGTTGTAAAGCCGCAGCAAGGCCCGCCCGCATGTGGATTTACCGCAACCCGATTCCCCCACAAGCCCCAGCGTCTCGCCTTCGAAGATATTGAAAGAGACGCCATCGACCGCCTTCACGTCCCCGACCTTGCGCCGCAGCAGGCCCGCCGTGATTGGGAAATACATTCGCAGCCCGTCAACCTCGACCAGCGTTTTCTTGGTGGGGGTGTGGTCAAGCATCGGCATTTCTCCGCGCGCGGGTCATACAAGCGCGCCGTTCTGGTCGAAATCGCGGAAACAGGCGACATCGTGGCCCGGTCCAACCTTGCGGCGCTGCGGGTTTTCGGCCGCGCAACGCTCGATAGCATTCACACAACGTGGCCGGAACGGGCAGGATGTCGGCACAGCGGTCAACATCGGCGGCTGGCCTTCGATCACGTTCAACTTGGCCGCCCGCGCGCCACGCACACTGGGTACGGTTTTCAGCAGGGCGCGCGTGTAAGGGTGGCGGGGGTGGGCGAATAGCTCTTTCACCGGTGCCTGTTCGACGATCTGGCCACCATACATCACGATCACCCGGTCCGCGATGCCCGCGATCACGCCAAGGTCATGGGTAATCCAGACAATCGCCATGCCGAGCTTGTGGCGCAATTCGCGCACCAGTTCGAGAATCTGCGCCTGAATCGTCACATCAAGCGCCGTCGTCGGCTCGTCAGCAATCAGCACCTTCGGGTCGCAGGCCAGCGCGATGGCGATCATCACCCGCTGCCGCATACCGCCCGAAAACTGGTGCGGATAATCGTCCAACCGACGCGCAGCATCGGGGATATTGACCAGTTCCAGCAGTTCCTGTGCGCGCTTGCGTGCGGCATCCTTGGTCATGCCAAGGTGGCGGCGCAGCGGCTCCATGATCTGGAAGCCCACGGTAAACACCGGGTTCAGCGAGGTCATCGGGTCTTGGAAGATGAAACCGACGCCAAGCCCGCGCACCTTGCGCAATTCGCTGGGCGTGCACTTCAACAGGTCGCGGCCGTCGAACATCACCTTGCCTTCGCGCACCTCGGCGGGCGGCGAGGGCAAAAGGCCCAGCAGCGACATCATCGTGACCGATTTGCCTGAACCGGACTCGCCAACCACGCCAAGCAACTCGCCCGGCTTGATGTCAAAGCTGACGGAATTGACGGCATGCACCTCTCCACCGCGAACCTTGAACACGGTCTTGAGGCCCTCGACATGAAGGACAGCTTGCGCCCCATCGGGCATGTAATGCTCCTAGTCTGTTGTTATTGTTTTCTTTTGCGCGCGGTTATCCGCCCCCCCAGGCGGGATCATTCGTGGCAGTGTTAGAGATTTTTTTGCTCCACGCAAGTTCGATTCTGTTTCGTTGCCGCCAAGGAAAATCTCGCCGCGGCGCTTGGCGCGGGGGTTGCGCTCTGCCCAAACCCGGCGCAGCTTGCGCATCGCAATTTCGGAGAATGCCATGTCAGACCTCGCCACCGCCCGCTTTGTGCTAGAACGCCTTGTCAGTTTTCCCAGCGTCAGCCGCGGCTCCAATCTCGACCTGATCGAATGGGTGCGCGACTGGCTTCAAGAGCAGGGTATCACCGCCACCGTAGTGCCCGCGCCGGGTGGGCAAAAAGCCAGTCTTTTCGCGCAGGTGGGCCCGAATGTTCCGGGCGGGGTGGTGCTTTCCGGGCATTCCGACGTGGT
Source organism: Phaeovulum sp. (assembly GCF_041596715.1). Classification (GTDB taxonomy): domain Bacteria; phylum Pseudomonadota; class Alphaproteobacteria; order Rhodobacterales; family Rhodobacteraceae; genus UBA6213. The sequence continues at coordinate 12,592 of NZ_JBFHIA010000037.1, forward strand.
TCCCGTAGACGGTCAGGATTGGAGCTCCGACCCCTTCACCGTGGTCGAGCGCGATGGCCGCCTCTATGGCCGCGGCACCTGCGATATGAAGGGATTTGATGCGCTGGCTATTGCCGCACTGGTGCTGGCGCATCGGCGCGGTGTCAAACGGCCCCTGCAACTCGCGCTAAGCCATGACGAGGAACTGGGCTGCATCGCCTGCATCCCGATGATCGAGGCGATGGCGGCATTGCCGCGCGCCAGTGCTGTAATCGTGGGCGAACCGACGATGATGAAGGTCGTCACCGGCCACAAGGGCGGCATGGCCTACGGGGTGCACGTAAAGGGCTATGAAGTGCATTCCTCGATCATGCACGAAGGCGTCAACGCCATTCTCGAAGGGGCCAAGCTGCTGACTTGGGTCAATGAGCAGAATGCCGCAAGTCGTGCAGCAACGCCCGCGCCACTGGCGGCCACGTTCTACCCGCCATGGACCACCGTGCACACCGGGCAGATTTCCGGTGGCACAGCGCACAACATCACCGCGGGTGATTGCGAGTTTGGCGTTGATTTCAGGGTTGTACCCGGTGACGAGCCCGAACAATGGCGGCAAAAGTTTTACGACAAGGTGGCCGAGGTCGAGGCCGAAATGCGCACCGTGCGCCCCGAGGCGGGGATCACGGTAGAGGAGCGTTTCGCGCTACCACCGCTTACCCCCGAAACCGATGGCGCGGCCGAGGCACTTGCGCGCAAGCTTACCGGTGACAACGCGCGGCATGTGGTCAGCTATGGCACCGAGGCCGGGCAGTTTCAGGTGCGCGGATGGTCGGCGGTGGTGTGCGGGCCGGGCGACATCGCACAGGCGCATCAGGCCGACGAATACCTGAGCGTGGCGCAGTTTCAGGCGGGTTGGGCGTTTTTGGAGCAACTTGTGAAGGATCTCGAGCGCTGATTGCCCCGAATCGGGGTGTGGTTGCTTTGACCGGGGGCTCGGCGCGCTGCCCCCGGCCTCACATCACAAGATTTCAGGGTATTGCAGCGTCTGCGGCTTTTCGATCAAATCCCGTTGCTGCGCGTTCCGACGGTGGCAGAGCGTAAAGGGCCTGCCGGGTTCTTTTGCACCTTGGCCACGCAGGCCGCACCATACGCTTTTTCGCCCAAGGCTGGCCGTGAAAGCGTGGCGCGTGCGGCGGCGCGGCCGGGGGGTTGCAGCCAAAGCCGTTTCGGAACACGGTACCGCAAAAGGAGAGTCGAAATGCCCGTAAAGAACCGTTTTGCCGAACTGTTGCCCGAAATCACTGCCTGGCGACGCGATTTTCACGAACATCCCGAGCTGCTGTTTGACGTGCAGCGCACGGCGGGAAAGGTGGCCGAACTGCTGCGCGGTTTTGGTTGCGACGAGGTTGTCGAGGGGATCGGCAAGACCGGTGTGGTCGCCGTGATCCGCGGCAAAAGCGATAGCAAGGGCCGGGTGATCGGGCTGCGCGCCGACATGGACGCGCTGCCGATATTCGAAGCCACCGGGCTTGACTACGCCTCCAAGACCCCCGGCAAGATGCATGCCTGCGGCCATGACGGGCACACCGCAATGCTGTTGGGCGCCGCGAAATACCTTTGCGAAACCCGTAACTTCGACGGCACCGCGGTGATGATCTTCCAACCTGCCGAAGAAGGTGGCGGCGGCGGGCGCGAGATGGTGAACGACGGCATGATGGACCGCTGGGGCATTCAGGAAGTTTACGGCATGCACAACATGCCCGGTATTCCGGTTGGCACCTTTGCGATTCGGCCCGGCGCGCAGATGGCTGCGGCGGACCAGTTTGAAGTGGTGGTCACCGGCAAGGGCGGGCACGCCGCAAAACCGCACGAATGTATCGATACCACGCTGGTTGCGGCGCAGATCGTTGTTGCGATGCAGTCAATCGCCAGCCGTAACGTTGACCCGCTGAAACAGGTCGTGGTTTCGATCTGCACTTTCCGCACTGAATCGGAGGCGCATAACGTCATTCCGCAAACGGTTCTGCTGCGCGGCACGGTGCGCACCATGGACCACGCCGTTCAGGATTTCGTTGAAGCGCGCGTCAAGGCCATTGCCGAAGGCACTGCGGCCGCTTTTGGCGCAACGGCCAAGGTTGATTACCAGCGCGGCTACCCCGTAACGATGAACGCGCCCGAAAACACGGATTACGCGATCAAGGTGGCGCAGGCGGTTTCAGGGCAGGTCGATGCCGATACCGCGCCACTTATGGGTGCCGAGGATTTCAGCTTCATGCTGAACGCGCGGCCCGGCGCTTATATCTTCCTTGGCAACGGTGACACCGCGATGGTGCACCATCCGGCCTATAACTTTGACGACAACGCCATTCCCTTCGGCTCCAGCTGGTATGCGGGCATGGTTGAAGAACGGATGCCCGCCGCCTGAGCAGGCCATATCCACCGCCGCCGCGCCGGTTCAGGCGCGGCGCGCGCCTTAGCGCAGCACGTGCACCGAGCATTTGGCCTGCCGCACCACGCGCGAGGCGGTCGAGCCAAGGAAATAGTCGGTCAGCCCCGGCCTGTGCGATGCAAGCACGATGCAGTCGGCCTCATTGTCGCGCGCCCATGCAATGATTTCTGGGCCCGCAGCACCGCGCATAAGCGCGGTCTGGCCGCCCGGCACCTTTTTGGCAAGGTCATCGAGGGCCGCTTGCACGGCGACGGACAGATTGTCCAAATACCCTTCGGGCATGTAGTCGATGGCGTAATTCGGCACTTCTTCCATTACATGCAGCAGGGTGATGCGGGCCCCCTTGTCGGCCAGCGTGCGCGCTGCGGCCAGTGCGGGTTCGGGGTCTCTGTCGTGGTCAAAAGCGATTGGCACAAGGATATTGCGATACATTTGCGCTCTCCGATCATTACGAGGTTAGTCTAGCGCGGCAAGGCGGCGCGCGCGTTGATGCAGGTCAGTCGGGGCTGTTTAGCCGCCGGTATGGCTCATCGTGCGGCTCATGCGGCCAGCGACGCCCGTGCGCGAATAGTCAAAATCGTGACCGCGCGGTTTGTGCGCTATAGCATCGCGGATGGCAGCCACAAGCAGGTCGTCATCGGGGCCGGCGCGCAGCGGTGCGCGCAGGTCGGCGCGCCCTTCCTGCCCGAGGCAGGTGAACAGATCGCCCGTGCAAGTCACCCGCACCCGGTTGCAGCTTTCGCAGAAATTATGCGTAAGTGGGGTGATGAAGCCAACCTTCTGGCCGCTTTCGACCAGCCGCACATAGGTTGCAGGGCCCCCGGTGCGTTCGGACAGCGGCTCGATCGTGAAGCGGCTGGCAAGGCGCGCGCGCACATCGCTTAGCGGCCAATACTGCGACAATTGCAATGCGTCGTCGAACTCGCCCATCGGCATCAATTCGATGAAGGTCAGATCATGGCCTTCGGCCGCGCACCAATCGACCAGCGCGAACAATTCTTCTTCGTTGAAGCCTTTGAGCGCCACGGTATTGATCTTCACGCGCAGGCCGGCCGCTTTCGCGGCGGCAACGCCCTCAAGCACCTGTTCCAGCCGCCCCCAACGCGTGACATGCGCGAACTTCTCGGCATCGAGCGTGTCGAGCGACACGTTGATCCGCTTGACACCGCAATCGACCAGTTCTGCCGCGTGGCGCGCCAGCTGCGTGCCGTTGGTGGTCAGTGTCAATTCGTCCAGCGCGCCGCTTTCAAGGTGGCGCGACATTGCGCGGAACAGGGAAATGATATTTTTGCGCACCAGCGGTTCGCCCCCGGTGATGCGCAGTTTGCGCGTGCCGAGTGCGACAAAGGCCGTGGCGAGACGGTCGAGTTCCTCCAGCGTCAGCAGATCGCGCTTGGGCAGAAACTGCATATGCTCGGTCATGCAGTAGCGGCAGCGCAGATCGCACCGATCCGTAACAGAAAGCCGCAGATAACTGATGGTGCGGCCGAAGGGATCGCTAAGCGTACTCATGCACTCATGTTAAACTTCTGGCGCAGTCGTGCAAGTGTCCTGCAATGCGGATCGAGCGCCATTTGCCGCAGATCAGAGGTATTTGGACGCCTCCTTCAGCGCGAAAGGCTTGAGCGTTGCACCATGTTCATCCAGCCATGCGCGCGCGCGGTCGGCATCGTGCTTGGACAGGTCGCGCAGCCACCAAGCGATGGCTTTCTGGATGAACCAGTCGCGGTCGGGGGCAAGTGCCGTGGCCCAGCCCAGAACGCGGGTGCGCACCGCCTCGTCGGCGGGCTTGGGGTGGGGCAGGCGGGTCCAAGGTAGGGTGAAGGTCAGTGCGGCGCGGCGC
>NZ_JBFHIA010000038.1:0-16661 GCF_041596715.1 Phaeovulum sp.
ACCGTCAAGCCCGATCCCGACGAGTTCCAGCCCCTCGGCCTCCGACCGCAAGAGCGTGTCGCGGCAGTCGATTGCGGTGGCATGCGCCGAGGTCGCATTGCCCGCGCCATCGGTGCCGCTTTCCTGCCAGACCGCCTCCCAACCGCCAAGGTCCGACCAGCCCGCGCTAAAGGGCATCACCGCAAGGTTCGCCGCGCGTTCCATGATCGCGTAGTCGATCGAAACATCTTCCAGCGCGGCCCAAGGCTTTGCTGCAAGGCGCGTGAAGCCCAGATCGCCTTGGGTCGCGTTCACCGCCGCCTCGACCCCGGCCATCAGTTGCGGCGCGTGCGCCCGGTAGGCGGCAATCAGCGCCTCGGCGGTAAAAAGAAATATCCCCGCGTTCCAAAGGTAGGTTCCTGCCGCCAGCATCGCTTGGGCGCGCGCCGCATCGGGCTTTTCCACAAACCGCGCGAGGGGCTGTGGCACCCCGGCTGCGGCATCCGCCCCCGCCGCGAGTTCCAGCCAGCCGTAGCCGGTTTCGGCGCGGGTGGGCGTGACGCCGAAGGTCACCAGATCGCCGCCCTGCGCGCAGGGCACTGCCGTTGCGACCGCGGCGCGAAACGCCTCTGCATCTGCGATCACATGATCCGAGGGCACCACCAACATCAACGCGCCGGGCGCGTTGCGCGCCAACCAGAGCGCCGCTGCCAGCACCGCGGGCGCCGTGTTGCGCCCCTCGGGCTCAATCAGCACCGCTTGCGCCGTGGTTTCAACCGCTGCCAGTTGCTCGGTCACGATAAAGCGAAAGGGATCTGCCGTCACCACCAAGGGCGGCGCAAAGCCCTTCGCGGCCACGCGCCGCACCGTTGCCTGAAACAGGCTCTCATCGCCCATCAGCCGCGCGAATTGCTTGGGGTAGCTTTTGCGCGATAGCGGCCAAAGCCGCGTGCCAGAGCCGCCGCATAGAATGACCGGGTGAATGGTATGAGGTGTCATGCCTCGCCCTAATTACAATCTATGGTTGCAATAAAAGCAGAGTTTCGCGCAACGCGCTAGTCAGATTGCACGCCCTAGAAGCGCGGCACCCAAGTTGCGAGTTCAGAACGATATGGGACGATGGCACGCGCTTACGCGCGCCAGCTCAAACGCCGTGGTAACTGCGATACCACTCGACAAACCGTGCCACGCCTTCGGCGATCGGGGTTTTGGGCGCATAGCCGGTCAGCGCGCGCAGCAGCGAGGCATCGGCCCATGTGGCGGGTACATCGCCGGGCTGCATCGGCAGGTAGTTGCGGCTTGCCTTGCGGCCAGTAGCGGCCTCGATGGCAGAGATGAAATCTTCCAGCCGCACCTTTTCGGAATTGCCGATATTGACCACGCGCCACGGTGCCACCGACGAAAGGCTATCGCCCACCACGGCGGTTTCGGGGCCAGCGGGCACCGCGTCGATCAACAGCCGGATGCCGCGCACCAGATCATCGACATAGGTAAAATCGCGCCACATCTCGCCGTGGTTGTATACGTCGATCGCCCGCCCCGCGAGGATCGCCTGTGTGAACTTGGACAGCGCCATGTCAGGGCGTCCCCAAGGGCCATAGACGGTGAAAAAGCGAAACATCGTGGTGGGCAGCGCGTGCAGGTGGGCATAGGCGTGGCCCATCGCCTCGGTCGCCTTTTTGGTTGCGGCATAGAACGACATCTGGGTGTCGGCCTTGTCGGTTTCGGCATAGGGCATGGCCTCGTTGGCACCATAAACCGAAGAGGTCGAGGCCATCAGCAAATGCCGCACCGCCAACCGCCGCGCCGCCTCCATCACGTTGAAACTGCCGATGATGTTGGCGTCGAGGTAGGCGCGCGGGTTTTCTAGGCTGTAGCGCACGCCCGCTTGCGCTGCCAGATGCACCACCACATCGGGCGCAAAATCATCCATCGCGCGGTCAAGCGCCTCGCGGTCTTCCAGCATCGCCTCGGTGGCGTGAAAGTTCTGGTGCTGCAACAGCATGGCGTGTCGCCGCCGCTTCAGCGCCACATCGTAGTAATCGGTCATCCCATCGAAGCCCTGCACTTCGTGGCCCTCGGCCAGCACAAGCTGCGCCAGATGGTAGCCGATGAACCCCGCAGTTCCGGTGATGAATATCCGCACTTAGCGCCCCACGCTCACATAGGCCACAAAGCCCGCCTTCTTGGCGTCTTTGGCCGAATAGACATTGCGCAAGTCCGCCATGCGCGGGCTGGCCATGCGCTTGCCCAGTTTGACCAGATCGAGCGCGCGAAACTCGTTCCACTCGGTCAGGATCACCACGCAATCCGCCTTTTGCGCGGCCTTGTAGGCATCGTCAAACCAGTGCACGCCGGGCAACAGCGCCTCGCCCTCGGCGCGGCCCTGCGGGTCAACCACGCGCACCTTGGCACCACCGCCCACCAGCGCCGGCACGATGGTCAACGAGGGCGCATCGCGCATGTCGTCCGTGTTGGGTTTGAAGGTCACACCCAAAACCGCCACGGTCTTGCCGTTCACGCTGCCGTCGCAAAGATCGACAATCTTGTCGATCATCCGCCGCTTGATCTCGTCGTTGACCTTGATGACAGTCTCGGTGATCTGCATCGGTACCGCATGGTCTTGCCCCATCCGCGCCAGCGCCTGGGTATCCTTGGGAAAGCAAGACCCGCCATAACCGGGGCCTGCGTGCAGGAACTTGTTGCCGATCCGCCCATCCAGCCCCATGCCCTGCGCCACCTGCTTCACATCCGCCCCGACGCGCTCGCACAACTGGGCGATTTCGTTGATGAAAGTGATCTTGGTGGCCAGAAAGGCGTTGGCTGCGTATTTGATCATTTCGGCGGTTTCAAGATCGGTGAACAGCACCGGAAACTCGCGCAGAAACAGCGGGCGATAGACCTCGCCCATCACCTCGCGTGCACGATCGGAACTGGCACCCACCACAACCCGGTCGGGGCGCATGAAATCGTCGATCGCGGCACCTTCGCGCAGAAACTCGGGGTTCGAGGCCACGTCGAACTCTGCATCGGGGCGCGTCTTGCGGATCACCTGCTTCACCGCGCGGTTGGTGCCGACCGGCACGGTCGATTTGGTCACCACCACCGTGTAATCCGTTATCGCCGCAGCGATTTCTTCGGCTGCCGCCATCACATAGGTCAGGTCGGCGTGCCCGTCGCCGCGCCGCGTGGGGGTGCCGACCGCGATGAACACCGCATCCGCCCCCGCCACCGCCGCCGCCAGATCGAGCGTAAAGGAAAGCCGCCCGGCCGCCACGTTCTTGGCCATCAGATCTTCCAGCCCCGGCTCGTAAATCGGTGCCTTGCCCTGACGCAACAGCTCGATCTTGCGCGGGTCTTTATCGACGCAGACCACATCGTGCCCGAAGTCGGAAAAACACACCCCTGAAACCAATCCGACATAGCCGGTGCCGATCATCGTGATTTTCATTTTCTACCCGCTACTTGCTGCTCTTCGACCAAGCCCCGCGATGCCCGCGCGCCGCTATTTCGAGGCAAAAGACACAGCCAATCGGTAGCCCCTCGGGCAAGCCCACGCAAGACCCGAGCGCGTGACCAGAACCTGACGCCGACCAGCGCAGGCCACACTAAGCGGCAGCAGGAAATGCACTTTTCGGCAGCTTTGCCACCCCGAAGGCGGCGGTGGGGAAATGCTGCTTCAGCCGCGAAATCGGCTGCTCCAGCACATACCACGAAAGCGTCGCGGCCAGCAGGCTGATCGCGGTAAGAATTGCAAAGGTCATAGGGCCGGTGTCCCAAAGCGCGGGGAACCACTGTGCGACTAGCCACCAGATCATCAAGTGATAAATGTAGACCGCATAGCTGATCTTGCTGATGAACTCTGCCACCTTGTTACCCAGCAGCCAACCGATAGGGCCACGGTATCCGACATAGGCACCGCAAACGATAACTGCCAAAGCAGGCTGGATCATCACCCGGTAGCTCAGTGACCCACCAAGCCCGTCCCAAAGAAAGAACGGCGCTGCAAGCGCGAGCACCGCAGCAGCCAGTGCCGGGCGCGACACAATGACCGAAGCCACAGCAGGCACGCGCATCAACAGGCAGGCGAGTGCGCCAGCCGCGATTGGGTCGGCGTTGATGACAAAAAAGGTCCACCAACCGTCGATGCCAAGCGCGTTCGCATTGGCGCGCAGAAAGATCATCGAACCAATGATGGCTAGCAGCAGTACATAGATGCGTCTGATCGGCAGCAGCAAGATCACGATCGGCCAGAGCAGATAGAATTGTTCGAGAACGTTGAGGCTCCAAAGGTGCCCCGTCACCCAAGGCGTCACGTTCTGGGTCATCGCGAAATAGATGTTGGACGCCTGTAGCATCGGCCATATGGCAAGCGCACGAAAACCGTCCATGTCAAAGACCACACCGAACGCCACCAGCACAATGAGTGCTGGAAACAGCCGCAACATGCGCCGCACATAGAAGTTGAAGATGTTAATATGGCCGCCACGATCCTTGGCTGTCATCAGGATCTGGGTGATGAGAAACCCGGAGACCACGAAAAACAACGATACCCGAAGATGCTCGGTTGTCGGGTTTTTGTTCCAGTAATGCACATAAAGCACGCCGAGCATTGCCAGTGCACGTAAACCGTCGATCTGTACGCGGCGGCCATCAGGGGGGTGTCGGACATACCGCTACTCCTTCCCGTCAAGCTGTGGGAATTATAGCAGTTTTCGCGGGCGGGTTACAGCGGAACCGGCCTCAACTCTGGCGATTCAGCGCGAGAAACAGCTCGACTGGTGCCCAAAGCCCGCAGGCGAGCAGACATAGCTTCCGCCGCCCAGATTTAGCCCGGTGCTGACTTTGCTCGAGACCGACACCACAGTGGCGGCGCGTGTTCCCGGCTTACCCGCGCGCCAGTCGAACGCGATTGTCACGTTGCCGCTTTGTGGCTTGATCTTGGGGGCGCCTTCGCTGCCCACCAGTGCCGCGGTGAAGCCAGCTGAAGCAGTAAGCATGGCTGCGGCAATAGCGATCGTGGCACCGGATTTTACGGCCCTTGAAAGTAAGGTCATTTTGCTCGTCCCTCGTTTCTGACCGCTGGCACGGGGGGCGTTGCGCTGGAAAGCTGGTCCTGCAACGCTCGGGCACCGATACGGTATTGGCGAACTGCTTACCTACGGGCAGGTTTACTCGTCAATTGGGCCAGAACTGGGGCAGGACCTTGGCAAAAGCTTGGGGGCGCCGAAGCGCCCCGAAAATCGTTAGAACTTAGATGCTTGCCGCTTGTTATGGTAGTGGCGGCTTTCCGCCTATACTAGCTGTTGTGCGGCGGGATGCCGCGGGACTGCGCCGCGCCAAGGCTTGGCACGGCGCAATTCGGCCAATTTGCTTACGGCAGCGTACGCGAATCTACGCGCCAGTCAGGCCGTCCGAACCCCTCGGGCCACGCATAGACTTCGGGGAAGTTGAAGTAGACCACGCCGACCAGATTGGGAAACTCCGGATACGCGACGCGCACCGAGTTTTCCCAGTCCTCAATGTAGGGCGCGCGCCCCACATAGCCGAGTTCCGCCACGACGACCGGCTTGCCAAACGATGCCGCGCGCTCGTACCGCGGCCCCAGAATCTCGGCGAAGGTCCGGTCACGGCCGTATTTCGCCTGATCCCATGCTTGCAGCCCGAAAACCGAAAGGCCGACCAGATCGACGTAATCATCGCCGGGATAGTAAAGCTCCATCCCTTCATCGCCCAGCGGCGACCACATGACGGTGATGTTCGGTGCCGCCTCGCGGCAGATATCGATCATCCGCCGATAGGCCGAGATATAGTCCTGCGGCTCCCATCCGGCCCAGATGAACTGGCCGTTGTCGTCATCCATCTCGTGGCCCCAGCGCAGCGTCACCGGGCTTTGCAGCGTGTCGAAAACGCCGCAAATCGTGCGCATGTTCACGTCATAGGTGCCATCGGCGATGCCAGCGCGCAGGAAGCCGGGCGTGTTGCGCTCGCTGCGCGACCAGGTCCAGGGTTCAAGCGTGACCAAAAGCGCGCGGTCACGTTCCAGCGCATAGGCGTCGGCATCGGTCAGCGAGGGCAGGAAAACGTCCTCCCAAGGCAAGAACACATGCTCGATGATCGGCACCGGGTCATCGATGAAAGTGCCGTCCGGATCATAGGCACCAAACGGCACCGTGCCCGGCGGCGCGGCAAGTGCGGGCATCGCAATCAGCATTGCCCCGGCAAGGGCGAACGCCAGAAATCCCGCGTCGTGGCTCCTGATTTCAAGATAGTCCAGTTTCGGTTTCATGACAGTCTCCCTCTTTTTGCTCCGGTGTGGAGCGATCAGTTCCAACCAACATCCAGACGAAACACCACCGAAGGCCCGCCTTTCGCGCTTGCGGCACCCGAAATCGGATATTCGGCCTTGGTGATGTGCAGTGGTTCAAGCCCGTAAGCGAGCGCATGCAGGCTTTCGGTCGCGCGCAAGGCCAGCGAGGTGGCAACCAGCGCGATCAGCGCCGCCGTCACCCCGAAATGGGCAAAGGTGTCGCGCGCCTGCGCGCGCCAATGCACGCCACTTTCCTTGCGATGATGCACGACAATCACGCCGACGATGGCCGTGTAGATGATGGCGTTGAACGTCAGCAACAAATAGAAGCCGCGCGCCTCGTGCACCTCGGGCACCAAAAGCACGGGCAGAATGCAACCCAGCGCCAGCGCCACATAAACCCCGAGCACCTTGAACGGCAGTCGGCGACTGACCGCTGCACCTTTCGGGGTTATGCGAAAATCGACGAAACTTCCGGTCAGACGGTCACGCACCGCCATGACGCAGCCCCAAAGCACCCAAGGCCATTGCAGCGGCATGAACAGCGCCTTTTCCCAGCTGATGATGCTGGCATCGCGCGGCCGCATCAGCCCATCCCATTTCAACATGAAAGCAAAGAAGGTCAGCACCACCACGGTGGGCAGCATATGGCCGACAAAGCTGGGGTAGGTGACATCCGCAAAGCGCATATCGAAGGTCACCGCCGCGATTGGCATGACATACATCAACGCCGTGGTCAGCGCGAACAGCGGATACCAAAGCTGGCAGAACACGAACAAAAACTTCAGCCGCAACGGCAGATGCGCGACATAGCGCGAGGTATGCGACAAAAGTAGCGTCAGCAGGCTGCGCGACCACTGGAACTCTTGCGTCACCATGTCGGTCAGCGTCGCCGGGCCGTCGCCATAGGCGATCGCGTCGATGGCGTGCACGCCGCGCCAGCCGCCCGCGTTCATCAGCATCGAGGTTGAATGGTCCTCGGCCAGTTCCGGGCCAAGCCCGCCGATCGCTTGCAGCGCCTTGGTGCGCACCGCGTAATGCGAGCCGATGCACATGGGTGCCAGTGCCCCGGTATAGCCGGTCTGAAACACCCCGTGAAAACCCGCCTCGACATGCAGCCGCGTGCGCGCCGCCCAGCTTTCTGCGGCATTGGCATTGCAGATACTCGGCGCGCTCACATAGCCCACGCCGGGGTCTGCGAAGGGGCGCAACATCTCGCGCAGATAGCCCGGCTGCGGCACATGGTCGGCATCAAGCTGGCTGACGACATCGTATAGCTCATAGCCGAAATGGTCGTAGAAATAGGCCAGATTGCCTTCCTTGCAGCGGGTTCGGCGCGGCCAGACCGGCTGATGGTATTCGGCTACCCCCTTGCGCGAGGATACCCGCACACCATGCGCTGCACACCAAGCCAGCGTTTCAGGCGTGGGGTCTTCATCAGCAATCCATGTGTCATGCGGGTAATCCTGCGCCAGCATCGCGGTCAGCGTGCGCTGCAACACCTCGAAAGGTTCCGAGGGCGTCTTGGTCACGATCATCGCCACCCGCAGCGTGCCCGGCGCGGGCACCGGGGCACCAGCCACACGCGCCAAAACAAAGACCACCATGAAATAGACCTGCATCGAATAGATCCAGATCAGCGGCAGCGTCACCGCGAAAAAGCGCATCGGTTCAAGCACATGCTCGCGCTGCAACCACCACGCCCAGAAAAACACCCCCGCTGCGGCCCAAAGCGCGATCACCAGCCAATAGCGCCAACGCATCGCACCGCGCAGCACCGGGCGCAGCGCGTAGGCGGCTGGACCGTCAAAGGTCGTGGTCGTTGGCTCATGCATGTCGCGCATGCTTCACATTCACCTCCAGCCCAAACCAGGGCGCAGCGTCGGAAAGGATTTGGTCAAGGTCCGAATGGGTGGTGCGAAACCCCAGCACCTCGGCGGCGCGCGCGGGGTCTGCGGTCAGCACCGGCGGGTCGCCCGCGCGCCGCGCGCCGTCGCGGTAGGGCACCGCGCGCCCTGTCACCCGCTCGACCCCCTGCACGATCTCGCGCACCGAATGGCCCTGACCGCTACCGAGGTTCAGCGCAACCGTGGCACCACCCGCCCGCAGATGTTCAAGCGCCAGCAGATGCGCGCGCGCAAGATCGGCCACGTGGATGTAATCGCGGATACAGGTGCCGTCGGGGGTCGCATAATCGGTGCCCATGATCGCCAGCGGTGCCCCGCGCCCCGAGGCGGCCAGCAATGCCAGCGGAATCAGATGCGTTTCCGGGTCGTGCCGTTCGCCCAACTCGCCCTCGGGGTCGGCACCGGCGGCGTTGAAATAGCGCAGCGCCGCAAAACGCAGCCCGTAGGCCGCCGCGTGATCGCGTAGCATGTCTTCGCAGATCAGCTTGGTGCGACCGTAAGGGTTGATGGGGCGCTGTAGCGCATCTTCGGCTATCGGCAAACGCTCGGGCAGGCCGTAGGTGGCGCAACTCGATGAAAACACGACCTGCATCACACCCGCGCGGCGGCAGGCCGCCAGCAGCGAAATCATGCCCGCTACGTTGTTGCCATAGTATTTCGCCGGGTCCTGCATCGATTCCCCGACATAGGCATAGGCGGCAAAATGCATCACCGCCTCGATCCGATGCTTGGCGATGGCCGCATCAAGCGCCGCCCCGTCGCGCACATCACCCACCTCCAGCGGCCCCCAGCGCACCGCATCGGCATGGCCGATTTCCAGCGTGTCGAAGACCACCGGCAGATGCCCCGCCCGTGCCAGCGCCTTGGCTGCGTGCGAGCCGATGAACCCAGCGCCTCCGGTAACCAGAACGCGCGCGCCCTCGCCCATCACACCACCTGCTTGATGGAGTCTCCAGCATTGCCCAAGACCGTTGAGAAATAGGCGATGGTGGCGTCTAGCCCTGCGTCCAGCCCGACCTTGGGGTCAAACCCCAGCTTCTCGCGGGCGCGGCTGATATCGGGGCGGCGCTGGCGCGGATCGTCGGTGGGCAAGGTGCGAAATACGATGGCAGAGCGCGACCCAGTCTTGGCCAACACCTTTTCCGCCAGTTCACGAACCGAAAACTCGACAGGGTTGCCAAGGTTCATCGGGCCGCGGCAATCGGGCGGGCTTGCCATCAGCGCCATCAACCCTTCGACTAGGTCATCGACATAGCAGAACGACCGGGTCTGCGAGCCGTCGCCGTAAACCGTTATTGGCCGCCCCATCAGTGCCTGCACGATGAAATTGGATACGACACGGCCATCATCATGGGCCATTTGCGGCCCGTATGTATTAAATATCCGCGCCACGCGCGCTTCTATACCGCCAAATGCGCTGTATTCATAAAACAGCGTTTCAGCGGCGCGCTTACCTTCATCATAGCAGGCGCGCGGCCCGAAGGTATTGACAGCGCCCCGGTAACTTTCTGGCTGCGGCGAGATCTCGGGGTCGCCGTAAACTTCAGAGGTCGAGGCTTGCAAAATCCGCGCGCCCTTTGTCTGGGCCAACATCAGCAGGTTTTCCGCCCCGCGAACCGATGTCTGAAAGGTATGCAGCGGATCACGCTGGTATTTTTCGGGCGAGGCTGGACATGCGAGATTATAGATTTCGCTAATAGGCTCGCCAATTGTCAGCGGGTTTATCACGTCATGCAGATGAAAGCAGAAATGTGGGTTGTTGGCCAGTTCGCTCACATTGCGCAGGCTGCCGGTTAGCAGGTTGTCCACGCAAATGACGCGACGCCCGGCGGCAATCAAACGCGCGCAGATATGCGAGCCTAGAAACCCCGCGCCCCCGGCAACAAGCACCGATTTTTCACGCCGACCTCGCAGCGCAAACTCGGCACTGCAATTCGCACCAAAAGAAAGAATCTCCCCAGCCATTACGCATCCCCCCCTCTTGCGAGTGAGCGAGCTCTCGAACACATTGAGAAGAAATGGGCCTTGGCAGAACCCCTCTGATTACGTTTTCTCCCCAGCGTCAGATATCTCTTCACTCAAGTTTAAGTATAAATGAAATCAAGAAAATCAAGTAGTTGAAATCTTATGACGCACCTGCCAATTTGGCTAGGTTGACATGTGCATTCCGGGGCAGCACCCCCAACTGGTAGTATTGGCCGCAAGGCAGCGCAAGGCAGCGCAATTCACGCGCGATGGATTGCTTTTCAAAAGCGATCAGATTCGCCCGCTATTTTTGGCAGGTTAGGTGCCGCCTCACGGTGCTGCCAATCACTCTTGCGGTGCCGCCAAACGGCCAAACTGCGCCTCGTAAAGCTCGCGGAATGCGCCCGGTTGCGAAAGCAGGTCTTTGGGCGCGCCTTGCTCGATCACCGCACCGTCGCGGATCACCACGATCTTGTCGGCGCCAAGCACCGTGGAAAGCCTGTGCGCGATGACAATGGTGGTGCGCCCGGCGGTCAGATGATCCAGCGCGTCTTGCACCTGTGCCTCGGCCTTGCTGTCAAGCGCGCTTGTCGCCTCGTCCAGCAGCAGGATCGCAGAGTTGCGCAGGATCGCGCGCGCAATCGCCAGCCGCTGCCGCTGCCCCCCCGAAAGCGCACCACCGTTTTCGCCGATGTCTGTCTGATAGCCATTAGGCATCGCCTCGATGAAATCATGCGCATTGGCCGCGCGCGCGGCGGCGATGATTTCGTCCTCGCTGGCCTCGGGGCGGCCGAGCGCGATATTGTGTGCAACCGTGCCGCTGAAAAGAAACGTCTCCTGCCCGACGTAAGAGATGCGTTGCCGCAGGCTGGCGAAGGTGGTTTCGCGCAGGTCTTGCCCGTCGATTTCCACCACGCCCTCGGTCGGGTCATACAGGCGCATCACCAACCCCATGATGGTCGATTTGCCGCCCCCCGAAGGGCCCACCAGCGCAGTCGTGCGGCCCGCCGGAAAGCTGATGTCGAGCCCGTGCAGCACCTCGCGCCCGGCCCCGTAGCCAAAGCTGACGTCGCGAAAACGCACCTCGCCGGGGCTGTCGGGCAGCGCAGTCGCATTGCTCGCCTCGACCAGCGTGAGAGGCGCATCCATGATCTCGAACATCTGCCGCACGGCGATCATGCCAGCCTCGATCGAGACCCTCATTTTGGCCAGCCGCTTTGACGGCTCGTAGGCCATCAATAGCGCCGTGATGAATGACATCAGCTGCCCCGGCGTGGTTGGCGCATCGCTGAAAATGTTGATCGCGCTTACCGCGACGACACCGGCAATCGCAAAGCCTGACAGGGTTTCCATCAGCGGGCTGGTTGCCGCTTGCAACCGCGCGATGCCGTTGGCGCGCTTTTCCACCTGCGCCACCGCCTCGTTCATCCGCGCCTGCATCTGCTCTTCCAGCTCGAACGCCTTGATCACATGGATCCCGACCGAGGTTTCCTGCACCACCTTGATGATCTCGGTCAGCGAGGCGATTTCCTGCTCTACGATCGCGCGCACACGCTTGAGGATGTAGCGCACCCCCACCAGCGCCAGCGGCGCGATCAACAGCGAAAACAGCGATAGCGTCGGCTGCTGATAGATCATCACCACGACCAGCCCGACAAGGGTCAGCAGGTCGCGCACAAAGGCGGTGACGATGGTATCAATCACCGTGCGCGCCGCCTGCGCGGAATATGTCACGCGCATCAACAGATCAGACGAGGCAGTGTCTTTGAAAAACGCCACCCCATGGCGCAGGATGCGGTCATAAACCCGGCGTTGCTGGTTGGCGATCACGCTGTTGCCGGCGCGGCTTAGAAACACGGCTTGAATGTAGTTGGCCGCCCCGCGCACCGTAAAGATGACCAGCACCGTTAGCGCCACCGCGAAAACTTTGGCCCGATCGCCCGAGGCGACCATCGAATCGATAATGTCGCGCATGATCCATGCGGTTGCCGCGGTGCTGGCGGCAATCACCACCATCGCGACAATGGCGATACTGTAGTTGGTCGCCTGCGCGCGCATGTTGTCGCTGAGAAGCCGCCAAAGCAGCTGGTCGTCAAGCCAGGCAAAGAGTCGGCGTTGCTTGGTTTTGAACATGGGGCGCCCGTTTGCCGATCCGTCATGATGCGAGCGCCTAGGTAGGCGTGTTGCGCCCGGCTGTAAAGCGCGCGCCGCAGCGCGCGGGCCTTGCTGCACCGGCCCTATCTTGCGCCGGATCATGTTTCGGCGCGTTTAAAAGGTGTATCCTCCGCATTGGCATCGCAACGGCGAAAGGACACGCCATGGCCCGCGAATCCGCAACGCTCATCTGGTTTGAAAAACTTAACCGCAAGGATGTGGCACTTGTCGGCGGCAAGAACTCGTCACTGGGCGAGATGGTCCGCAGCCTTGCTGACAAGGGCATCCGGGTGCCGCCGGGCTTTGCTACCACAGCCGATGCGTTCCGTGGCTATTTGGCCGCCAATGCGCTGGATGCGGTGCTGACAGATCGTCTTGCCGCGCTTGCGGAAAACCGCGCAACACTGGCCGAAACCGGCTCTGCGATCCGCGCGGCGATCTTTGCAGGCCGCTGGCCCGAGGCGATGCGCGCCGACATCATTGCCGCCTACCGCACCTTGGGCGAGCGGGTCGGGCAAACCGACCCGGCCGTGGCCGTGCGCTCGTCCGCCACCGCCGAAGACCTGCCAGACGCCTCGTTCGCAGGCCAGCAGGAAACCTTTCTCAACGTTCGAGGCGAGGCCGCGCTGCTAGAGGCGTGCAGGCGTTGCTATGCCTCGCTCTATACCGACCGCGCGATCAGCTACCGCACCGTCAAGGGCTATGCGCATCAGGCGGTGGCGTTGTCAGTCGGTGTGCAACTGATGGTGCGCTCCGACCTCGGCGGGGCGGGCGTGATGTTCTCGATCGACACCGAGTCGGGGTTTGACAAGGTGGTGCTTATAAACGCCGCTTGGGGCCTTGGTGAAAACGTGGTGCAGGGCGCGGTAAACCCCGATGAATATCAGGTCTACAAGCCCTTTCTGTCCAAACCGGGCCTGACCCCGATCCTGCAAAAAAGCTTGGGCGAAAAAGAGCGCAAGATGGTCTACACCACGCGCGGTGCCGCCACGCGCAACGTGCCCACCTCAAAGGTTGAGCGCGAATCCTTCGTGCTGTCGGATGCCGAAATCCTCGAACTCGCGCGCCACGCGGTGGTGATTGAAAAGCACTACGGTCAGCCGATGGATATCGAATGGGGCCGCGACGGGGAAACCGGGCTTCTCTACATCCTGCAAGCGCGGCCCGAAACCGTGCAAAGCCGCCTCGATCTGGGGGCGCTGAAAAGCTACCGCTTGCGCGACAAGGGCAAGCAACTGCTGCAAGGACTCAGCGTAGGTAGCGCCATCGCCACGGGCGAAGTCTGCCTGATCGAAAGCGCCGCTGATATTTCGCGCTTTGTCGATGGCGCGGTGCTGGTGACCGGCACCACAGACCCCGACTGGGTGCCGGTGATGAAGCGCGCCTCGGCGATTGTCACCGATAGCGGCGGGCGCACCAGCCACGCCGCCATCGTCAGCCGCGAATTGGGCCTGCCTGCCATCGTTGGCACCGGCAATGCCACCGAACTGCTGCACGACGGGCAAGAGGTTACCGTATCCTGCGCCGAGGGCGACCGTGGCTTTGTCTATGCAGGCATTTCCGAGTTCGAGGTGACAGAAACCGTGCTGGGCGATGTGCCCAAGACCCGCACCGAAGTGATGCTGAACCTTGCCAACCCCGCGGCCGCCGCGCGTTGGTGGCGACTGCCGGTGGATGGTGTGGGCCTTGCGCGGATGGAGTTTGTCATCTCCAACACGATCCGCGTGCACCCCTTGGCGCTGACCCGGTTCGATGCGCTGAAGGACGAGGAGGTAAAGGCCGAAATCAGCCGACTCACGCGCGGTTATGCCGAACGCAGCGACTATTTCGTCGAATCCCTCGCCATGGGCCTCTCGCGGATTGCCGCAACTTGGTATCCGCACCCCTGCATCATCCGCATGTCGGATTTCAAGACCAATGAATATGCCGAGCTTCTGGGAGGGCGTCAGTTCGAACCCGCCGAAGAAAACCCGATGATCGGTTTTCGCGGTGCCTCGCGCTATTATTCGCCCGCATATCGCGACGGCTTCGCGCTGGAATGTCGCGCGATTCTGCGACTGCGCGAGGTGATGGGTTTTGACAATGTGGTGGTGATGATCCCCTTCTGCCGCTCGCCGGACGAGGCCGACAAGGTGCTGGAGGTCATGGCCGAAAACGGGTTGAAGCGCGGCAAGGGCGGGCTCAAGGTCTATGTGATGTGCGAAATCCCCTCGAACGTCATTCTGGCCGACGACTTCGCCAAACGCTTCGACGGTTTCTCGATCGGCTCGAACGACCTGACGCAGCTGACGCTGGGGGTTGATCGCGACTCGGCTGATCTGGCGAGCCTGTTTCAGGAACGCGACCCGGCAGTGCAGTGGATGATCGAACATGTCATAGCGCGGGCCCGCAAAGCGGGGCGGCATATTGGGCTTTGCGGGCAAGCGCCCAGCAATGATCCCGAGTTTGCCCGCCTTCTGGTGGCCGCCGGGATCGACGCGATCTCGGTTACGCCCGACAGCTTCCTTGCGGTCAAAGGCCACGTCGCGGCGGCGGAAAAGAAGGGTTGAAAGCCAGCGTTGCCCGATCTGCGCCGTGCAGATCGGGCCGCGCAAAGGCCCCCCGGCCTTTGCCGGCGTAGCCCTTACACGGTGCGCAAATCCTTAAAATCTGCTTAACGGAACCGGCAAATGCACGATAAATCAAAGGTATAAGCCTTCGTATCACCGTGTTATCCGTTGCGTCTCGGCCCTAGCGCCGCCGGTCGCGCCGCGCGCTCATCGGTTGGAACGCCACCCCCACATGCGCCTCGCAATAGGGTTTGCCCGCCACCGAAGGCAGCCCGCAGAACCAGAAATGCTCGGTCGCCGGGTCACCGATCGGCCATTTGCAGGTCCGCTCGGTCAGTTCCATCAGCGACAGCTTGCGCGCCCGCTTTTCCATCTCGCGCACCGAGGCCAGCGCCTCGGGGCTGATTTCGTTGGCCGAAGGCTGCGGCGGCAAAGGTTGGCCCGCGGGCACGATCGGCCTGCGGTTCGAAATGACCGGGTTTGTCGCCACCAGTTCGGGGCGCGGCGGGGCCGCGACGCGCGGTTCGGCTGGCGCCACCGCGGGTGCCTCTTCGGCCTCGGTCGTTTCCGGCTCTTGCTCGCCATTCGCGACGGCCTGCGGTTCGTTCACCGCATCGCCCGCAGCGCCTGCACGGTTCGACAGACCCAGCCGATGCACCTTGCCGATCACCGCGTTGCGGGTGACCCCGCCAAGTTCCTTGGCGATCTGGCTGGCCGACTGGCCTTCGCCCCACATTTTCTTAAGCGTCTCGACGCGCTCATCGGTCCAAGACATCGGCCACCCTTCCGCTCGCTTTGCCCCATTCTATGCGGGACGTGCCGAGATACAAGGCGCAGCCCCCGAAATCAAGCGCCAGAGCGCGCAATGCGGCGCGCGATGCCGCCGACTCTTTACAACAGATAGCCGCCACGCTACCCAAACGCCATGATCGCACGGACCGCCCCTATTGCCCGTCCCCGACGCAGCGCGCGACGCGCCTGACGTCCGATCCCGTGTTTTCGGCCGCAACATGGCCAAAACACACCCGTTGCCCACCCAAAGCCGTTGACAGTCCCCCGCGCCCTCGCGCACGTATTGGCCTTCTTTCAGGATCCAGCCCATGATCACATCCGTCCTGCCTACCTACAACCGCGCCCCCCTTGCCTTCGTCAAGGGTGAGGGCAGCTGGCTAACCGCAACCGATGGCGCCCGCTACCTCGACCTTGGCGCGGGTATCGCGGTCAACGCGCTTGGCCATGCCAACCCCGATCTCGTCGCAGCCCTTGCGGAACAGGCGGGCAAGCTCTGGCATGTGTCGAACCTCTACCAGATCCCCGAACAGCAGCGGCTGGCCGACGCGCTGGTGAACGCCACCTTTGCCGATACGGCATTTTTCACCAACTCGGGCACCGAGGCTGCGGAACTCGCCATCAAGATGGCGCGCAAATACTGGTACGAGAAGGGCGCACCCGAGCGGATCGAGATCGTCACGCTAGAGGGCGCTTTTCACGGCCGCTCCACAGGCGCAATCGCGGCGGCAGGGTCGGAAAAGATGACCAAGGGCTTTGGCCCCCTGATGCCGGGATTTACCCATGTGAAATGGGGTGATGCGGCCGCGCTGCTTGCCGCCATCGGCCCGCAGACCGCCGCTGTCTTGGTTGAACCGATCCAGGGCGAGGGCGGTATTCGCGCGCTTTCGGATGCCGATCTGCGCGCCCTGCGCGCGCGCTGCGACGAGGCCGGCGCGCTGCTGATCTTTGACGAGGTGCAATGCGGAATGGGCCGCACGGGGCGGCTATTCGCGCATGAATGGGCGG
>NZ_JBFHIA010000039.1:0-16521 GCF_041596715.1 Phaeovulum sp.
CGCCACCCTGCGGGCCGCCGGTCTGCACCGCCATATCGTTCAGCCGAAAGCCCAGCAGCACCGCCTTTTTCGCCCATTGGTTGACGTGCCAATGGCCATCGGCCTGCCGGACGGCCACGCGCAGGCGGCCTTTATCCAGTTCTTCCAGCGTGGCTTCGACCGCTTCGCGGGCTTCGCCCTTGGTGGTGGTGCCGATGGTGTCGCGCGCCTCCCAGGCGGCATTGACGGAGGTCTCAAGGGCGCTCATCGGCATGGTGGCTGTGTCTTTCATATGGCATTGATCGATCTCAACCTATAATCGGGGCAGATCATGCGCGCAATGCACGCAAAGGAGAAGTCGATGAAAGACGAACCCCGCAGCCACCCGTTCCGCGATTCCGTGCAGGATGTCGCCGCCTCGCATCGTATTCCTGAAACGCCGCAAACGCGGGCGCCCGCCTATCGGCTGGCCTTTACCGACACCGATTTCCTGATGCGGGAAGAACTGCGCCCGGTGCGCTTGCAGCTAGAGCTATTGAAGCCGCAGTTGATATTGGACGAGCGCGGGGTGAACACCACGGTGGTGATGTTTGGCGGTGCGCGGATACCCGCGCCAGAGCTTAAGCATACCGCCAAAGTGCCTGCCTTGGGCGAGTTGAGCCATTATTACGAAGAAGCACGCCGCTTTGCCTTCATGATGACCGAGCAGAGCATGGCAAGCTACGGGCGCGAAAACGTCATCTGCACCGGCGGTGGTCCGGGGGTGATGGAGGCGGGCAATCGCGGCGCGCATGAGGCGGGCGGGCAGAGCATCGGGCTGAACATCGTGCTGCCGCACGAGCAAGCGCCCAATATCTATGTGACGCCCGACCTCAGCTTCAATTTCCACTACTTTGCCATCCGCAAGATGCATTTTCTGATGCGGGCGCGCGCGGTTTGCGTCTTTCCGGGCGGCTTCGGCACGATGGATGAAATGTTCGAGGCGCTGACGCTGATTCAGACCGGGCGGATGAAAAGCATCCCCTTCATCCTGTTCGGGCGGGTGTTCTGGGAAAAGGTCATCAACTGGGAGGCGCTGGTAGAAGCGGGCACGATTTCTGCCGATGACCTCGGGCTGATTTCGTTTGTCGAGACCGCCGAAGAGGCGGTGGAGGTTATCGCCAACTGGAAGAACGGCGTCTGATCCGTGCGCATGCTGGCCGCGCGGATCGAGGCGTTTTGGGCCGCGCAGACGGGGCGCGGCATAGGCGTTCTGTTGGCGCTGCTGGTGCTGGCGACCGTGCTGCCGGGGTTCAGCACGATGCCGCCTGTCGATCGAGACGAGGCGCGTTTTGCACAGGCAAGCCGACAAATGCTGGCCAGCGGCGATTTTATCGACATCCGCTTTCAGGATGGGCCGCGATACAAAAAGCCCGTGGGTATCTACTGGTTGCAATCCGCCGCCGTGGCGCTGACCGGCAAGGCCGAGGGTGCCGCGATCTGGCGCTATCGGTTGCCCTCGCTGCTGGCTGCGGTGATCGCGGTGCTGGCTGCTGCGCGCGCGGCTGCGGTGTTTGGCGGCGCGCGTGCCGGGCTGGCGGCAGGAACGATTCTGGCGGGCGCGCTGATTCTTGGCTTTGAGGCGCGGCTGGCCACGACCGATGCGGCGTTGCTGGCAACCATCGTGCTGGCGCAAGCCGTTCTGGCGCGGCTTTACCGCGATGCGCTGACCGCAGAGTTTGACCCACAGCGGCTAGCGCCGCGCGGGTTTGGCGCGCTGGCGCTGTTTTGGGGCGCGTTGGCGGCCTCGGTTTTGATCAAAGGGCCGATCGGGTTGTTGGTCAGTGGCGGCACCGTTGCGCTGTTGGCGCTTTGGCATCGCCGCGTGGCATGGCTGGGGGCGCTGCGCCCGCTTTGGGGCGGGTTGGCGTTGGCCGCGTTGGTGGTGCCGTGGTATCTGGCGATCAGCGTCAAGGCTGGCACAGAGTTTTGGGCCGAGGCGCTGGGCCGTGACCTTTTGGGTAAGGTCGCTGCCGCGCAAGAAAGCCACGGCGCGCCGCCCGGCACCTATCTGGCGGCGATGTGGCTGACGTTCTTTCCCGGCTCGATCCTTCTGGCGTTGTCGCTGCCCGCGTTGTGGCGGGCGCGGCGGTCGGCTTGGCTGACCTTTGCGCTGGCGTGGCTGCTGCCGTTCTGGCTGGTGCTGGAACTTAGCCCAACCAAGCTGCCGCATTATGTGCTGCCGCTGTATCCGGCGTTGGCACTGGCGCTGGCGCTGGTCTGGCCCGCTGTCGTGGCGGCGGGGCTGCGGTGGTGGCAATGGGCGCTGGCCGCAATAATCGGGGCAATCGCGCCGGGGCTGCTGTTGGTGCTAGGTGGCGTGGCGCAGGCGCAGTTTGGTGCGGTGCCTTTGGTGCCGATGACGGCGGGCTTGGCGGTGATCGGCCTTGGCGGCTGGTTGGCGGTGGTGGCGCTGCGGGCGCGCCTGTCGGGTGCGGCGCTGATCGGGTTCTGGCTGATGGGTGCGGCGCTGGGTGCGGGAAGTCTGGGGCTGCTGGCGCAGGTCGGCGCGCTTTGGCCCGCACCTGCGATTGTTTCGCTGGCGGTGGGGGAAGAATGCCCTGCGCCCACACTTCACGTTGCAGGGTTTGCAGAACCTTCGCTGGTGTTTCTCAGCCCCGGCCCAGTGCGCCATACGGATGCCGCAGAGGCCGCCGCTGCCCTTGCACAACCTGACGCCTGCATACGCGCGGTTTTGCCTTTGGCCGAAGCCGAGGCTGCACTAGCGGCGGCGGGTGTTTTTGCGCGCCATTTGGGCAGCGTGCAGGGCCTGAACCTTGGCAACGGCCAGCCGGTTTCGTTGGGCGTTTACGGCCGCTGAACCGGCTCGCGCTGCCAGTCGGGGGCAAAGTCGATGCGGCTGCAACCCGTGAAAGCCGCCATGCGCGCCAATTCGGCGTCAAGGCGCGCGGCTCGGGCCTTGGTAAGCGGGGCCCCCGCCTCTGGCCAGTAGGCGCGGATGGCCAGCACACCGCCCGCGCGCTCTGCCCGCATGTCGATGCGGCCGACAAGCTGCACGCCTTCCAGCACCGGAAAGACGTAATAGCCAAAGCGGCGCTGCGCTTCGGGCACGAAAACCTCGATACGGTAGTGAAAGCCGAAAAGCCGCTCGGTGCGCGCGCGGTCGCGCAGGGCGGGGTCGAAGGGTGAGAGGATGCGCAGACGGGGCGGGGGATCGGGCAGTTTGGCCGCATTTGCCAGCAGATCGGCGCGTGCGAGCGCGCGGCGGGGCATACCATCAGCGCCTTGCACCGCAACCTCGATCAGATCGCCCGACGCAAGGCCCGCGTCGCACCACGCCCGCGCCTCATCGGGGCGGACCGCGCGCCAGAAGGCTGCGATTTCGCCGGGCGTGGCAAAGCCAAGCCGATCAAGCGCACTGCCGCAGGCCCAGTTGACGGTCTGCTCTGCCGAGGGTGCGGCTGCGCGCAGCGGTGCCGGGATCACCCGTTCAGATAAATCATAGACCTTTTGAAAGCCCTCGCGCCGGGTGATCGCCAGCGCGCCAGTGCGCCAGAGCCATTCGAGCGCGGTCTTGGAGGGGTGCCAATCCCACCAGCCGCCTTTGCCGCGCGCCTCGCCCTCGCCTACTTCGGAAGATTTCACGGGCCCATCGGCCTCGATCCGGCGCAGGATCGTGTCGAACTGCGCCTCGTACCCTTCGCGGAACCACTTGCGCCAGTTGCTGTGCAGCCGGTCTGCATCGCGCGCGAACCGGTGCCGCCAATGGGGGTAAAGCGCGATCGGCAAGATCGCGGCGTCATGGGTCCAATGTTCCCAAAGCAGCCGCTTGCGCTCGATCAGCGGGGCCAGCGCCTCGGAGCGATAGCTTTGGCGGCGCGCGAACAGGATCATGTGATGCGCGCGCGCGACCGTCTGGATGCTATCGACCTGCACGAAGCCTAGGCTTTCGACAAGGCCCGCCAGTGCTGCACCGCTGGCCGCGCCCGTGGGTGGCGTGGCAAGGCCCGCACCGGCAAGGAACAGGCGGCGGGCCGTGGCGTTGGGCAAAAGCGGCAAGGTCATGGCGAAGGCGTAGCAGGGTGTGCGGGCGGGTCAATAGGGGCTTGGCGTGGCAGTGCTCGGCACAGATTTCGCGGGGGTGTTGCCAAAAACAGCACGGTTCTTTGCGTCATGCAGCCAAGGCATTGAAAATTGGCACCTACAGAATAGCTTGGAATCACTCGCCACAGCACTTTACCTCGGAGGCACACGGATGCAGCGCGTCTGCTGCGGTGCTTGCCATGATTGCAGAGGACCGCCAGTTGACGCATGACGCGCCCCTTATCGCCACGATTGTAGCGGGCCTTGGTCTTGCGTTTCTGTTTGGCTTGGTGGCGCAGCGGTTTCGCTTGCCGATGCTGGCGGGCTATCTGTTGGCCGGGGTCGTGATCGGGCCTTTTACGCCGGGATATGTTGCCGATCAGGAGCTTGCAGCAGAGCTTGCCGAGCTTGGCGTCGTCTTGCTGATGTTCGGGGTGGGGTTGCAGTTTTCCGTCAAGGAATTGATGGCGGTGCGCGCTATCGCCATCCCCGGCGCGTTGGGGCAGATCGCGGTGGCGACGCTGGCCGGTGTGATGGTCGGCTGGTTGAGCGGTTGGGGCATAGGCGCGGGGCTGATATTTGGCCTTTCGCTTTCGGTGGCATCTACGGTGGTGTTGCTGAGCGCCTTGCAGAACCGCCGGATTCTGAAAACTAGGCGCGGCAGCATCGCCGTGGGCTGGCTGATCGTTGAAGATCTGGTGATGGTGGTGTCGCTGGTGCTGATCCCGCCGCTGGCCGGTGTTCTGGGCGGCACTGCCGCGCCTATTTCAGACGAGGCCGTGCAGGCCGCGCGCTTGGGCTTGGGCCCGATTGCCGGGATGTTGCTGATAACGGCGCTGAAGCTGGCGGCCTTCGTTGCGCTGATGATGGTTGTCGGGCGCAAGCTGATACCGGCGATCTTGCACTATGTAGCGATGACCGGAAACCGCGAGCTGTTTCGGTTGGCGGTGCTTGCAACCGCGCTGGGCGTGGCGTTCGGGTCTGCCTATATGTTTGGGGTGTCCTTCGCGCTTGGCGCGTTTTTTGCGGGCATGGTGATGGCCGAGTCGACACTGGCAAGCCAAGCGATGCGCGAAACGCTGCCTTTGCGCGATGCCTTTGCGGTGCTGTTCTTTGTCTCGGTGGGGATGCTGTTTGATCCCCAAGTCGTGGCCGATGCGCCGCTTGCCTTGCTGGCGACGGTGGTGGTGATCTTGCTGGTCAAATCCGCCGCGGCGTTCGGCATCGTTCGCGCATTTGGCTACGAGCGGCGCGTGGCGCTGACAATTGCCGCCAGCCTTGCGCAGATCGGCGAGTTTTCGTTCATTCTGATCGTGATGGGGCAGCAGCTAGATATCGTGCCGATCGAGGCGCGCGACCTTGTGGTGGCGGGCGCGATGATCTCGATCTTGCTCAACCCGCTGCTGTTTCACCTGTCGGAGCGCTGGGCCGCGCGTTTCGAACCGGCTGCGGATGAGCCGGTTGCTTCGGAACCCGAAGACGATTGAGCCTGCCTGCGTTAATGCAAATCGGGCGCGTCGGGGCGGCGCGCAACGCGGGGCGGCGGCGGTTGGCCCGCCTCGGCGGCAATTTCGGCGCGGCTTTTGCGGGCGCGCTCGGTAGCCGATTTCAACTGGCCGCAAGCCGCCATGATGTCTTCGCCGCGCGGGGTGCGGATCGGGCTTGCGTAGCCTGCGTTGTGGATGATGTCTGCAAAGGCGTGGATGCGGTTGCCGGACGAGCGTTTGTAGGGCGCGCCGGGCCATTCGTTGAACGGAATGAGGTTCACCTTGGCCGGGATGCCCTGCAACAGCGCCACCAGCCGATGCGCGTCTTCCTTGCTGTCGTTGACGCCGTCGAGCATCACATATTCAAACGTGATCCGTTCAGAATTGCTAAGCCCCGGGTAGGCGCGCAAAGCGTCAAGCAAGGTGGCGATGTTCCATTTGCGGTTGATCGGCACCAGACGGTCGCGCACTTCGTCGGTTGTGGCGTGGAACGATACCGCCAGCAGGCAGCCGATCTCGGTGGCGGTGCGGGCAATTTCTGGCACGACGCCCGAGGTGGATAGCGTGATGCGGCGGCGGCCAAGTGCGATGCCTTCGTTGTCCATCACGACTTTCATCGCATCGCGCACGTTCTCGAAGTTGTAGAGCGGCTCGCCCATGCCCATCAGCACGACGTTCGAGATTAGCCGGGTTTCGTCTTTGGGCGCGCCCTGCTTGGGCCATTCGCCCAGATCGTCGCGCGCCAGCATCACCTGCCCGACGATCTCGCCCGCGGTCAGGTTGCGCACCAGCGTCTGGGTGCCCGTGTGGCAGAAGGTGCAGGTAAGCGTGCAGCCAACTTGGCTGGAAATGCACAAAGTGCCGCGATTGTCCTCGGGGATATAGACAACCTCAACCTCATGCCCACCCGCGATACGCACCAGATATTTGCGCGTGCCGTCGTCGGAAACCTGCCGGGTGACGACCTCGGGCAAAACAATCTCGAAACTCTCGGCCAGCAGGGCGCGATAGTCCTTGGCAAGGTTCGACATCAGGGCAAAATCGCGCACGCCCCAGTGATAGACCCATTGCCAAACCTGACCGACACGCATGTTCGCTTGCCGCTCGGGCGTGCCAGCGGCTATCAGCGCTGCGCGCAATTGCGGGCGGGTCAGCCCCACGATGTTGGTGCGCGCGCCCTCTGGCCGCTTGCGCGGCAGAATGCGGACCTCTGGGGTTACGGGCAGCAAAGCGTCAGTCATGGCGTATCCAATAGCCGGGAAGGCCCCGATATAGGGGATTCGCCGCCAGAACGGAACAGTGCAGATACAGGCTTATTTGCAGCGCGTCGCGGCCTCTTCCAGCGCGGCGGTAAAGCCCAAGAGCGAGAAGGTATCTTTGGTGACCGTGCCGCGCGCCGAACGCCCGGTGACAATTGCCGAAGACCCCGCCTTCATCGCCGCTGCGATCTTGGCGTCGTCATCGGGCGAACCTGCCCAAGCGGTTTCGTTTTGCGTGAACAGTTCGAACTTGGTGCCGTTTACATCCAGCTCGACCGTCGAGTTGGGCGCGAAAGGGTAACCACCGGCGAATGACACCTCGCCCTTCGATCCAGAGAAGAACGAGACGTAAAGCAAAATCTTGCCACGCGTCACCTGCGCGGGTTTGCCGTCACGGGTGTTCAGCGTTTCTTTGGGCTGCGATACGATCCAGCACGATTTCGTGGGGTTTTCTTCGACAAACACGCTCCAGTCGGTCGCGGCAGCGACGCGGTTGGTGCTATCCTGCGCCAGCGCGGGCGTGAAAGGTATGCTCAACGCCAGCATTGCAATCAATGCACCACGGATTGCGGAATTGGTCATCTCTCAACGGCCTCCAGCCTTACTGCCTCAGCATCACACCACCGGGCTTAAACCCTTTTTTCGGATGGCGGAGTGCTTTTCAACTCGATATCGAACAGATAGCGCACTTTCCGCAGCGGGTAAAACCCTCGTTGGCGGGAAACCGCGCAAAACCTTGCGAGGAGACGGGCATGGCGGCGGTGCCGATGGTAGAACTGTGGCGTGGCGGGCGGCTGGAAAGCACACATTCCGGGCATGCGGTGGTCTGGGGGCCGGGCGGAATCGAGGCATCTTGGGGCGATCCGGGGGCGGTGATCTTTCCGCGTTCGTCGTGCAAGATGATCCAGGCGCTGCCGCTGATCGAAAGCGGGGCTGCGGCTGCGGCGGGTTTGACCGAGCGGCAATTGGCGCTGTCTTGCGCAAGCCACCAAGGCGCGGCGATCCATACCGAGGCGGTTACGGAATGGCTTGCGGGCCTTGGCCTTGGCGAGGCCGATCTGCGCTGCGGCTCGCACCTGCCCTACGACGCGGCCGCGCAGAAGGCGCTGGTCTGTTCCGACACCGCACCTTGCCAGATTCACAACAACTGTTCGGGCAAACATTCGGGGTTTCTGACGCTGAACAAACACCTCGGCGGGGGCCCCGAATATGTAGAGCCCGCACATCCGGTGCAGCGCGCCGTGCTTGAAGCCTTTGAAGATGTAACCGGCGAGGTCAGCCCCGGCTTCGGCATCGACGGCTGCTCGGCCCCGAACTTTGCCACTTCGGTTGCGGGGCTTGCGCGGGCGATGGCGTTTTTCGCCGCCGCCAACCCCGAAGGGGGCCACCGCGAGGCGGCTGCGGCACGGCTGGCGCGCGCGATGATGGCCTACCCGGAAATGGTGGCCGGCGAAGGGCGCGCCTGCACCCTGCTGATGCGCGCCATGGAAGGAAAGGTTGCGGTAAAAACCGGGGCCGAGGCGGTTTTCGTGGCAATCCTGCCGGAACAAAAGCGCGGCATCGCGCTCAAGATCCTCGATGGCGCGACCCGCGCATCCGAGGCGGCGATCACGGCGCTTTTGGTCAGATATGGCGCATTGCCCGCCGCGCACCCGATAGCGCGCAAATATGCTGGGGCGCCGCTGACCAACTGGCGCGGGCTGGTTACGGGCGAGATGCGCATTGCGGCGGGGTTTGCCTGACCTTTCGCACTGCTTCAGATAAAATATCCCCGCCGGAGGCTGCCTGCATCGGTGCGGCGCTCCGCGGGGGATATTTGGGCTGAAGCATAGTGCTAGAGCATCTGCCAGATCAGCCGCAGCGCCAGAAGCGTTGAGGTTATGACCAGAAGCGGCTTGATCAGCGGGGCACCGATGCGCATCGCAAGCCGCGAGCCAAGCCGCGCCCCCGCGATCTGCGCCAGTCCCATGGCAAGGCCCACGCCCCACCACGGCGCGCCGATCAGCGTAAACGCCAGCAAACCACCAAGGTTCGAGGCGAAGTTCAGCAGTTTCGTATGCGCCGTGGCGCGCAGCACGCCGTAGCCTGCAAGCGTTACAAAGCCGATCATGTAAAACGCCCCGGCACCGGGGCCGATCAGGCCGTCATAGAACCCGATCAGCGGAACCACGAAGGCGGTGAATGCGGCGGGGGGAATACGTTCGGCGCGGTCGGTATCGTCCAACCCTTTGCGAAGCCAGAAAAACGCGGCGATGCCGATCAGAACCACGGGCAGCACAAGGCGCAAGGGCTCGGTCGGGATGATCGAGACCAAAAGCGCGCCCGCGATACCGGCGGCAAGGGCAATTGCCGCCGCGCCGATCTGACGGCGCAGGTTCACATGGCCGCGCGCCGCGAAGCTGAGTGCAGCGGTGGCTGCGCCAAACACGCCCTGTACCTTGTTGGTCGATAGCGCCTGCAAGGGCGAAGCGCCCGCCAGAAGAAGTGCCGGCACGGTAATCAGCCCTCCGCCCCCTGCGATCGAGTCGACAAAGCCTGCGGCGAATGCAGCGGCGATCAGCATCAGGGCGAGGTCGAGGGAAACTTCGAACATCAGGCGCTCCAGCAGGCAAGACGCGCCTTGATCACGGGGCTGCGGGGCGAAGTAAAGGGGCCGCAGCCGCGGATGTTACGGATTTCGGCGGGCATGGACTTTCGGCGGCAGTTGGCCGCAAATGAGAGGATTAGGGTGCCGTGTGCAAAGCTGTCATGCGGCAAGGGAGGTGGCGTGGAAAATCCGGGCGTGGTTTTGTTCTTGCTACAGATCGCGGGGGCGGCGGCTTTGCTGATCTGGTCCGTGCGGCTGGTGCGCACGGGCGTTGAGCGCGCCTTCTCGGTGCCGCTGCGGCGCTGGCTGCGGCTTGGCGCGGGGCGCCCGGCGCTGGCGGCGTTGGCGGGGGCGGGTGTTGCGGTGTTGCTGCAAAGCTCTACCGCCGTGACGATGCTGGCCACCTCTTTCATCACGGCGGGCACCATGAGCGCCTCGGTGGCGCTTGCGATCGTGCTGGGTGCCGATGTCGGTTCGGCGCTGGTGGTGCAGTTGTTGCTTTTGCACCGCGATTGGCTGCTGCCCTTGCTGCTGCTGGTGGGTGTCACGCTGTTCTTGCGAAGTGAATCCAAGACGTTGCGCCAAAACGGGCGGATCGTGATCGGGCTTGCACTGATTTTCATCTCGCTGGGCATGATCCGCGATGCGACCGAGCCTTTGCGCGAAAGCGCCGCGGTGGCGGGCGCGATGGGGTATCTGGGCGGCGATGCGATTACGGCCTTTGTGATTGGCGCGGTATTTGCTTGGGCGGTGCAATCAAGCGTGGCGGCGGTGCTGCTGGTGGTGACATTCGTGGCGCAGGGGGTGATGCCGGTTCCCGTGGCGGCGGCTGTGGTGCTGGGGGCAAACCTTGGTGGCAGTTTTGTTGCGTGGTTCCTGACGCTTTCTGCCGAGGTAGAGGCGCGTCGGGTGGTGCTGGCCAACCTTTTACTGCGCGGAGGCGGTGCGGTTGCGGCGCTAATGGCGCTGGGTGCGGTGGTGGCGTGGTTGCCGCTGATCGGCGGCGATGTGCGCCAGATTCTGACATTGCACCTTGGCTTCAACCTGCTGGTCGCGCTGGTGTCGCTGCCGTTTCGCGGCGTGGTGCTGCGCGTTACAGAGCGGATTCTGCGCACCCCCGAGGTGCCCGCAGAACTGGCGCGTCTGTCGGCGCTGGAACCTGCGGCGCTTTCGTTCCCGGACCGGGCACTGGCCTGTGCCGCGCGCGAGGTCTTGCACATGGGTGAAGAGGTCGAGGCGATGCTGCGCCCCGTGGTCAAGCTGTACGCCACTTGGGATGAGCCAACCGCCGAGGCGATCCGGGTGAAAGAACGCGCCGTGGACCGGATGCATTTCGAGGTAAAGCTATACCTTGCCCGCCTTACCCGCGAAAGCGAGGGGGTAGAGGTGGCGCGGCGCAGTGTCGAGCTTGCGGACCTTGCCGCCAATATCGAGGCGGCGGGCGATGCGATTTCGCGTGTGATGCTGGGGCTCGCGGCGCGGATGAGCACCGAGAACCTTCAGTTTTCCGATAGCGGCTGGAAAGAGCTGACCGATTTTCACGACCGTGTGCTGGCCAACGCGCAATCGGCGCTGAATGTGCTGATGACGCTTAACCCCGATGCGGCGCGCGCGCTGGTTGAGGAAAAGGAACGGGTGCGCGCGGTCGAACACGACCTCCAACGTTCGCATCTGGAACGGTTGCGGCAGGGGCGGGTGGAAAGCATCGAGACCTCGAACATCCATCAGGAAACGCTGCGCGCGCTCAAGCAGGTGAACACCGCCTTCACGATGGTCGCCTACCCGATCCTGTCAGAGACGGGCGATCTGCTGGCCAGCCGCCTTGCGCGCCCGCCAGCGGGGTGAGGTTATTGCGCTATGTCGCGGGTGATCTTGTCGAAGAAAAACGCCTGCCCCTCGGGCGTGCGCAGCGAAAAGATCGAGTGTTGGTCGGTGCCGCGAACCTCGAAATAGACATCTGCGCCAGCGGCGGTCAGCAGATCGCGCGATTGCTTGGCACCTTGATGGTAGGCAAAGTCCTCGCCGCCGACGAACAGGTTAATGGGGATTTCTTTTAGCACGGCCACGTTGGGCAGGTCTTCATCGGCGACGTAGCTGGAGGTCGAGGTGATCGTGCGGAACATTTCGGGGTGGCGGATCGCCACGCGAAAGGCAGATTCGCCCCCCGCCGAATGGCCGGTGATGTAGAACTTGCCGCCCTCGACCGGGTAGCTTTTCAACATCTCGTCCATGAACATCGGTATCAGCGTATCGTCGGCGTAGGGCCCATACATCGGGCGCACGCCGTTATATTCGGTGGAAAGACCGATCAGGATCATGCCGCGTTTGCCGGCCTCTTCCTCGAGGTATTGCACCATGCTTACGGCACCTTCGAGGGCTTGTTCGCCACCCGGAATGGCCAGCAATGTGGGATAGGTCTTTGCAGGGTCAAAACCCGGCGGCAGTGCCACTGCATAGCGCCCGTCTGTGCCATCGGGCAGCGCGATCTTGAACAGATCTGCGGCGTGCGCTGCGCCTGCAAGACCTATCGCCAGCGCCAGTGTCGCAACGCGTGCAAATACCCTGTTCATGCCAAGCTCTCCCAATGGCACCGCAGTGCCCGTTTCTGATTATAGAACGCGTCCGCATATATCGCGGAATCTGAAGGCCAAGCATGGTCAAAACGTCGCGGTCAGGGGATTGTGCCACGCTGCTGGCCTGCGGCCCAGCGGTTGAGCCATGCAGCACCCGCAAGCGCAAGCCCAAGCCCCAGAAATGAGGCGACGCGGGTCAGCCCGGTCAGGCCCGCCGCGTCAAGCAAGAACACCTTGGCCACGGTCAGCACCACCACCGCCATCGCCAGCCGCCGCAAGGGGGCCGAACCGCGCGCAATGGCCTGATAGAGCAATGCTGCGGCCACAAGCACCAGCGCCACGGTGTAGCTGATCAACTCGCCCTGCGGCACGCCGCCCTGCCAAAGCGTATCGCCCACCCAGAAGCGGCGGATTTCAAGCGCGAGCCAAAGTGCGGCCAGTAGCCCCGCGCCTGCCAGAAGCGGCAGGTGCGCGCGTGGCAGGCGGTTGCGCAATGCGCGTGCTGCGGCAAATGCAAGGGCTGTGGGCACAAGGTAGGCAAGCGTCAGCGTGTCAAGCGGAGTTGGGCCCGCAACGGCGTTGTCGCCAGCCAGCCCCGGGTTGACGAGCGGGTTGGCCACCAGCGCGGCCCCTGCAAGCCCCGCAAGACCGATTGCCCCCGAAAGCGCCGCGAGAACCTTGCGAAAGGGGCGCAATGGCCCGCCTGTTTGCATCCGCCAGAGTGCAACCAGCGCGGTCACAAGCCACGGCAGCGCCAGCAGCGCCATGCCCCAATGTGTGGCCGCGGCATCGCCCACGAAACTGTCACGAAGCCAGCGGAATATCACAATATCCGCAAAGATCGTGGCAAAGCCCACGCCTGCGCTTTCCAGCAGCGGCGTCACCCGATCGCGGCCAAGGCCTTGCAGCAGCACCCAAGCCCCGGCCGAGGCGGCAGAGGCCGCGAGGAAGGCTAGTGCTACCTCCCAAAGTGGCGCGGCAAGCGCCCAGTCGATGCCGGGATCAAGCAAGAGCCGCCAGCTGAGCACCAGAAGTGCTGCCTGAATGAACCAACCCATTTCCGGCAGCCGGATGCGCCGGTCAAGCGCTGCGGCGACCACCACCAGCACCGAAAGCGCCACGGTCAGTGCTGCCTCTGACAACAGGATGAACAGTGCAAATGCGATCAGCGACAGCGCCGAAAGCGTGGCGAGCGCGGCGCGGCGCAGATTTGCGGCATCGGCCCGTGCATACAGCACCGCCAGCCAGACCATCAGCGCCGCCAGTGCGATAACGTGCAGCGCCCAAGGGTAGGCCCCGATCACCAGCGCAGGTGCCCAGAAAAGTTCAAGCGTCAGCGCCGCAAGCGGGGCAAAGAGCACAGCGCCCGCGGCCCAGAATGGCGCGATCGGCGCATCGGCCGCGCGCAGGCTGCGCCACGCGGCGGCTAAGCTGCCCGCCAGCGCCAGCGCCAAGAGCAGCGTGACGGTTAGGGGCGCGGAACTTTCCGGTTCGCGCAGCAGGGTCATTTGCGCCATGAAATCGCTGTGCAGCCTGCCGCCAGAGCCTTCAAAAGCAAGCCGCGCGATGAAGGCAAGCGCGGGCAGCGCCGTCAGGTCAGCCAGCGCCGGGGCACCCTTGGCCCAAAGTGCGAGGGCCAGCACCAGCGCCGCCAGCATCGCAAAAACCGCGAGGCTTTCAGAGGCAGTATCGGTGCCAAGAAGCGCCAGCGTCAGGCTTGCCGCAAGCGTGCTGCCCGCCACCAGACGCACCGGAAAGGCGGGCCATTGGCCGACACCGCGCACCAGCCGAACGGAAGCCAAGGGGCCGTCATGAGCAGGCATCAGCGCCAGCGGCGGAAGCGCGATTGCATGCAGCACAAGTGCAGCGAGTTCGGCCGCGAACCAGCCCGGCGCGCCGCCACTTGCCAGAACCAGCGTACCCCCGCCGTAGCCAAGGGCCAGCGCCAGCACCGAAACCCATGCCCAGCGGCGGGCCGCATCAATCGCAAGGCCGGTTGCGGTGACAAGGGCGAAATAGGGGAAAAGCCACCACGTCGCCTCGGCGCTGCCGCCGACAAGGAAAGGTGCCGCAGCTGCGCCCACAAGGCCCACCGCCGCCAGCCACGGCCCGTAGAGCCAGCCCAGCACCATCGCCAGTGCTGCCACGCCCAGCAGCCCGGCAAAGGCAACCTCGGGGCCGATCAGCCCGTAAAGCTGGCGCGCCGCAACGACTGAGGCGAACAGCGCCACGATGCCCGCACCCGAAAAGGTGGAGGGTAGATAGGCCGTGGCCTGCCGGGTGCTGTCACCGTGACGGCGGCGCAACCATTCGCCCGCGCCCACCAGCGCAAGGCCCAAGGCCATCGCCGCGGCAACCCGTGCGGCAGGTGGCAGCAGGCCATGTTCGACACCGTATTGCAGCAGAAAGATTGCGGCGAGCGCTAGCGAGGCGGCCGAAACCGCATAGACCCAATTGCGCACCAGCCACGCGGTGGCGGCCCTGAGCCGTTCGGTACTGACCACCAGCGGCCGGTTCTGGTCAGCCGGTTTGGCGGCGCGGGCCGGTGGGGGGAGTTGGGGTGCGGCAGGGGTGGGGGCGGCCGCAAGGGTTTTAGGCGCAGTTTCGGCGCGTTTCGGCAAGGCGGCATCGGCCGCGCGCGGCTCTGCCTCGATCCGCGCCAGCCTTTCGGTCAGCCTGCGCAAGCGCGCTGCCAGCACCAGAACATAGATCGGTAGCCATATCAGAACGCCGACAACGCTCAGTGCCAGCAAAATCAGAAAACTGTCCATCGCCAGAACCCATGCGCTACCCAAATGCGATCAAGCTACGCTGGGCGCGAAGCGCTGGCAATCTCAGGCGAAATCGCTGATCGAGTAGCCTTGCAGATAGAGAAGGGCAGTCAGATCGCCGTGGTTGATGCGCATCTCGCATTGGGCGGCGACCGAAGGCTTGGCGTGCAGCGCCACGCCAGCCCCGGCAAGGTGCAACATGCCCAGATCGTTGGCCCCATCGCCCACCGCCAGAACATCGGCGGGGGTCAGCCCGAGGCGGGTGGTGATTTCCTGCAATGCGGCCACCTTGGCGGCGCGGCCCAGAATCGGGTGGGCAACCGCGCCCGTCAGATGACCATCTTGCACAAGCAAGGTGTTGGCGTGGTGCTCGTCAAAGCCCAGATGTGCTGCGACAGTTGCGCTAAAGGCGGTAAAGCCGCCCGACACCAGCACCGCGTGGCCACCGAAGGCGTGCATCGTGGCGATCAGCGTGCGCCCGCCGGGGGTGTAGGTGATGCGCTCGGCCAGAACCTGCGCGATGACCGCTTCGGGCAGGCCGCGCAGTAGCGCCACCCGCTCGGTCAACGCGCCTTCGAAATCCAGCTCGCCATTCATGGCGCGGGCGGTGATGTCTTTCACCTGCGCACCAACGCCTGCCACATCGGCCAGTTCGTCAATACATTCCTGCCCGATCATGGTGCTGTCCATATCGGCCAGCAGCATCCGCTTTTGCCGCCCCTCGGCGGGCTGCACGACAAGGTCGATGCCAAGCTCTTGCAACCCGGCCCAGACATCCCAGCGATTTGCCGGAACCTCGGGCAGCGCAATCTCTGCCGCGATGCCGGGGTTTAGCCAGACCGCCTCGCCCCCGCCCCATGCGTCGCGCAGGCTTTCGACTGCAACGCGGTCCAACGGGCGCCCGGTGGGGTTGGCGATGAGGCTGGCGATAAACATGGCGGCTGTTTCCGATAGTGAACGCGGCGCGTCGCTTTTTGCTGGCAAAGCGCCGCTTAGCGCAATTTGACCGCTTGTGCCAGTGCTGCGGCGCAGCTATTCCCGGCGGCGGGACACCCCTCCCCAACGGGGGGCATTTATCTGGAAGGATACCATGTCTGAGCTACAGACCCCGGGCGCGCGCCCGGCAAACCCGCGCTTTTCCTCTGGCCCCTGTGCTAAAATCCCCGGCTTCACGCTGGAAATGCTGGCCGATGCGCCGCTGGGCCGTTCGCACCGTGCAGCGGTGGGCAAAGCCAAGCTGAAAGAAGCGATCGATCTGACCCGCGAGGTGCTGCGCGTGCCCGAGGGATACCGCATCGGCATCGTGCCCGGATCGGATACCGGTGCTGTGGAAATGGCGCTTTGGTCGCTGCTTGGGGCGCGGCCGGTCGAAATGCTGGCATGGGAAAGTTTTGGCGAAGGCTGGGTGACCGATGTCATCAAGCAACTGAAACTTGACGCCAAGGTGCGCAAAGCCGCGTATGGCGAGATCGTGGATTTTGCCGAAGTCGATTTCAACGCCGACGTGGTGTTTACGTGGAACGGCACCACCTCGGGTGTGCGGGTGCCGAATGGCGATGCGATCCCCGCCGACCGGCAGGGGCTGACGATTTGCGACGCCACAAGCGCTGCGTTTGCGATGGACCTGCCGTGGGACAAGCTGGATGTGGTGACCTTCAGCTGGCAGAAAGTGCTGGGCGGCGAAGGCGCGCATGGGGTGCTGATCCTGTCGCCGCGCGCTGTGGCGCGGCTGGAAAGCTATACCCCCGCATGGCCGCTGCCCAAGATCTTCCGCATGACCAA
>NZ_JBFHIA010000040.1:0-16314 GCF_041596715.1 Phaeovulum sp.
GGACAAAACCGCGCCTTTGCGCGCGGCGAGCCCGCTTGCCTAGCGTGAAACCCGCGCAAGTTTTGCCGCAGCGCCCAAACAGACAGGCGTGCCGTGATGCGCCCTCTGTAAGGCTTGCCACACAGCCCTCTCGGCAGGGCTTACCGCAGCACCCGCGCCGCAAGACGCATCATATCGCCCGCGCAGCCATACTTGCGGCAACCCTCGCGTGGCCACCGTGCCGCAGCACCCGCACAGCCGGGGTCGCCGTGCCCCACCAGAGGTCTGCACGAACAGCGTGCCACACGCGAAACCCGCCCGATAGCTACGCGCATGTCGCAATACGGGGGCACCCGCCAAGCCGCCAAATTTGCGTCCTATTCAGACCGATGGGCAGGCTCCGCTGCGCCGCAAGCGCGCCGTTCAGCCCGGCGCGGCGGGGTTCAATGCGCGGCGATACCACGCAACGATTGCGGCGCGCTCGGAAGGCTCCATGAAACTGATATTCGCAGGCGGCATTGCCGTGCTGGCGCCTGCATGCAGATAAAGTTGTTGCGCCGCCCGCGCCACCTGCGCTGGCGTCTCTAGCATTACCGCCTTTGGCGCGCGCCCGATGCCGGGATAACCCGGTTCGGCCGCGTGGCACATTGAACACCGGCCCAGCACGATGCCGGTCACCTCGTCAAATCCTTCTGCCGCAGCAAAGCGCGCCGCCGCAGGCGATAGTGCCGCCTCATCAGTGCCCGCTTTCGCAGCACTTCCGGCCAGCGACAGCCATACGATGGCCGCGGCCAGCAGCGCACTAACCAAGAGCGCGCCCCAAGGCGATTCCTGATGCGCGTGGCGCCGGTTGAACCAGTGCCGCAAACTTACCCCCATCAGGAAAACGAGACTTGCGATCACCCAGTTCCACTGGCTCGCAAAAGCCAGAGGGTAGTGGTTCGACAACATCAGGAAAACAACGGGCAACGTCAGGTAGTTGTTATGCGTGCTGCGCTGCTTGGC
Source organism: Phaeovulum sp. (assembly GCF_041596715.1). GTDB lineage: Bacteria > Pseudomonadota > Alphaproteobacteria > Rhodobacterales > Rhodobacteraceae > UBA6213. The sequence goes on from NZ_JBFHIA010000040.1 coordinate 985, forward strand.
AGTCACCCCATAGCGCGGGTCGGGCACCCGCCCGGCGATCAGGTCTGCCACAACGATTTTCTGGTTTGGAATAATCACCAGAAACACGTTGGCCGACATGATCGTGGCGGTGAAGGCACCCAGATGCAGCAGCGCCGCGCGCCCGGTGAAAACCTGCGTATAGCCCCATGCCATCGCCACCAAAATCACGTAAAGCCCCAGCATCAACCGGGTCGGATCGCGGCCAAAGCCAGAGCGGCAGATCGCGTCATAAAGCAACCAGCCCACTAGCAGCGAGCCCGACGAAATCGCCACCGCCTGCCAGACAGACAGTTCTGCAATCGCGGGGTCGATCAGGTAAAACTCGGCCCCGAGGTAATAGACCAGCACCAGCATCGTAAAGCCGCTTAGCCAGGTCGCGTAGCTTTCCCATTTGAACCAAGTCAGTTCGGCAGGAAGTTCAGGCGGTGCCACCTGATACTTGCGAATGTGGTAAAACCCACCCCCATGCACCTGCCAAGCCGCGCCTTTTACACCCTCGGGTGCGCCCGCCTCTGAGCGCAGGCCCAGATCTAGGGCAATGAAATAAAAGGAAGAACCAATCCACGCGATACCAGTAACAACATGGAACCAGCGAAGCGCAAAGCCCCCCCATTCCAGCACGATAGTCCAATCCAGCATCGCCGCCTCTTTTGCCAACCTCGTGGCATGGCGACGCGAACTGTCGGGCTTGTCAACCCCCGGCGGCTTCAGCTTCCGCGATAAGTCGAATATCCATAGGGTGAAAGCAACAACGGCACGTGGTAATGCGCCGCGGCATCGGCAATGCCGAAGCGGATCGGGATCACGTCAAGAAAACGCGGGGTTTCTGACGCGCGGCCCAGATAGTCGCCTGCGTGAAACTCCAACTCATAGACACCCGGCGCAAAATCTGTGCCCGCAAGCAAAGGCGCATCGCTGCGCCCGTCGGCGTTGGTTACGGTCTCGGCCAGCTTCTGGCGCGGCCCCGGCTCAACGCGGTAAAGCACCACGCGCACCCCCGCCGCCGCGCGCCCGCGCGCCGTATCAAGCACATGCGTTGTCAGATATCCGCCCATTTTGCCTCGCCTTTGCATCTTCTGCGCCGAATATCTACGCAGCGCCCCCGCATCGCAACCGTCGCGTGCCTCTTGCAACACGCGCCGCAATATCATGATACTGCCGCCAATTGATGCGAGGATGCAATGCAGCGATACCCCCGAGACATGCGCGGTTACGGCAAAACGCCACCAGATGCGGCGTGGCCGAATGGCGCGCGTATCGCCGTTTCGCTGGTGCTGAACTATGAAGAGGGCGGCGAGAACTGCCTGCTGCATGGCGATGCGGCATCAGAGGCGTTTCTTTCTGAAATCGTTGGCGCACAGCCTTGGCCCGGCCAGCGCCACTGGAACATGGAAAGCCTATACGACTACGGCGCGCGCGCAGGCTTCTGGCGGTTGCACCGGCTTTTCACCGCGCGCCAACTGCCCGTCACGGTGTTCGCCGTAACCAGCGCGCTTGCCCGCAGCCCCGAGCAAACGGCGGCTATGCAGGCCGCCGATTGGGAAATCGCCAGTCACGGGCTGAAATGGGTAGAGCACAAGGATATGCCCGAGGCCGAAGAGCGCGCCGCGATGGCCGCAGCGCAGAAATTGCATGCCGAGCTGACCGGCGCGCGCCCGCGCGGCTGGTATACCGGGCGCGCTTCGGAAAACACCCTGCGCCTTGCCGCAGAAACCGGCGAGTTTGACTGGATTTCTGATACTTACGACGACGACCTGCCCTATTGGCGCGATCTTGGGCCGCGCCCGCAGTTGATCCTGCCCTACACGCTTGACGCCAACGACATGCGCTTTGCCACACCGCAGGGGTTCAACACTGGCGATGATTTTGCCGCCTATCTCTGCGACTCGTTCGATGCGCTTTATGCCGAAGGGGTGCAGGGGCAGGCCAAGATGATGTCGGTGGGCCTGCACTGCCGCTTGGTCGGGCGACCGGGGCGGGTGCAGGGGCTGGCGCGGTTTCTCGATCACGCGCAGCGTCATGAGGGCGTCTGGTTCGCCACGCGCGGTCAGATCGCCGCGCATTGGGCCGCGCAGCACCCGTATCAGCCACCCTTGCGCCCCACAGCACTTGACCGCGACGCGTTCGTGGCGCGCTTTGGCGGGGTGTTCGAACATTCGCCTTGGGTGGCAGAACGCGCCCATGCGCTAGAACTTGGCCCGGCCCACGACAGCGCGCTTGGCCTGCATTCGGCGCTGACCCGCGTCTTTCGCGCCGCAAGCCATGCCGAACGGCTGGGCGTGCTTCAGGCCCACCCCGACCTTGCAGGCAAACTTGCCGCCGCGCGCAGGTTGACCGATGCCTCGCAAGGCGAACAGGCTTCGGCCGGGCTTGATGCGCTCAGCGATGCCGAACGAACGCGCTTTGGCGCGCTCAACACCGCCTATAGCAAGCGCCACGGTTTCCCCTTTATCATCGCGGTGCGGGCACATTCGAAGGCGGGCATTCTCGACGCTTTTGAACGCCGCCTTGCCGCATCAACCGAGGCAGAGTTTGAAACCGCCTGCGCCGAAGTCGAACGTATTGCGCTGCTGCGCCTCAGGGACATGTTGCCATGACATCATACCATAGCCCAGAAGGCGGCCTGCCGCCGCAAACCTCGCTGATGACTGGCCGCGCGCGGTTCACCGAAAGCTATGCGGTGATCCCGCGCGGGGTGTTTTCCGACATCGTGACCAGTCGCTTGCCCGGCTGGCGCGAGACACGGCTTTGGCTGCTTGCCCGCCCGCTGACAGGGTTTTCGGAAACCTTCAGCCACTATCTGATGGAGGTGGCACCGGGCGGCGGCTCGGATGCGCCCGAACCTGATTCGGGCGCGGAGGCGGTCATCTTTGTCACGGAAGGTCAGATCTGGCTGTCGATCGACGGGCAGGAACATGAACTGGCGCCCGGCGGCTATGCCTATCTGCCCCCTGAAAGCACTTGGGAGGTGCACAACGGCTCGGCACTGCCGGCAAAGTTTCATTGGCTGCGCAAACTTTATGAACCTGCGCCGGGGATTGCCCCGCCCGCCGCATTTGTTACGGACGAGGCCGAGATTGCGCGCACGCCGATGCCCGGCACCGATGGCCGCTGGGCCACGACGCGCTTTGTCGAACCCGATGACATGGCACACGACATGCATGTGAATATCGTCTCTTTCCTGCCGGGTGGAACGATCCCGTTCGAGGAAACACATGTGATGGAACACGGCATCTATGTGTTGGAAGGCAAGGCGGTGTATCGGCTCAATCAGGATTGGGTCGAGGTCGAGGCGGGCGACTATCTTTGGCTGCGCGCTTTTTGCCCGCAGGCGTGCTACGCGGGTGGCCCCGGCCCCTTCCGCTATCTGCTTTACAAGGATGTAAACCGCCACGCCCGGCTGCGTGGCCCCGGCGCTTTTGGCGCGCCCTGACATTCTTGCCGCTACACACCGGAACCTAATGCACATGATCGATATCGAATCGCTGGATGCCGCCACCTTCGCCCCCTTTGGCGATGTGATCGAGGCGGCAGGTGCGCCAGACATGCAAATCAACGATGGGTTTTGTGAACGCTTTCACGACCGCGCCAGATTCGATTTCGGGCCAGACGGGCGTGCGGGGCTTTCGATCTTTAGGGCGCAGCCGCGCACCCTGCCCTACCGCTTTGCGCTGCTAGAGCGTCACCCGCTTGGTAGTCAGGCCTTTATCCCCATGGTTCTGGCACCATTTCTGGTGCTGGTCGCGCCTGACAATGGTGGCGTGCCCGGCACACCGCGCGCCTTCCTTTCAGCGCCGGGTCAAGCGATCAACTTGTTGCGCGGCACTTGGCATGGGGTGCTGACGCCGCTTGCCGCACCGGGCCTATTCGCCGTGATCGACCGCATCGGCACGGGCCCCAACCTTGAAGAATATGTTTTGCCTACACCCTATACGGTGCGCCAAGCCTAGATCTGCGCGCAGAACTCGCGGCCAAACTCGGTTTCCAGAAACGCGCGCTGCGACCGCGTCGCCTCGGTCAGATAGTCGCGCACATAATCGGGAATCGCGATCTCAGCGGCCCAATGCACTTTTTTCGCAGCGTTGGGATAGGTCGCGGGGGGCAGGCCCAGAAATGTCTCAACCCGCGCCATGAAGGCCTCTGGCGCGGCAGAGATCATCCCGAAGGGCATGAACAGCAGACGGTCCTCGTCAAACGCGTCACGCCACAGCGGAACATGGTTCGCATAATCGCCGCGCACCTCGATCACCGGCTGCTTGGCCACCCGCAACCATTCAGCGCGAGTCTCGGGCACTTTGGCCTTGCGCTTGAGGTTCATCCGAATCTGCGAAATCGCGCGCGCCACGGGATCGCGAATGAACCACAAGAACTGCGTTTCCGGCAGGAACTTACGCACGAACTCAACGCCTTCCTCGGAAATGCAGCTATACTCCGGGGTTACGTCAAGCGACTTCTGGCCGTCGCCTACGCGCTCGAAAATCTCGCGATACCATTTGCGGGTAAACATTTGCGGGCCCTGAATACGGATCAGGTAGGCGATGTAATCAAGGTCGATGTCGGCGTTTGCCGCTACATGCTTGCGGATCGCCTCTTTCACGCCCTTGTTTACATGCTGCGGCGCCCATTTCACGCTATCGGGCGCGAAGTGATAGTCGAAATAATGCAGTTCCTTGAACGGCGGCACCCAGATATCGTCACGCGCACCGAAATTGACATGAAACCACGTGGTTCCGGCCTTCTGGGCGCCGATGCAGAGAATGTCGGGCTTGCGCATACCGGCTCCTCAAGGCGCGATGGCCGAAGGTGGTACCGCCTCCCCGGCTTGAACGGGGGACCTCTAGATCCACAATCTAGCGCTCTAACCAACTGAGCTAAGGCGGCACTTGGGGCGATTTAGCCGCCTCGCCACACGAATGCAAGGGCCGGATTGGCCGCAGGGCTATAGCGCGATCTGCCATTCCATTTCGATCAGATCCTGACCGTAGTTGTGCACCGGCCTTGAAGACACCTTCGTAAACCCCGAGGCGGCATAAAGCGCGCAGGCCGCGCGATGGCTTTCATGCGTCCAAAGCCGCAGTTGGCGATAGCCCTGCGCGCGCGCGAAATCGCAGCAGGTATTCAGCAATTTTCGCCCAAGCCCGCGCCCACGCGCCTCGGGCTCCAGCAGAAACAGGCGCAGCTTTGCCTCCTCGTCGCTGATACGCACGCAAAAGACGCAGCCGATCCGCTTTCCGTTCGAGCACGCAATCCAGCCACGCTCTCGCACGGGGTCACGATTGCGCAGAAAATCAGCGATGATTTCGGCCACCAATGCCTCGAACGATGTATCAAACCCCGCCTCTGCGGCATAAAGCGCGCCATGCCGTGCAATCACCCAGCCACCGTCGCCGGGGGCAAGATCGCGCAATTCGATTTCATTCATGAGAGTCTCCGTTTGGCGTATCAACGCGGCGCGGCACCCCCTCGTCAAGCATTTCGCCTTGCCAGCGCCGCCCGCTTCGCGCTAGCGAAGCGGAGAACCGACGGAGGCTGCCATGAGCATCGACAAGCAAAGCGACATCGCCGCAGATCTGCAAATCGGCCCAACCTCGCTGGGCATGGTGCGCATCTATGTCGTGGCCGATGGCGTTGAGCTGCCGCTTGATTTCGACCCAGACGAGGCCGAAGAAATCGCGGAAGAACTGCGCGCCGCCGCCGAGGCCGCGCGGGCACAGCACGCGCCTAAGGCAAAGCCGAAGAAACCAGCGAAATAACGCCGGGGTCGCGCATCGCCTGCAACCTTAGCCCGGCACCGCGCGCGAATGCCCGCAGCAACGCCTTGCGCCGCGCGCCGGGCAGCGGTGTTTCAGGCCCCATCCTCAGGATTTCGGCACCGTAGCCATCGGCAAGAATAAGCCCGGTGTCGTCGGGCAAAATCTCGGTCGGAAAATCGGCATCCACTGCCCAGAAAAAGCGGTCGCACCATTCCAGATACCCCCGCCACTTGGCGTCGGCCATGAAATCGGCGCGGCTCGATTTGCATTCGATCACCCAGATCTCGCCCTTCGGACCGAGGCACATCAGATCAACGCGCAGCCCTAAAATCGGCACAAACTCTGGCAACGACACGAAATCGAAGCCGAGCATCGCCCGCGCCACACCGCGTGCGAGCAACTGGCCGGGCATCTGGGGTAGCGGCGCTTGCGACATGGGCAAATATGAACACATCAAGAACATCCGCGCAAGCCTTGCGCGGGCACCAAGGCGCGACTAGATGTGATGGCGGCGGTTACTGCTCTTCACGTGTCCGGCAACTTTTCCAGTGGCCGATAAGCACTCCGAGGGAGCTGGCTCTGTCAGGGCCTTGGCCTTGGTATCTGGTGCCCACCTGTATCAACAGGCTCTCGGGAAAACCACGCTGGCACGGTCGCTGCGGTTTCCGCCACTTACTTTCGCGCAGCCACTTTCACTTTGACCGGGCGCTTGGTCGCTACCGGAGCCCGGCTGCCACCTTGCGGCGGCTTGGCAGGATCGGCCATGCGCATCACGGCGATTGCAAACTGCACCCCCGAAAACACCAGCGCGTTAAACACGATCAGCATCGCGACCGCGACCCAGCCGATCGGCGATGTCGAAACGAGGTGCCAGAGGTTTGCGACGTTGAACCACAGCAATAGCCCCACGAACACCAACGACAGGCCAAGCCCGAGCGCGATGTTAATAAGGTAAAGGCGCACAAGTCTAGGCATGGGCATCTCCGCGATTCAGGTATTAAACCTAGCGCGGCCGCACAAATATTCCAGTAGGAAGTGCCTAGAACGCTTCAGGCCGGAAGGCGCGCGCCATATGGTCGAGCACGGCGTTGACGAACTTCGGCTCTTTTCCTTCGGGAAAAAACGCCCGCGCTACATCAACGAACTCGTTGATCACCACTTTGGGCGGCGTCTTGGGGTTTTGCAGCTCTGCCCCGGCTGCGCGAAAAACCGCACGCACGGTCGGGTCGATCCGGTCAATCGGCCAAGTGGCCAAAAGCGCGGCATCGGTTGCCTGGTCAATCTTGGCCTGCCAGATCACCGCGTCTTCCAGAATCCGCCCAAACAGCGTCGCATCGCCCTCGGCCATTTCGTCGCCTTCATAGACGGCACCGAACCGGTGGGCTTCAAACTCGGACCGCACCCGGTCGAACGGTTGCCCCGATGCTTCCATCTGGAACAATGCCTGCACGGCGTAAAGCCGTGCTGCGGATTTCATCTGGCGCTTTTCGGCGGCAGTCGGTTTGCGGGGGGTGGGCTCGCTCATGCGCGGGTCGGTCCTTTGTCGTCCTGTGCAATGCGGATCGTCTCGCCCAAGGGCAGAAAGCCGACACCTTTGCTTTGGCCCGCCCATTTGCGGGAAAGCGCCACAAGATGCAAGGCCGCAGCAGCAGCGCCGCCACCTTTGTTTTGCCCCGCAGGATCCGCGCGCACTTCGGCCTGGGCCCGGTTCTCGACCGTGAGGATGCCATTGCCAAGGGCAACCCCCTCCAACCCCAAAAGCATCAGCCCGCGCGAGGAATCGTTGCACACGGTATCGTAATGCGTGGTCTCGCCCCGGATCACACAACCAAGTGCGACAAAACCATCGTAATTGCTCATGCGCGAGGCGGTGGCGATGGCCGCAGGCACCTCAAGCGCGCCGGGCACCTCGATCACGTCAGCCGCAGCACCTGCTGCCGCCGCAACTGCGCGCGCTCCCGCCACAAGGTTGTCGGCGATGTCCTTGTAATAGGGTGCCACCACGATCAGCAGGCGCACCGGTTTTTCAAACTTCGGCAGCGGCAGTGTGTAGTGGCTTTCGTTCGCAGCCATGGCTCAATCCTTCACTATTGGCCGGATCGCCTCGATCGTCAGATCATAGGCGTCTAGCCCGATCACCTTGGGGCGCGCCGAGTTGCTAAGCAGGATCAGGCGGCGAAGTCCAAGGGCAGAAAGAATCTGTGCGCCAAGCCCGTATTGACGCAGCGTCTGGGGGCTGACCTCGCCGGGGGTGGTCAGCTTCATCGCTGTGTCGCGCAGCAGCACCACCACGCCACGCCCCTCGGCCGCAATCGCGCGCATCGCCGCCGGCAAGATGCCCTCAGCCTCAGCATTGAGCCCCAACACATCTTCCAGCGGATCAAGCGCGTGCATCCGCACAAGCACCGGCTCGGGCGTCGAAATGTCGCCCTTGGTCAGCACGATATGTTCTGCGCCCTGCGTTTCATCAGCGAATACCCGCATCGCCCAGTGGCCGCCATAAACCGAATTGACCGCGCGCTGCGTGGTTTCGTTTACAAGGTGGTCATAGCGGCGCCGGTAGGCGATCAGGTCTGAAATCGTGCCGATTTTCAGCCCGTGCCGCTGCGCAAAGGTCACAAGATCCGGCAGTCGCGCCATGGTGCCGTCTTCGTTCATGATCTCGCAAATCACGCCCGAGGGGTTCAACCCGGCCAGTCGCGCCACATCGACCGCAGCTTCGGTATGGCCCGCGCGCACCAACACGCCGCCGTCGCGCGCGCGTAGCGGAAACACATGGCCCGGCGTTGCAATATCGGCGGCACCCTTGGTCGGGTCGATCGCAACAGCAACCGTGTGCGAACGGTCATGCGCCGAAATGCCTGTGGTAACGCCCTCGCGCGCCTCGATCGACATCGTGAACGCGGTTTCGTGGCGGCTAGAGTTTTTCGGGCTCATGAGCGGCAAGCCAAGCGCGTCAATCCGCGTGCCCGGAAGCGCAAGGCAGATCAGCCCCCGTCCATGCGTTGCCATAAAGTTGATCGCCTTCGGCGTCGCCATTTGCGCGGGTATCACCAGATCGCCTTCATTCTCGCGGTCTTCGTGATCGACCAGAATGAACATCTGGCCGTTGCGCGCGTCTTCGATGATTTCCTCGACCGAGGAAATCGCATCGCGCCAGTTTACTTCAACCGGACCGGGGGTTTTGAAGGTCATGTATTCCACTCCGCCAGCCGCGCGACATATCGCGCAAGCGTGTCTATCTCCAGATTCACCCTGTCGCCCACCGCCGCAGCACCCCATGTGGTTGCGGTCTTGGTATGCGGGATGATGTTAACGCCAAAATCGGTGCCGTTGACCTCGTTCACCGTCAACGACGTGCCATTAAGCGCGACCGAGCCTTTCGGCGCGATATAGCCTGCAAGCGAGGCAGGCGCACGAAAGCTGAACCGGGTGCTTGCACCATCTTCGTGCATTGCAACAATCTCGGCCAGCCCATCGACATGGCCCGAAACGATATGCCCGCCCAATTCGTCACCGACCTTGAGCGCGCGTTCCAGATTGACGCGCCGCCCAGGCGCCCAAAGCCCGAGGTTGGTTTTGGAAAGCGTTTCGGCCGAAACGTCAACGTCGAACCATGTCTGCTCTGCCGCCGCGCCGCGCGCCACGACCGTCAGGCAAACACCGTCGCAGGCGATCGAGGCTCCGATGTCGATAGTTGCCGCCGCATAGATCGTGCCGATGCGCGCGCGCAACCCGCCCCGCCCCTCGACGGCCAAAACCGTGCCAATATCGGTGATGATGCCAGTGAACATCGAGTGCCCCCTATTGCTCGCCCCTGCCTAGCCCGAGCGGGAAGCCATCGCAAGGCCCGGCCCCGGCTCGCGCAGCGCACAACGGCTGCGCGGCAACTGGCCCTTGTAGATTTTCCGTGACAGCCGCGCCAAATGACGCCAAACCCGGCAATAGCCCCTAGGAATGTCTGAATGCCTGAATCTGCCCGGCGGTTTCTATTGCTACAGGGCCCACATGGACCCTTTTTCAGCCAGCTCGGCGCGATGCTGCGCGCAGCAGGCTGTGCTGTGTGGCGCGTCGGCTTCAACCGTGGCGACGAGATTTTCTGGCGCGGCAAGCAAAACTATATCCGATTTGACGCACCCTTCGAAACCTGGCCCGCGACCTTCCGCGAGATCGTCGCGCGCCACGCCATCACCGACCTCGTGCTTTACGGCGACACCCGCCCGATCCACGCGCAAGCAGTGGCCATTGCCACTGCGGCAGGGATGCGGGTGCATGTTTTCGAAGAAGGTTACCTGCGCCCCTATTGGATCAGCTATGAACGCGGCGGTGCCAACGGCCATTCGCGGCTGATGCGCCTTGGCGTGCCGGAAATGCGCGCGGCACTTGCGCGTACGCAATCCGACTCGAACCCGGCACCGGCGCATTGGGGCGACATGCGCGAGCATATCTTTTACGGCGCGCTCTACCATTTTTTCGTGATGACGCTGAACCGGCGCTACAGCCATTTTCGCCCACACCGCGACATATCTGTTCTGGCCGAGTTTCGCCTTTATCTGCGTCGGCTGCTGCTGATGCCGTTCCACACTATCGAACGCTGGCTTGCCGGGCGGCGCATTCGCCAAGGCGGATTTCCGTTTCATCTTGTGCTGCTACAGCTTGAACATGATGCGAGCTTTCGGGCCCACAGTCCGTTTTCCTCGATGACAGAGTTCATCGACATTTGCATGCAGGGGTTTGCGCAGGGCGCGCCGCGCCACCACCATCTGGTATTCAAGGCGCATCCGCTTGAAGACGGGCGCGCAGGCATTCGCGCCGCCATCCAGCAGGCGGCAAACCGGTTTGGCGTTTCCGGTCGGGTGCATTTCCTGCGCGGTGGCAAGCTTGCCGCGCTTCTGGCCGAGGCGCGCAGCGCCGTCACGGTCAACTCTACAGCGGCACAACAGGTGCTTTGGCGCGGCCTGCCCCTGCGCGCGTTCGGACACGCTGTCTATGACAAGCCCGAGTTTGTCTCGACCCAGCCGCTGAGCGAGTTTTTCGCCGCGCCCGAACGCCCCGACAGCCGCGCCTACCGCGATTATCGCCAGTTTTTGCTGGAAACCAGCCAGATCCCCGGCGGCTATTATTCGTCTCGTGGGCGGCGGCAATTGATGCGCCAGATTGTTGACCTGATGCTTGCCGAAGACGACCCCTATGACGCGCTGACTGCGGGCAAAGCGGCACCTCGGCAACAGTTGCCGCTGATGAAATAACTTTACTGGAATATTGTCACAGGATTCGCTAGTGTTACGGGCAAAACTTGAGGCAGTTTCCCGGCAAGAGGAGCCCGAGCAGTGAAAGTAACGGCCAACAGGGGCGCGCGCGCAGCCGCCCTTATTATTCTTGTTGGGATGGTGGCAGCCTGCGCTCTGCCCCGCTCTGGCCCCAATAGAAGCGAAATCTATTCCGGTTCCGTGCAACGCGAAGGCGACGCTTTCGTAGTTGAGGTAAACGATTATGTCACGCGCGCGACCGCCGTTGTGCCCGCGCTCGGGTTTTCTGAAGCATTCCAAAAAGCTGGGGTCGTCGGCTCCGACACGATCAATGCCGGAGACACTCTCGGCCTGACGATCTGGGAAAACGTCGATGACGGGTTGCTTGCCAGCCAAGGTCTGAACGCGACGAGCCTGACCGAAGTGCAGGTAGATGGCGCAGGCTACATTTTCGTGCCCTATGCGGGCCGGATCAAGGCTGCGGGCAATTCGCCCGAAGCGCTGCGTCAGGTCATCACCGCCAAACTCGACACCCAAACTCCAGACCCGCAGGTCATGGTCAGCCGACTCGCCGGCGACGGCTCGACAGTTTCGATGATGGGTGCCATCAGCGGTCAGGGCGTTTACGCCATCGAACGGCCAACGCGCACGCTTTCGGCGATGATCGCGCGGGCGGGCGGGGTGACCGTCACACCCGATGTCGCGCGCATTACGGTCAAACGCGGCGGTCAGAACGGCACGATCTGGCTACGCGACCTTTACGAAAACCCGCGCATGGATATCGCGCTGCGTTCAGGCGACGTGATCTTGGTAGAACAGGATACCCGCGCCTTTACTGCACTGGGTGCAACCGGCGCACAGGCACGCGTGCCCTTTGAAACCAAGAACCTCTCGGCGCTCGAAGCGATTGCAACCGTGGGGGGGCTGAGCTCGCAACTCGCTGATCCAAAAGGCGTTTTCATCTTCCGCAACGAGCCTGCGGAAATCGCTAACGTCGTGCTAGGGCGCGACGATCTGATCGGTGCGCAGCGCATGGTCTATGTGCTGAACCTGACCAAGCCGAACGGCATGTTCGTGGCGCGCGACTTCGTTATTCGTGATGGCGATACGGTCTATGTGACCGAGGCACCCTATGTGCAGTGGCAAAAGATGCTGTCTGCGCTGACCGGCCCGCTAAGTACCGCCGATACGCTGAACACGCTCGCAGGGAACTGATGCGCGAAGACGCGCGCGCAGAGGCCGCCGGGGCACTCCCCCGGCGGCTTTTCGCATATAACGGCGGCTTTCTTGCCGCCCCCCTGCGGCGCATCCTTGCCGCGGCCGGGTACGAATTACGCTTGGGCCTTCCGAGCCCGGGCGATGGCGTAGCCGTCTGGGGCCGCAGCCCCACCGCTTGGCGCGGTGAGGCAGTCGCCGCGCGGCGCAAGGTGCCCCTTGTTCGCATCGAAGACGCTTTCCTGCGCTCTGTCCTGCCCGGTCGGGCTGGCGGCGCGCCAATCGGTCTGCTGATTGATCCGATCGGCGTACATTTCGATAGCTCTGCCCCCTCGCTGATCGAGCGCATGCTGGCAGAGGATCCACCCTGCACAGAAGATATTTTGCAACGCTCTGTTGCGGGAATTGCACGCCTCATCGCCTTAGACTTTTCGAAATACAACTTTCATGACACATCCGCCCCGCTGCCGGACCCGGGCTTCGTGCTGGTCGTCGATCAGACTGCGGGCGATGCCTCCATCGCGTTTGGCGGTGCCTCGGCGGCAGATTTTCAGCACATGCTGGCCACCGCCGAGGCAGAGCATCCGGGCAAGCGCATTGTCATCAAGACCCATCCGGAAACGGCGATGGGCCTGCGCCAAGGGCATTTCGCCAGCGGCGCGCTTGCACCGCATATCGAGATACTCGCAGCCCCTGTCTCGCCGTGGAAACTGCTGCAACGCGCGATCGCCGTCTATACCGTGACATCGCAACTTGGGTATGAAGCGATCCTTTTAGGGCATCGCCCACGGGTGTTCGGGCAACCCTTCTACGCCGGATGGGGCCTAAGCGATGATGAACGCCCCGTTGCGCGCCGCGGGCAGAAACGCTCGGCCGAGCAGCTTTTCGCGGTCACGCATCTTCTGGCACCGGTCTGGTATGACCCCTGCCGCAACCGTCGCTGCAGCTTTGAAGACGCACTCAACCAGATCGAAGCGGAACGGCGCGTCTTTCTTGAAGATGGCCGTGGCTACGTCGCGCTAGGTATGCGGCTTTGGAAGCGCGGGGCACTACAGCGGGTGTTTGGCAGCAAACGCGGCCTAGCATTTGCGACCAGCGTGCCTCGCGCCATTGCAAAGGCCGGGCAAGAGCAGCGCGATCTGCTGGTATGGGCCGGGCGCGCAACGCCAGAGTTATTGGCCAGCGGCGTGCCTTTTTGTAGGGTAGAAGATGGCTTTTTGCGCTCTCGCGGGCTGGGTGCCGATCTCGTGCCGCCGCTCTCGTTGGTGCGCGACACACGCGGCATCTATTACGATCCGACGCGAGAGTCGGACCTTGAAGTGCTCATCGCCGCCCCTCTGCCAGAAGGCACCGCGCGCGCAAAGGCCCTGATCGCAGCCTTGCGGGAAGCGCGGCTTTCTAAATACAATCTCGATGCAAATGGCATTCTCGATCTGCCCGCAGGGCACCGGATTCTGGTTCCCGGGCAGGTTGAGGACGATGCATCGATACGTTTGGGATGCACCGATACCAGCACTAATCTTGCATTACTGGCGCGGGCGCGGCACGAAAACCCTAAGGCAATTGTCATTTTCAAACCTCACCCCGATGTCGAGGCAGGATTGCGCCCCGGCGCGCTAGCCCCAAAAGAGGCACTGCGCTTTGCTGACGCGATTGCCACCTTCGCGGACCCGATTGCGCTGATCGAGGCCTGCGACGAAGTCTGGACCATGACCTCGCTGATTGGATTCGAGGCGCTGCTGCGCGGCAAACCGGTGACCTGCCTAGGCGTGCCCTTCTACGCTGGCTGGGGGCTGACCCGTGATCTGGCCCCCACGCCCGCGCGCCGCAATGCGCGCCCTGATCTGGCGCAATTGGCGCATGCCGCGCTGATCGCCTATCCGCGCTATTTCGACCCCGTCAGTTGCCGCCCCTGCCCGCCCGAGGTTGCGCTGGATCGGCTGCGCAGCGGCCAGATACCGCACCCAGGCCGCGCGAACCGCATATTGGCCAAATTGCAAGGCGTATTCGCCAGCACGCCTTTCTGGCGCTAAGTTTGGTTTAGCTGCTAAATCTTTTTCCGCATCCAGCGGTGCAGAAGGTCATCACCCAGCCTGCGATATTCGGCCAAGGCGAAATCCGGGGCATCTGGAAGCCCGGTGTCCTGCATCGCGGCCACGCCGGGTGTGCCTTCCGCGCCAAATACACGACCGGCGCTGATACACGCCAACTCGTCAACCAACCCTGCCGCCAGCAAACTGGCCGCGAGTGTGCCGCCGCCCTCGCAAAACAGCCGCGTAACACCCGCCTCGGCGATGTGGCGCAGCGCATCGGCCAGATCGACTCTGCCAGATGCGTCGGCGGCGCAGGCAATCAGCCGCACCTCCGGCATCGGTCGCGCAACGGCGCTGTGGCAAAGCCAGACAGGTGCCACATCTGTGCTGCGCGCAAGTTTGCTGTCAGCCGACAAGCGCAACTGGCTATCTACTACGATTCTAATGGGTTGGCGCGTGATGCCAAGCTCGCGCACGGTCAATTCCGGGTCATCCGCCAGTGCCGTGCCAATACCCACCATCACCGCGTCATGCCGCGCCCGCATCAAATGTACCGCCCGGCGCGCGGGCGCGCCAGTGATCCATCGGCTCGCCCCACTGGGGGTGGCGATGCGCCCATCAAGGGTCATCGCAAGCTTCAACGTCACCCAAGGCCGCCCCGCTTCGATCCGCAAAAGGAAGCCCGCGTTCAGCGCGCGCGCTTCGGTGCCAAGCACGCCCTCCTGCACATCAACCCCGGCCTCGCGCAGCATTGCAAGGCCGCGGCCCGAAACGCGAGGATCCGGGTCAGTGGTGGCAGAGACGACCCGCGCCACCCCGGAAGCCACAAGCGCGGCCGCACAAGGAGGGGTCTGGCCATGATGGGCGCAAGGTTCCAGCGTCACATAGGCGGTCGCACCCCGCGCCGCCGCACCCGCTTGCGCCAGTGCAACGGTCTCGGCATGGGGCCGCCCGCCCGGCTGGGTCCAGCCGCGCCCGACTATGGTTGAGCCTTGAACTATCACGCAGCCAACCGCCGGGTTGGGTGCAACATTACCCAGTCCGCGCGCCGCAAGCGCC
>NZ_JBFHIA010000041.1:0-16263 GCF_041596715.1 Phaeovulum sp.
CCCTTCGAGGGCTATGGGCCCGACCCGATGAGCACCTTCATGACCCGCATGCTTTGAAGGGCTTGCGCGCCGATGCCTGCCATAGGAAAAGGGCGCAATCGGTCCCGTAGCTCAACTGGATAGAGCACCTGACTTCTAATCAGGATGTTGCAGGTTCGAGTCCTGCCGGGATCGCCAGGCACAGTCACTTTGCCAATGGCACGCCGGGCCGCACAATCGCGCCGCCCAGCACATTGTTGCGATGCAAGGTCGCCCGTTAGAGCTTGCTCAATATTTGGCGCGTATGTCGGAGCAGGAACGGGTTTGAAGGAAATCTTCAATGGCAGAGAAAGCAGGTCCGGCAGCGCAGAAGAAAAGCGCCCGAACGCGCAACCATAAGGCCATGAAGCTTGATGGCACACTGGGTATGCGCGAGGCGGAAACGGTGCGACGCGATCTGGCGCAGGCGATAGGTGGCGGGTCTGCCCGCATCGACGTTCGTGAACTGACAACGGTTGATACCAGCATTGTGCAGCTTTTGATCGCCGCGACACGCAGTGCGGCCGAACAAGGTGGTCGCGTCGAAATCGTGGGTTTTGATGGCGGCATACTTTCTGCATTCATGCACTCGATTGGCGTTTCTGCCAAAGAAATCAATGTCGCTGCCTAATTCAAAGCGGGTGAGTTCATTTTGCGACCATGCGTGACAACGCCCCGCCAATTGCCAGCGCGTCCTTGCCCTGAGGAAGTGCCCATCGCGCCGACAGGGGCGGATGGTCGCGAGACACCCGTATTCGGCATTTCTGCGGTTTACCTTGTCTAAATAGATGGCTGCTAACACCTGTATTATAAACCTGCTCCGCTTCCTGCTTTTAGTTTAAGCGGGAAGGTAAATGTAGGCGCAATGTTTACATCTTTGAAGCCGCGTGGAAGCAAAACATGAAAGCCGCCGTGCTGATAGTTGACGATTCGCCTTCTGCAAGGCGAATGCTTTCAATAAACCTTCGCGCTATTGGTTTTTCTGTAGATGAGGCAAGCGACGGTGCAGAGGGGTATTCGAAAGCGATTCTGGGAGCGTTCGACCTTATAATAACGGACGGCAACATGCCGAATATGAGCGGCGCAGAGTTTATCAGAAGATTCCGCGCACACCCTTCTGGCCGTGATGTTTCAATCATTTTTGTATCTGCTAGATCTGACGAATATGCCAAGCGCGAAGCCAAGGCCGCAGGTGCAATCGGTTGGTTGATCAAGCCGTTTTATCGGCGGCAGTTGTTGTCGGAAATCAAAAGGGTGGCGGATATGACCTGCCATGATAGCAGGCTTGGGATGTTGGTCGAACATCACGTTTCCCGCGCTGGCCAACAGGGTGACGTGATGCGGCAGACCCGCGCCCCGCTATCATCGGCAGGGAAACTAACCTGTACCCAAACAGGAAATGCGTTCAGGCTTTGCCCCTAAAACCGTGCGGTTTCAAAGTTCGAATCGTGGCCTTTTCCGAAAGCCCAGAATGGTGAGTTGCCTGCCAAGTGCGAAGGGGGGCTCTGGCTTGATAGTTCTGATGGACGGAAATTGCCCAAGGACTAAGCATTTTTTCATATCGCGCCGATACCATGCGGCTCTCCGGCGTTTGCAAAAAATATACCGGATGCGCCGATACTTCCGATGGACGTGGCAAGGCACGAAATCCTGTAAGGGCGAAAAATGAGCAAGGCAGTACTCACAATCGACGACTCGCAGTCAGTCAGGCAGATGATTTCAATGACGCTGAGTGCCGCCGGTTTCAAGGTTGATGAGGCTTGCGATGGCGCGGATGGCTATTCAAAGGCAACGGCGGGCGCATATAGCGCAATCATCACAGACCTCAACATGCCGAATATGAACGGTCTGGAGTTCATCAGAAAATACCGCGCCCATCCTTCGAGCCGCGGTATTCCGATCATCTTTCTTTCAACGGAATCGGACGAGGCATCCAAGCGCGAAGCCCGGGCCGCAGGTGCAATCGGCTGGATCGTCAAGCCGTTTGACCAGAACCAGCTTCTCGCAGCAATCAAGAGGGTGATAGGCGCATGACGCAGGACGACCCCGCAGAAACCTTCCGGCAGGAAGCCCAGGATGTTCTTGAACAACTCGAACGGACCTTGCTCGATCTTGATGACGCGCTCGACGACAAGGATCTGATCGACAGCGCTTTTCGCGCACTGCACACGATCAAGGGCTCGGGCGCGATGTTCGGGTTTTCCGAAGTGGCGGAGTTTGTGCACGAGTTTGAAACTGCCTTCGATCGGGTGCGCAAAGGCTCTGCTGCGCCCTCGGTCGGGCTCGTGCGGGTGGCGCTGGCGGCCAAAGACCATATCGCAGAGCTGATTGCCGAGCCGAATGTGCATGCCGCTGCCGGCGCACCGATACTCGCCCGCCTTCGAGATATCGTTGGCACTGGCGGTGCGGTTGCAGGGTGCGCGCAGGGCACCACCGTGGCCCCCCAGACCGGTGCAGCGGCGGAGCAGAAGGCAACCGGGGCAGGCTGGCGTATTCGCTTTCGATTATCCGAGGATGCGCTGTCGCTGGGGGCGAACCCGAAGATTTTGCTTGATGAATTGCGCGCGCTGGGCGCGTGTACGGTTCGCGCTGACACTGCGGATATCCCGCGCATCGACGATCTCGACCCGGAAATATGCTATATTTCTTGGGACGTAAGTCTGCTGTCCGATTGCACAAGGCAGGACATCGAGGATGTGTTCCTGTTCGTTCAGGATGGGATGACGCTACAGATCGATGCCACAGCCAAGCCAACACCCGAGGCGCCGGCTGCCATCGACGGCGCGGCCGAAGCGGCAAAACCGCAGACGGGCAAGGCCGACAAGGAACCGGGACCGGTGCGCGAAAGCATGTCACTACGCGTTCCGGCCGAGCGGCTGGACGAATTGCTCGACCGGGTCGGCGAGCTCGTGATCGCCCAGGCGCGCCTGTCCCAGATCGCGGTAGAGAGCCGCAACCCGAGCCTTCTGGCGGTCAACGAAGAAATCGAGCGCCTATCCGCGGGCTTGCGCGACACCACGATGGGAATCCGCATGGTGCCGATCGGGACGCTGTTCAGCCGTTTTCGACGGCTGGTTCATGATCTGTCATCGCAGCTTGGCAAGGATGTGGACTTCATCACCTCGGGCGAACAGACCGAACTCGACAAGACAGTGATCGAAAGCCTTGCAGACCCGCTGGTCCATATCATCCGCAACGCCATGGATCATGGGCAGGAACCCCCTGAAACCCGCGTGGCGGCGGGTAAGGCGCGGCGCGGCACGGTCAGGCTGTCGGCGGTGCACGAAGGGGCAGAAGTCGCGATCACCATCAGCGATGACGGTGCCGGGCTAGATACCGAGCGGATCCGCCGCAAGGCCGAGGACTCGGGGTTGATTGTCGCCGGGGCCGCGATGTCGGAACACCAGCTTCATCAGTTCATCTTCCACCCCGGCTTCTCGACCGCCGAGCAGGTCAGCGCGCTCTCGGGCCGCGGCGTGGGAATGGACGTGGTCCATCGCACAATGGAAGCGCTGCGTGGACGCATAGATGTGGCCTCGCGCCGAGGGCAGGGGACGACGGTGACGCTGCGCTTGCCGCTTACGCTGGCCATCATCGACGGGATGCTGGTGCGCGTCGGCAAGAGCCGCTACTCGATTCCGCTTTCGGCGGTGGAAGAATGTGTCGAGCTTTCCGAGGCCGCCGATGGCGACAGAGGGCGCAACTTCCTCAACATTCGCGAAAAGCTGGTGCCGTTTCTGCGCCTGCGCGAACTTTTCGGAACCCGCGAGCCGGATGAGCAACACCCGAAGGTGGTTATCGTATCCACCGGCGATCAGCGTGTGGGGCTCGTGGTTGATCAGATCCTTGGCAACAACCAGACGGTCATCAAGTCATTGTCGCGGCTTCACGCGGATATCGAGACCTTCGCCAGTGCCACGATCATGGCCGATGGCACGGTCGCCCTGATCCTCGATGTCGCCCAGCTTGTGCGACAGGGGCAGCGCTTTGAAAGCCGACTGCGCAAAGAACAGGAGGAACGGGCGGCATGACGAAGATTGCAAGGCATATCGCTGCACCACCACCGGGCGAAACCATGTTGGCGCTGACGTTAGAGCTTGGCGGTGAAATCTTCGCCATCGAGGCGACCAGAGTGCGCGAAATCCTCGACATGGTGCCGATCACCGAGGTGCCGAATGCCCCGGCTTTTCTGGGCGGGTTGATCAACGTGCGGGGGCGTGTGGTGCCGCTGGCGGATTTGCGCGTCAGATTCTGCATGGAGCGGCCACCACCCGATGCCGAAACGCGGATTGTGGTGATCGAGATCGCGCTCGACGGCGAGCCGACGATCGTCGGGTTGCTTGCCGACAGGGTCCACACGGTTGCCGACATCGACCTCTTGACCCTCGAGGATGCACCGAGCGTCGGCATGCGCTGGCGGCAGGACTACGTGCAGGGCATCGCGCGACACAACGAACAGTTCATCATCCTGCCCGAACTCGGGCGGATATTCAGCAACGACGGGGCCAAAGGCGCGGCCCCGGAGGTCGAAGAAAGGGCCTGACGATGAGAGTGACGCTGAAATTCAAGCTGGCCGCGGCCTTCACCGTGGTTGTGGTGCTGGCGGCCGCCGGCATGGGGGCCGGATATCTCAATCTGCGAAGCCTCAATGAAGCATTGCACACCGTGACCGACAACTATTGGGTCAAGGTCGCAACCATCAACGAGATCGCGGCGAAGGTCGAGGACAACGCCCGCGCCAACTATGAGACCGTGCTTGCCGCAACGCCGGGCGAACGCGCCGCGATCGCCGCGCGTCTGGCCGAAAACGTAAGCTATATCAATGGCAAACTCGAAGAGCTGGCAGTAACGGTAACACGGCCACAGGGGCGCGAGTATCTGGCCCGGATCAACGAGACGCGCAAACCCTACGTCGCCTCCTTCGGCGAGATCACCAGACTCGTCAATTCCGGGCAGGCCGATGCGGCGGAGCGCGAGGTGAATGCGACGCTTGTTCCTGCACTCAAGGTTTTCATCGAGGCGATCGATGACTTGCGAACCTATCAGGGGCATCTTGTGGACGAAAGCGCCGCAGAGGCCAACGCGACCTACGAAGCCGGGCGCATGGTGATGCTCGTGATCGGTGCGGCCGTGATGATCTTTGCCGCAGCCATGGCGATCTGGATCACTCTCAGCATCAGCCGCGGTATTTCGACCGCCCTTGGAATCGCCCGGGCGGTGGCGGACGGAGATCTGGACGCCAAGGCGAATGTGAGGTCAAACGACGAGATCAAGGATCTGGTCGAGGCGCTCAGCAGCATGACCGACCGACTCAAGGATGTGGTCGGCGAGGTCGCAGCCGCCGCGCGCAATGTTGCCGCTGGCAGCGAAGAGACCTCGGCCAGTGCCGATCAGCTGAGCCAGGGCGCGCAGGAACAAGCCTCCTCTACCGAGGAAACCTCGGCTTCGGTCGAGCAGATGGCAGCCAACATCAAGCAGAATGCGGAAAACACGGCGCAGACCGAGAATATCGCCCGCAAGGCGGCCAAGGATGCCCAAACCAGCGGAGATGCGGTTGGCAAGGCCGTAGAGGCCATGCAGACGATCGCCGAAAAGATCATGGTGGTGCAAGAGATCGCGCGCCAGACAGATCTTCTGGCGCTGAACGCCGCGGTCGAGGCGGCCCGGGCGGGCGAGCATGGGCGCGGCTTTGCCGTGGTGGCGGCCGAAGTGCGCAAACTGGCCGAACGGTCACAAGAGGCCGCAACCGAGATTTCGGGCCTTTCTGGCGAGACGGTGCGTTCGGCGCAGGCGGCGGGCGATTTGCTTAGAAGCCTCGTGCCCGACATCCAGAAGACCTCGGAACTGGTGGCCGAGATTTCGGCGGCCAACAGCGAGCTGAACGCCGGCGCAAGCCAGATCAGCGAGGCGATCCAGCAGCTTGATACGGTCACACAGCAGAATACCTCGGCATCTGAAGAATTGTCTTCGGCGGCCTCGGAACTGTCGCATCAGGCGGAAAAGTTGCAGCGCAGCATCGGCTTTTTCAGGTTCAACGGCGCGGGGGATCAGGCGGCGCAAGCGCGCCCGGCCACGAGCGCAAGGTTGCAGCCGACGATGGCAAACGCCGCGCGACGCGCAAAGCAGGAAGGCGGATTCGCCTTCGACATGTCAGGCGGTGAGGACGCGCTTGATGCCGATTTCGAACGCGCCGCGGGGCGGCGGGGGAGGGCGGCCTGATGGCCCAAAGCGCCCAATACGTAACCCTTGGCATCGCGGGCGAACTGCTTGCCATGCCGGTCGAAAGGGTTCGGGAAATCCTCGATCTGCAACCCATCGCGCGGCTGCCCGGCGCACCATCCCATCTTTTGGGAATGATCGATGTGCGCGGGCAGGGCGTGCCGGTTCTGGATCTGCGCCTGAAGCTGGGCTTCATGCCCGGCGAGGACGACGGCGACACGCGGGTCATGGTGATCACCGCCACTGTCGCGGGCGCGGACGCGGTGATCGGGGTCAAGGTCGATCGTGTCCATGAGGTGACCGTGCTCGATTCCGACAGGTTGGAACCGCCGCCCGGTGCCGCCGCAGGATGGCGCGCCGAAACGATCGCCGGGATCGGGCGGCGCAACGGCAGGTTTGTCACCGTTCTCGACTTCGAGCGCGTGTTCGGCGCGGCCGACATCGCGGTGTTCGAGCTTGCATGATCCCCTGCGGAGGGACTGCCGCGGGCGGTTCCTCCGAAGCGGTGGCAAATGGTTCGGCCATTCTTACATCCCTGAAGCAACGGAGGCGGTCTGTTGAAATGAAAGCCCTTCGAGACTGTGACACGCCCATCCTCCAAGGCCTGAGCGATGCTGAATTCGCGCAGTTCGGCGCGCTGATCCGGGATCGGACAGGGATCAGGCTGACGCCCTCCAAACGCGCGCATATGGAAGGCAAGCTCAGAAAGCGCGCGGCTTTTCTGGGCCTTGCCAATGTCTCGGACTACAGTCGTATGGTTTTTGACCGCGGCGGGCTAGAGGCGGAACTGGACGCGCTGATCCATCTTGCAACGACCAACAAGACCGACTTCTTCCGTGAGAAACTGCATTTCGATCTTTTCGACAAGTCGTTGTTGCCTGCGCTTTTGGCTGCGCGCCCGCGCGGCCTTGCGCCCCGCCTCAAGGTCTGGAGCGCCGCAGCCTCCAACGGGGCGGAGGCCTATACCGCCGCGATGGTGCTTGCCGAGGCGGCAAAGCGCGGGCCGCCCTTCGACTTTGCCGTTCTAGGCACAGATGTTTCGAGCGAAATGGTCGCAGAGGCGCGTCGCGCGATCTACCCCGCCACGATGATCGCGCCGGTGCCCGAGCCGCTGAGGCTGCGCTATTTCCTGCAGCAACGCAGCACAGGAAACCTAGCCCAAGTCCGCGTCGTGCCCGAACTGCG
The DNA here is from genome assembly GCF_041596715.1 of Phaeovulum sp. Taxonomy (GTDB): domain Bacteria; phylum Pseudomonadota; class Alphaproteobacteria; order Rhodobacterales; family Rhodobacteraceae; genus UBA6213. The sequence continues at coordinate 7,423 of NZ_JBFHIA010000041.1, forward strand.
TCAGCGCGTCCGATTCCAGCAGCTCAACCTGATCGACGAGAAGCTTCCGATAGACCGCGATGTCGATGTGATCTTTCTGCGCAACGTGCTCATCTATTTCGATCCACCAACCCAGAAGGCCGTGGTTCGCCGCCTTGCCAAGCATCTGCGCCCCTCGGGCGTTCTGATCCTTGGCCATACCGAGGCGGCGATCGGCAATGGCATGGGGTTCGAGCAGATCGGCACGGGCGTGTTTCGCGTCGCATGAAAATGGAGAACGAGCATGCATGATCGCCCCGGAACCCGCGCCGCAAGTGCAAAGATTCAGGTCCTGATCGTCGATGATTCCGCGGCGGTACGCAATGCGCTGTCCGACATCATCAGCAGCGCGCCCGATCTGGAGGTTATGGGGGTTGCCTCTGATCCCTATGTCGCCGTGCAGAAAATGCAGAGCCATTTGCCGGACGTGATCTTTCTGGATATCGAGATGCCGCGCATGGACGGTTTGACCTTCTTGCGAAAAATCATGTCGCAGCGCCCGATCCCGGTGGTGATCTGCTCGACCCTGACGGAGGAAGGCTCTCAGACATTCATGCGGGCGCTGGAAGCGGGGGCCGTGGAGGCCATCGCAAAGCCGAAAGTGGCAACCGCCGAAGCCCTGGCCGAGGCGCGCATGCGTATTTGCGACGTAGCCCGCGCGGCGGCCCATGCGCGCATCGGCACCCGCCGCAGGAGCTTGCCACCCGTCAGGGTCGAGGAAAAGTTGACCGCCGACGCCATCCTGCCCGCCGCCGCACCTCGGCGCGGAGGGCAGATCGAGGCCGAGCCACTGGTTGCCATCGGCGCCTCGACCGGCGGCACGGAGGCGCTGGCAACCGTTCTCAGGGCGCTGCCGCTGGATTGCCCCGGCATCGCGATCGTGCAGCATATGCCCGAGGGTTTTACCGCCGCCTTTGCGCGCCGCATGGACGGGCTTTGCGCGATTACGGTGCGCGAGGCCGCGCACGGCGACATGCTTGCACCTGGACTGGCGCTGATCGCCCCCGGCAACCACCACATGCTTATCGAGCGGGTCGGGCGCAACTACCGCGTGGCGGTTCGTGACGGGCCGCCCGTATCGCGGCACCGGCCTTCGGTCGATGTCCTTTTCCGCTCGGCCGCACAGGCGGCCGGGGGCAATGCGCTGGGTGTGATCATGACAGGCATGGGCGATGACGGCGCCCGCGGCATGCTGGAAATGCGCCACGCGGGTGCCAATACAATCGCGCAGGACGAGGCCAGTTGCACCGTTTTTGGAATGCCGAAAGAGGCCATTGCCCGCGGTGGGGTGGAAAGGACCGTCGGCTTATCCGCAATCGCCGCAGAGATTGCCAAGTTTCAGCGCAAGATGAAAGAAGGGCGGGCTTCGTGAATATGCTCAACGCAGCGCCCGACTGGCCCGCTACGCCCAATGCCGCCCGCGATATCACAGCACGGCTTGCTGCGCCGCGTGCAGCGATTGAGCGGGACTTCCTTCAGATGGGCGAAAAGCTGATCGCGTGCACGCGGCTTCTGGGTGAAGTTTCCGAAGCCTATGCCCAGATGTCGGGTGCCTTGGCGGGCCCCGAATTCGCCGGGCTTGTCGAAGCCCTCAGGAATATCTCGGGTCATGTTGCGAGGTTGAACCAAAGCAGCATGGCAAACCGCGCCTTTCTGGCAGAGTTGAGCGACCTGACGGGCCAGTTTCCCAACAAGATCGCCGGATTGTCGAAAGCCGTGCGGACGCTGCGCATGTTTTTTGTTACTGCGCGCGTTGCGGCAGCCACCATCAGCGACCGAGAAAACAACCTCTCGCAATTCGCAGAAGAGTTCACGCGGCTCGGCGGGTTGCTGGAGAGCAATGTAGCCTCTTTCGCGGATGCCTTTCTGGGTATGCGCGACAGCCTTGATGCGGCCCGCGCCATGAACGAACAGATCGGTGCCGAACATAGGCAATTGCTGTGCGGGATTGGTGCCGAACAGGCGCGAAACCTTGCGGCGATGGAAAGCCAGCGCATCTGGGCGGAGGCGCGAATAGCAGCGCATGGCGCGCTTAGCGAAAGGATCAGCGCGCGCGTCGCCCGCGCTGTATGCACGCTTCAGGTGGGCGACAGCACGCGTCAGCGCGTGGAACATATCGAGGCGGCTTGCCAGAAAACCGAAGGAATCGACGATAGCGCCACGTTGGCATCGGCCTATGCGCTGATGGCTGCGCAATTGCAGGGCGCAATCACGGATTTCGACGCCGAGATCGCAGAACTGGCCGCCTCATTGGAAGATTTGGCACGGGAAGCGGTTGCGATGTTGCAAAGCGCTGAAACAGACGCGGGATCACTGCTTTCAACGGGCGATGCGGCCTTTGGTGCAATAAATGCCAGCGTTCTTCAAATCGCCCGGATGCTGGAAAGGTATGAACGCAGCGATGCCGCGCTTTCCGTCGCGATAGATCAGCTTGTCGCGGCGGTCGGCAATATGCTGGAACATGTAAGCGCCTTTGAAGATATCCGTCAGGCTGTTCGGCTGATCAGCCTGAACGCCACGATCCGGGCCAAGGTGCTTGACGAAGATGGCCAAGCCTTCCGGCAGGTCGCAAAGGAACTGCGCATTCTCAACGATGAAACCTCTGCGCCGGTCGAAGAGGTCATGCAGAACTTGAAGAAATCCGCAGATGTTCTGCAGGGTTTTCTGGATGCTGGCACCCGCCGCGATGACCGGCATCAGGCTGGCGCGCGGGATATCCTTGAATCGGCACGTGAGAAAATCGACAATATTTCAAGCGTGTTGCGTGATCGGGCGGCGTTCATGTCGGGAACGGGGGCAGAGGTCGTGGCCCGGCTGCGCGATGCCGCCAGAACCGCATCCGACCAGCAAGATTTCTGCCGGGATTGGCGGGCGCTTGAAGGTGAGCTTCAATCGGCCGCGCTGCGAACACACCCCAATGAAGGTGGATTTGACGGGCAGGCCGACATAATTTCAGAGATCTACAAGATCTATACCATCAAGGTAGAGCGCGATATTCACAACGCGCTGTTTGGCGGTGTGGCGCAGGCGGCTATCGAAGTAACGGGTGCCGATGCGGCTTCGGGTCTGGATGATATTTTCTTCTGATTGCACCCGCCCGCTGAACCCCGGCTGATGCAGCCCCGATCGCCAAAAGAAAACCCCGCCCGAAGGGGCGGGGTTTGGCAGTGCCTTGGCAGGCCGCTTAGTTGCGGTTGCCGAGGAATTGCAGCAGGAACATGAACAGGTTCAGGAAGTCGAGGTAGAGCTGCAACGCGCCCATGATCGCCGACTTGCCGATGAACTCTGAATCCGACTGCGCCATTTGCAGGTAGCTGTTCTTGATGCGCTGGGTGTCAAACGCGGTCAGACCCGCGAAGATCAACACGCCGATCACCGAAATGGCGAACTGCATGGCCGAGCTTTGCAGGAAGATGTTGACCACCATCGCCACCAGCAAGCCGATCAGGCCCATCATCAGGAATGAACCCATGCCGGTCAGGTTACGCTTGGTCGTGTAGCCATAGAGCGACAGCCCCGCGAAGGAAATCGCGGTGATCAGGAAGGTCTGCACCACCGAAAAACCGGTGTAGACAGCAAAGATCCAGCTGATCGAAATGCCCATCAGCGCGGCAAAGCCCCAGAACACCATCTGCGCGGTGGCAAGGCTCATGCGGCCGAGAAGCGAGCCAAAGGCAAAGACCACGGCAAGGGGGGCGAACATCACCACCCATTTCAGCGGCGAGAGGTACAGCGTTTTACCAAACTCGGTCAGGTAAGTGCTGCCACCGATTTGGTAGGGCGTCGGGTCAGCGGATAGCGCCAAGGTTGCCATCAGCCAGGCGAAACCGCCGGTGATGAGCATGGCAACCGACATCAAGCCGTAGACGCGATTCATATAGGCCCGCAAACCCTCATCGATCTGCAGGGTCCCGGCGCCGGCCTGGGCGGTGCGGATAGTACGATAGTCAGCCATAGAAAGCCTCCAAAGGGTCAGACGGGCAGCGTGCGCCGTTGCGCGCGCCGATGGAGGCAATATCGGGGTAGGGCGCGGGGATTTCAAGCGCTTCGCAACTCATTCCGCCATCGTGACGACGATCTTTCCCGTACTGGCGCGGTCGCGCAAAAGCGCAAGCGCCTCGGTCGCCCGCGACAGGGGCAAAACCGCGCCGATATGCGGGTGTAATGCGCCCAATTCGTACCAGCCGAGCAGCGTTTGCAGGCTGAAAGCAAGGCTTTCCGGCGAAAGCCGTTGATAGCCGCCCCAGTAAAAGCCGTGCAGGGTTATGTTTTTCACTAATAGGTGGTTGGCGGGAAACTCGGGCACCTTGCCCGAGGCAAAACCAATGACAAGGTAGCGCCCGCCTTGGTTGGTGGCCGCCATCGCCTGCCGCGCAAGATCGCCCCCCACGGCATCATAGACAACATCAGCGCCGCCAAGCGCGCGCACCGCCCCCTTGATATTGCCTGCGGCACTATCGATCAAATGCACGGCACCTGCCGCCTCGGCCACCGCAAGCCGTTCTGGCCCGCGCGCCACCGCGATTACCCGTGCACCCATGCGTCGCCCGATTTCAACCGCGCTGAGGCCCACGCCACCCGCCGCACCCAGCACCAAAAGTGTCTCGCCGGGCAAAAGCCGGGCGCGCAGGCTGAGCGCCAGATGCGAGGTGCCATAGGCGATCTGAAAGGCTGCCGCTTCTTCAAACCCCATCGCATCGGGCAGGGCCAGACAGCGGTGCTGCGCGAAGCAGCCAGCCTCGGCCAGCCCACCATGGCCCGCGAACACCGCCACCCGCGTGCCAAGCAGCGATTCCGCAACGCCGGGCCCCACCGCCTCGATCGTGCCGGCAGGCTCGAAGCCTAGTGTAAAGGGCGGGGTCGGGCGTTCTTGATATTCGCCGCGCATCATCAAGAGGTCGGCGAAATTGAGCCCGCAGGCGGCGATGCGCACCCGCACTTCTCCGGTGCCGGGCTGCGGCAGCGGCAGATTGACCAAGGCCGGCTCTGACCCGATCGATTGGATTTGCAATGCGCGCATGGTTACCTCCTGCAAAGCAACCTAGCGCTCTGCGCACGGGCATTCCAGTACGCCGTGATTGCCGATTCGCCGCGCGTCTGTTAACACGTAAGAGGCGAGCGAGTGATTCCCTTCTCGCGCCGGGAATCTGTGGCGATATGCCGCGAGTTTTCCGGACGTTGAGGTTAAAACATGTCTAGTGCACTGTCTTTTATGGTATGTTTTCGTGAAAATTGCACTTGTTAACTGGAAACACAGGGAAATCTAACGAACATGTAAGTCAGAAAGCAGGAGCAGCGGATGAAGCACCCAGTAGATGTTCATGTTGGCAAACGAATTCGACAACGGCGCTGGCTGATCGGCATGACGCAACAACAGCTTGCTGATCAGGTCGGTATCAAGTTCCAGCAGATCCAGAAATACGAAACCGGCATGAACCGCGTATCTGCGTCTCGGCTATGGGATATTGCAGAAGCGGTCGGGGTGAAGATCTCGTTTTTCTTTGAAGGTCTGGCTGATGACGAGGAGGGTGGCGCAGAACCCGCCTATGATCTGATGGCTGATAAAGAGGCGCTGCAACTCGTGCGCTCTTATTACGCCATTCCCGAAGCGCAGCGGCGACGCTTGTTTGACCTTGCCAAAGTACTTTCGCACGCAGCCTGACCTGCGCCGAAACGTCGCCTGATCGCTGCTTGACCGCGCGTCAGCGCGCCGTTACCGCTGCCATCGAATGGCTGGGGGCAAAGATGCGCACTGCACGGATGCAATTGAGCGAAGCAGAGCAAGATGAGCTGATCGTCGTGGCGGGCGCGCTGGCCGATGCGGCACGGCGCGAGACGTTGGCACATTTTCGCACAGCGGGTCTGGGTGCCGACAGTAAGGAAACGCAGCGCTTCGACCCGGTGACCGTGGCCGACCGCGCATCAGAAAAGGCGATGCGTGCGATTCTGGCACTGCGCCGCCCAAGGGATGCGATACTGGGTGAAGAGTTCGGCCCGCGCGAGGGGACAAGTGGCCTGACATGGATACTTGACCCGATTGACGGCACGCGCGGCTATCTTTCGGGCACCCCGACATGGGGCGTGCTGGTGGCCGTGGCCGACGCCGAGGGCCCGATTTATGGGCTGATCGACCAACCCTATATCGGCGAGCGGTTCAGTGGCGGCTTTGGCCGTGCCGAGGTGCATGGGCCGATGGGGCGCAAGCAGCTTGCCGCCCGCCCCGCGCGCGCCCTTTCCGATGCGATTCTGTTCAGCACCTTCCCCGAGGTTGGCACGCCCGCTGAGGGCGCTGCCTTTGCGCGGTTGGCCCGCGAGATGCGCTTGGTCCGCTATGGCATGGATTGCTACGCCTATGCGCTGATCGCTTCGGGGCAGATCGATCTGGTGGTCGAGGCTGGGCTGCAACCCTATGACGTGGCCGCGCCGATTGCGGTGATCGAGGCGGCAGGGGGTATTGTGACCAACTGGCAGGGCGGCCCGGCAGCGGGTGGCGGCCAGATCATCGCCGCCGCCAATGCCGAGGTGCATGCCGCCGCGATGGCGGTGCTGAACGGCTAGGCCGCCCCCACGTGGTTTTCGAGTGATTAGTGCTGGTGTCCTTCGTCGGGGCGCTGATGTGCGATTTTGCCGTTGACCCATGTGGCGCGAATGGCGCGGTCATCGCCCATCATAATGGTGGGGAACAGCGCCTCCCACACATCGCCCGCGCGGGCGCTGCGTTGCGCGATGGCAGGGGTCGAAGCGAGGTCGAGCACCACGAGGTCGGCCTCGTAGCCCACGGCAAGGGTGCCGATCCGGTCGCCCAGTTGCAACGCTGCGGCGGAACCTGCGGTGGCAAGCCATAGCAACTGCGCAGGATGCAGCGAGACATGGTTGAGTTGCGCCACCTCATAGGCCGCGGCCATGGTGCGCAGCATTGAAAAGGACGAGCCACCGCCAGTATCGGTGGCCAGCCCGATGCGCAGGCCACGGGCCTTGAGGCCGGCCATATCGAACAGGCCAGAACCGATGAAGGTGTTCGAGGTCGGGCAATGCGCCAGCGCCGCGCCAACCTCTACCAGCCGGTCACGCTCGCGCGCAGTCAGGTGGATGGCATGGCCGTAAATGCCGTTTGCGCCCAAAAGCCCGTGCGCCTCATAGACATCCAGATAATCGCGCGCCTCGGGAAAAAGCGATGCTACCCACGCGATCTCGTCGGTCTGTTCGCTTAGATGCGTTTGCATCAGGCAGTCGGGATGCTCGGCCCAAAGCGCGCCGAGTGCTGCAAGCTGGTCGCGCGATGAGGTGGGGGCGAAGCGCGGGGTGATGACGTAATGCGCGCGCCCGACGCCGTGCCAGCGCGAAATCAGCGCGCGGCTGTCGTCATAGGCGCTTTGCGCGCTGTCGCGCAGATTGTCGGGCGCGTTGCGGTCCATGCAGGTTTTGCCTGCCGCCACCCGCATGTCGCGCCGGGCGGCAGCGGTGAAAAAGGCATCCACGCTTGCGGGGTGAATGGTGGCGTAACTTGTCAACGTGGTGGTGCCATGCGCGAGGGCCAGATCAAGCGCGCGCTCTGCGATGGTTGCGGCATAGGCGGGGTCGGCAAAGCGCGCCTCTTCGGGGAAAGTATAGGTGTTGAGCCAATCGATCAGCCGTTTGCCCCAACTGGCGATGATCGCGGTCTGCGGATAATGCATATGCGCATCGACAAAGCCTGCCGAAATCAGCGCCGCGCCATAGTCGTGCCGGTGCGCGCCGGGATGCGCTGCGGCCAGTTCGGCCGCGTCGCCAATGGCCAAAATCCGACCCGCGTCGATCAGCACGCCGCCCCGCGCCCAGTGCCGCGCCGCGCTGGGCCCTTCGACAAAGGGGTCCGCGGCCATGCTGACAAGCTGGCCAAGCAAGAGTTCCGCCATCCACGACTCCTAAACTGCGCATGTATTTGGGCCATGCTAGGGCCTCTCTGCGCGCCGGTCCACCGCCTTGCCGGGGGCCGCGCAGCCGGGCTAGGGTTGGTGCGCGGAGGGTGCTCATGGATAAGGTTGCAGAGCAGAAGGCGGCGATAAGGGCGCAGGCTTCGGCGCAGCGGCGCAGCGCCGCCGCGCAGGGGCAGGGCCGGGCAAGCGCGCATCTTGCGCAGGCGCTGGCCCCTTACGCGGGTGCGGTGTTGGCAGGATATATGCCGATGCGGGACGAGATCGACCCGCTTGCGGCGATGGCGGCGCATTCTGGGCCGGTGGCGGTGCCGGTGATCCTTGGCCGCGACATGCCGCTGGGCTTTCGGGCGTGGACACCAAAGGCCGCAATGCAGCGCGGTGCCTTTGGCGCGCTGATCCCGGAAAGCGGCGATTGGCTTGTGCCACGGGTGCTGATCGTGCCGCTACTGGCCTTTGATGCGCGCGGCTATCGGCTGGGCTATGGGGGCGGCTACTACGACCGCTCGCTTGCGCAACTGCGCGCCCAAGGCCCGATTACCGCGATCGGCTTTGCCTATGCCGCGCAGCAGATGCCAGCGGTGCCGATTGACGCCTTTGACCAGAAGCTTGACCTGATCGTCACCGAGGCGGGGGTGCTGGGCCCGTTCTGAGCCGCCGTTGCGCCGATGCGCGCGTATCGGCGCGCGCGGGGCTTGCCCTTTGCAAAGCGGCGGCCTAACGCTTGGCGCATGAAGATACTGTTTCTAGGCGATGTGATGGGGCGGGCGGGGCGTGCAGCGGTTGCGGCGCGGCTGCCAAGCCTGCGAGAGAGTTGGGGGCTCGATTTCGTCGTGGTCAACGGCGAAAATGCAAGTTCCGGCATGGGGCTGACGCCCGATCATGCAAAGGCATTGCTGGTGGCGGGTGC
>NZ_JBFHIA010000042.1:0-16043 GCF_041596715.1 Phaeovulum sp.
AACACCTCGCGCAGCCGGGCGCGCACCTGCTCCATGATAGGGTCATTGCCATAGGGCATCGCATAACCGCTGTTGGCGGCGATAACGGCTGCAAGAATCTCGGGTGCGGCGGCAGAGGTATTGTCAGAGGCGAAGTTCATTTAAAGGTCCTCAATGATATAGTCTTCCCAGTCAGCTTCGGGCACATCGCTTTCAGACACCGTCCAGCCGCGCACCGATTGGCCCGCTTCGTGCACGCTGTTGGGATCACCTGTCAGCAGCGGATGCCAATCGGGCAAGGGCTGGCCGAAAAAGCGCAGCCGATAGGCGCAGGTCGAAGGCATCCAATAAGCACCCTTCTTGATGCTTTTGGGCGTCATGCGCACACATTCGGGCACGAATTGGTGGCGGTTGTCGTAAGACTTGCAGCGGCAGGACTCGCCATCAAGCAGGCGGCAGGCAACGCGGGTAAAGGCGACCTCGCCGTTATCCTCGAACTCGAGCTTGTTGAGGCAGCACTTGCCGCAGCCATCGCAGAGCGCCTCCCATTCGGAAGGTGTCAGCGAGGTAAGCGGCAATTCCCAAAAGCGTGGGCGGTGAGGCGATGTCATGGCGCGGAAGCTGACCTAAAGGCGCGCAAATGGAAAGGGGTCAAAGCGCAGACAGGCACGAACGCGCGGCACCACAATCGGCCTCGATCTGCGTGACAAGAGCTTCGAGGCTTGCGAACTTGATCTCGGGGCGCAGGTAATCGACCAGCGCAACCGAAAGGTGCTGGTCGTAAAGGTCGCCCGAAAAGTCGAAGATATAGGTTTCCAGATTAGGGGCGTTGCGGCCAAACATCGGCCGCACGCCAAGACTGGCCACACCATCATATTCGCCCGCCTGCGGCCCGCCGAGCACCTCGACGCGCACCGCGTATACGCCCATCCGCGGCAGGTGCAGCCCGGAAAGGCCCATGTTGGCAGTGGGATAACCCATCTCGCGGCCACGCTTTTCACCGTGTTCCACCGCGCCTTCGATACGGTGCCAGTGCCCGAGCATCGCGGCGGCATCTCGCGGGCGACCATCGGAAAGCGCCTGCCGGATCGCGGTTGATGACACATCAAGCCCATCGACGCGCAGCAGCGGCGCGATCGACACGTCAAAGCCGCAGGCCGCACCCAGTTCGGTCAGCAATTCGGCGGTGCCCGTGCGCCCCTTGCCAAAGCGGAAATCCGCCCCCACCGCTACGTGGCGCACGCCAAGCCCGGCGCAAAGCACCTGCTGCGCGAAGTCCTCGGCGCTCATCGCGGCCAACACCTCGTCGAAGTGCAATTCATACAGCCGCTCGACACCCAGCTTTGCCAGCCGGTGCCGCCGCGCTTCGGAGTTCATGAGCCGGAATTGCGCGGCCTTGGGGGTAAAGAAGGCGCGCGGATGCGGCTCAAAGGTAACGATACCAAGCGGCTCTGGCTTTGCAGCGGCAAGCGCTATCACCGAGCGGTGGCCCAAATGCACACCGTCGAAATTGCCCATAGCCACCGAGGCGCCCTTGAGCGCCGGGTCAAGCCCTTGCCAATCGGTGATGGTCTGCATCGTCCCCGCTTCGCATATGCGGCGGAGTGGCCCGCCCGTTCAGTCGAACTTGTGACTGGGCGCCAGCACCAGCGCCTCGCCCTTCAGCACCACCGTATCGCCCACGAAGCAGAGGGTTTCAAGCGTGACTCGCCGCCGCGCAAGATCGACTGCAGTAACCTTGACCTCGGCGCGCACCAAATCGCCCGGCCGCACCGGGGCCATGAAGCGCAGCGACTGGCCAAGATAAACCGAACCGTGGCCGGGAAGCTGTTCGCCGATTACCGCTGAAATCAGCGCGGCGGTCAGCATTCCATGCGCGATGCGACCTTCAAAGATCGACCCTTGGGCGTAGGCGTCATCTAGATGCACCGGGTTATGGTCGGTCGAAACCTCGGCGAAAAGCGCGATGTCTTGATCGGAGACGCGCTTCTGAAGCCCCCGAGTCATGCCAACTTCGATGTCTTCGATGAAGATCGTGCCACGCGGCAGATTGTCGAGCATCATCGCGCCCCTTGAAGACTCATGTTGCGCCGCAGCATAGCGATGGCACTACCGGCGCGCAACATACAAACTCTTTGGTGGCACATTCCGCAACTATGTTGCTTTGCGCCCCAAAATGACAGATTACTGGGCGCGAATTGACACGAAAACCCGTATTACCGCAACCGAATATCGATGGATGCGCCTAGCGTAGCCGCGCCGCAGCATAGGTGGGCGCCTGCTTCTGCCCGGCCAGCCAAGCGTCGAGCAGCGCGGGATCGGGCTGATCGGGGTCCGGCCCGAACTCAGCAGCCGAAAGCCCTGCGGTGATGAACAGCACGTCCATCCCCTCGCCCGCAGCGCCCGCTACATCGGTGCCGATGCCGTCACCAATGGCAAGCACCCTGCCCTCACCCGCACCGCCAAGCTCAGAAAGTTTGCGCATTGCCATATCGTAGATCGGCGGGTGCGGCTTGCCGAAATACAGCGCCTTGCCGCCCATCTGTTCGTAAAGCTCGGCCAGCGCCCCCGCGCACCAGATGCGCTTTTCCCCCATATCAACCACGATGTCCGGGTTGGCGCAAAGCATCGGCAGGCCACGGGTTTTTGCCAGCAGAAAACGGGCGCGATAATCGTCGGGCTTTTCGGTCAATTCATCGAAGGGGCCGGTGCACAGAATCGCGTCGGCATCGTCCAGCGCCACTCTTTCGATCGGCGCGGCATCGGCCCATTGCGGCGGCACCTCGGTGAAAATGCCGTCATCCTTGTCTGGGCCAAGATGCCAGATGCGCCGCCCGACCGCGCCCGAAAACAACGCATCCTGCGTCGCATCGCCCGAGGATATCACCGCATCCCACGCATCACGCGCAACACCCATGCGGTCGAGCGCCTCGATCACATAGCGCGAGGGGCGCGGGGCGTTGGTCAGCAGGATGACCCGGCCACCGCCCGCGCGAAATTGCCGCAGCGCGGTGACGGCGGCGGGAAAGGGCTCCACGCCATCGTGCAGGCACCCCCAGAGGTCGCAAAACACTGCGTCATAAGGCTGCGATATATCTGCAAGTGCGGTGACGATACGGGTCATTGCGCCTCTCCATTTGGCTCTTCATGAACGGCGCGGCGCAAAAAGGAAAGGGGCGCTGCGCAAAGACGTGACTTGCTAAAATGACCGATTCCCTCATATATCGCCCGTCGAATATGAATTAGAGGGCGAAGCATGAGCAGCATCACAAAACGGCAATTTCTGGCGCTTGGGGTCGGCGCGGTGGCCATTGCAGGGGCAGGCTATGCGTGGAGCCAAAGCACCGCTACCAGCAATGCGCCCGCATTCGAAGAGCGGTCCATGACCGTGGCCGAAATGATGGCGTCGGGTGCGCTGGTCGTCGATATCCGCAGACCCGATGAATGGGTCGAAACCGGCGTAATCGACGGCGCAACGCTTTTAACCTTTGAAAGCCCGAACAGCTTTCTGGAAAAGATCGGGCCGCAGATTGCTGACGGGCGCGACGTTGTTCTGATCTGCCGGAGCGGCAATCGCAGCAGACTTGCCGCAGAAGCCCTTGCACCGATGATCCCCAACCACGTCGTTTCGGTTGTGGGCGGCATGAGCCAGCAAATCGCCGAAGGCTATCAGACCTCGCGCCCGGTCTGCCCGGCCTGCTGAAAAAAACGGCCTCGCCGCATGAAAGCAGCGAGGCCTTTTTTTGTCCGAAGCGGTCTTTCTTAGACCTTCAGCGCCGGGATGATCTGCTTTTTGCGGCTCATGATACCGGGCAGCACAACAGTGTCGCCCATGACCTTGGCACCAAAGCTCGCTTCCGCGATGCGCTTTACCAGATCATTCGGCACCAGAAGCGTGGCTTCTTCGCGCAGGATATCCACCACGAACAGCAGAACCTGATCGGCACCGTCCTCGGTAGCCACCCCCGGCATCGCGGCCATCAGTTCGGCCTTGCGCGCCAGCACCACGGCCGGTGCCGTGGTTTCCAGCACCGAAACCCGCAGTTGCTTGCCCGCAACCTCGTATTCCTTGCTGTCCATGCGCAGCAGTTCCGCTTCGGAGAAAGCGGAAACGTCTGATTTGGCGGCAAACAGTTCGGCCGCGTAATCGGCGATAGAGATGCCAAGCTCGAGCGCAAGCTTTTCGGCCACCGCGCGGTCGTGTGGCGTGGTGGTGGGGCTGCGGAACTCCAGCGTGTCGGACAGGATGCACGAAAGCATCGCGCATTTGATCGGCTCGGGCATCCGGGCCGCGTCTTCTCCCATCAGATCGTGCATGATGGTGGCGGTGCAGGCCAGCGGGCGGATCGTGATGTCAATCGGCGCGCGCGTCTTGATGCCGCCTGCCAGCATGTGGTGGTCAATGATGCCGATCACGTTGGCGTCGTTGATCGAGGGCGGCAGTTCGGCGGGGTTGTTGGTATCGACGATCACCACTTTTTCGCCCGGCGCGACATCGGCGATGATCTCGGGCTCGCCCAGCGACCAGCGTTTAAGCACGAAGGCCGCCTCGGTGTTCGGCTTGCCCAGCAGCACCGGACGCGCCGGGGTATGCTTGATGGCGGTCAGATACCAAGCCCAGATGATGGGCGAACAGGTTGCGTCGGTATCGGGGGATTTGTGACCCAGAACGGTAATCATATCATGCCTCGTTGGTAATTTGCCGTCTTATAGGGTCTGAGCGCGGGCTTGTCACTTGCCGCGTTGCAGCGTAGCGGCACCTAGCGCGGCAGCGCCAACCGCGTCAGCCGAAACCCCTCGGCCTGAAGCAGGGCAAGCAATCCGCCCTGCCCCGGCAGATGCAACGCCCCGATGGCGACCAGCACCGGGCCCTCAGCGGCCTCGGCCAAGATCGGCGCGAGCCATGCGCGGTTGCGCCGCTCTAACAGATATTCCTCACCCAGCCGCAGTTGCGCATCGACCACTTCGGCATCTAGGCCCGAATTGGCCAGTGCGTCATGGCGCGTAAACTCCCAGATCAGCCGGGTTTCCTCGGCGAAATAGGCACCGGCAAGGGTTGCGGTGTAATCGTCTGCGGCAGAGGCGGTCAGCAGTGCAGCGCGGATCAGATCTAGCTGGTCGGTTTCGGACACAAGGTCAAACAGCGTCAGCGCCGCGTCAAAAGGTTCAAGCGCGCGCACCGGCAAACCGCGCGCATCGGCCGCCGCGATCAATTGCCCGTCGAGCCCCTTTTGCCCCGCCGCCACCTCACCCAAGGCGCAAGGCGAAAGCGATAGCGTCATCGCCGCATACCAAGGCTTGAACTTGGCGGCGAAAAAGGCGGGCACGCCGCGTATGCGCATCGCGTCGCTAAGGCGCTGCCAGTCAGACGCACTAAGACGTTCGGGCAAGGTCGGCCCGTTTGGCACGAAAAAAAGGTCCAGCCGCTCCACCATCGCTGCTTGCAGCGCGGCCTCTTCCGCAGGCCCCGCCTCGACAAGAAGCGCCCGCGCCTCGGCCAAAGCGGGCGCAAGTGCAGCAAGCGTTTCCACATGGCGTGGATCGTCAAAATGAAAGGTGCCAATCAGGGTGATACGCGCATCGCCCCTTTCGGCCCGCCAATACAGCCCTTCGGCAAAAGGTGCCTCTGCGGCGCGGGCGCGCAATTCTGTCTGCACGCTCGGCGCAAGCGCGTCGAACAGGTTTTCCCCAACGCAAAGCGCCAGCGCCGGTGCGGGGGCGCACAGGCAGGTCGCAACGACTATTCGGCAAAGCAAGGATCGGGCGGTGCGCATGGGTTGAAACTGCCACGCATTGCCGCCGCCGCCAAGCGTACAAAGCCGCCCATTTTTTCACGCATGGCGCGGTTGACAGGCGTGGGTGACTTGCCTATCTCACCTCTGCTGGCACTCGCCGTGAGTGAGTGCTAATATCTTTCACACTTGAACCAACGGAGCTTTCACATGGCTTTCAAACCGCTGCACGACCGCGTTCTGGTCAGCCGCGTCAAAGGCGAAGAAAAGACCAAGGGCGGTCTGATCATTCCCGACAACGCGAAAGAAAAACCCGCTGAGGGGCTGATTGTGGCCGTAGGCGAAGGCGCGCGCAAAGACTCGGGCGAACTGATTGCCCCCTCGGTCAAAAAAGGCGACCGCATCCTGTTTGGGAAATGGTCGGGCACCGAAGTCACGCTCGACGGCGAAGAACTGCTGATCATGAAAGAAAGCGACATTCTCGGCATTATCGCCTGAGAAGCGCCTTTCCAAACAACCTCATTCTGAAATCAGGAGCAGACACATGGCTGCCAAGGAAGTTAAGTTTTCCACCGACGCCCGCGACCGGATGCTGAAAGGCGTCAACATTCTCGCAGACGCGGTAAAGGTTACGCTCGGCCCGAAAGGCCGCAACGTGGTGATTGAAAAATCTTACGGTGCCCCGCGCATCACCAAAGACGGTGTGACAGTCGCCAAGGAAATCGAGCTGACCGACAAGTTCGAGAACATGGGCGCGCAGATGGTGAAAGAAGTCGCCAGCCGCACCAATGACGAAGCGGGCGACGGCACCACCACCGCCACCGTTCTCGCGCAAGCGATCATCAAAGAAGGCCTGAAGTCGGTCGCAGCGGGCATGAACCCGATGGACCTGAAGCGCGGCATCGACCTTGCTACCGCCCGCGTGGTCGAGGCCATCAAGGCTGCGGCGCGCCCGGTGAAAGACAGCGACGAAGTTGCGCAAGTTGGCACCATTTCGGCCAACGGCGAGGCCAACATCGGCCGCATGATCGCCGACGCGATGCAGAAGGTCGGCAACGAGGGTGTCATCACCGTCGAAGAAAACAAGGGCATGGAGACCGAGGTCGAAGTGGTCGAAGGTATGCAATTCGACCGTGGCTACCTTTCCCCCTACTTCGTCACCAACGCCGACAAGATGGTGGCCGAGCTTGAAGACGCACTGATCCTGCTGCACGAGAAGAAACTCGGTTCGCTTCAGCCGATGGTGCCGCTGCTCGAGTCGGTCATTCAGTCGGGCAAACCGCTTCTGATCATCTCGGAAGATGTCGAAGGCGAAGCGCTTGCGACCCTCGTCGTGAACAAGCTGCGCGGTGGGCTGAAGATCGCGGCCGTCAAGGCACCGGGCTTTGGCGATCGCCGCAAGGCCATGCTGCAAGACATCGCGATCCTGACTGGCGGTCAGGTGATTTCGGAAGACCTCGGCATGAAGCTCGAGAATGTCACGCTTGACATGCTCGGCAAAGCCAAGCGCGTGACGATCACCAAAGACACCACCACGATCATCGATGGCGCTGGCGAGAAAGCCGAAATCGAAGCTCGCGTGGCCCAGATCCGCACCCAGATCGAAGAAACCACTTCGGACTACGACAAGGAAAAACTGCAAGAGCGCGTCGCCAAACTGGCGGGCGGGGTTGCGGTGATCCGTGTGGGCGGCATGACCGAGACCGAAGTGAAAGAGCGCAAAGACCGCGTTGATGACTCGCTCAACGCGACCCGCGCGGCCGTGCAAGAAGGCATCGTTGTCGGTGGCGGCGTAGCACTGGTGCAGGCTTCCAAGCTTCTGCACGCTATGGAAGGCGCCAACGCCGACCAGACCGCTGGCATCGTGATCGTGCGCAAGGCTCTGGAAGCCCCAATGCGCCAGATCGCCGAAAACGCCGGCGTCGATGGCGCCGTTGTGGCCGGCAAAGTCCGCGACAGCAAAGACCCGACCTTTGGCTTCAACGCGCAGACCGAAGAATATGGCGACATGTTCAAGTTCGGCGTGATCGATCCGGCCAAAGTGGTGCGCACTGCGCTGGAAGACGCGGCCTCGATCGCCGGGCTTCTGATCACCACCGAAGCGATGATCGCTGAAAAGCCCGAGCCCAAAGCTGCCGCTGGCGGCGGCATGGGCGGCATGGGTGGCATGGGCGGCATGGACGGCATGATGTAAGCTGCCCCCACCTGGGTAATTGTGGGAAAGGGCGCCCCCGGGCGCCCTTTTTCATTCGAGAAGCAAGACAACCATCCCTGCCCGCGCCACAGAATGAAGCTGCGCCTTCTGCAGCTTTACCGATACGCCAACGCGCCGGTGCCGAATGGCCGAGCGCGGCGCGTGCGGGCGGCACCTCGACATGAGCATATTTCACAATCATTGCATTATTTGGAAAAGTAGTGCATAAGACACCGGCTACACTTTCTTTATCGACCCGCTGTTTCCTCACGGTTCAGTTTCGATCCAGATGTGACTGAGCCGGGCCACCGCATTTCGCGGGTGGCGAAACAGAAACAGGAGATCTCACGATGGCCAAAGGCACCGTGAAATGGTTTAACGCTACCAAAGGCTTCGGCTTTATTGCCCCGGAAGGCGGCAACCGTGACGTGTTCGTGCACATCTCGGCGCTGGAGCGTGCGGGCATCCGCCAGCTGAATGACGGTCAAGCCGTCACCTTCGACATCGAATCGGGCCGTGATGGCCGCGAATCGGCGACGAACCTGGCACTCGCCTAAGCTTTCGGCAGTGTTTTCGGAATTGGGCGCCCTTGGGCGCCCTTTTTCATGGGTAATTGGGCGCTTAAAGCGGTCAGCGGGTCTGATCTTTCAGCCCACGTCCCAATCATCTTCGTTCTTCACTGCCCCGATGGCCAGCCAATCGGCGCGCACGCGGGCGACGCGGCTGTCCCCCCAAGTGCGGAATACGATCACGAAGCCTTCCTCGGTGACCATGTCCGCCGACAGGTCCATGCGACCGTTGTGCTTTTGGTCCACGTCCCACATCGACAGCGTGACCTGTACCGAAGGCGGCACAAGGAAGGGTTCGGAAAACTCTACCAGACGGCGAAACTCGCGCGGGCCTTCACCAGTCCACATCGCGCCGCCGTCGAGGTAATCGGAAAACAGGATCAGCGAACCCTGATCTACGCCTACCTCGTGGCTACCCAATCGCCGCATCATTCCTCCACTGTTACGCGCAACCTATCGTGCTGGCGCGTAATAAAAAAGCCCCGGAGCAACCCGGGGCCTTTTCCTTTTTCAGACCTGCGGCCTAAAGGCTCATGTGGTCGCCAAGCGCTTCCATGTCGGCCAGCAGCTTCACCGCATCGTCAACCAGATTGTGCGGTGCCGCATCACGCGCGACGCGCGCCTCGGCCACCAGATCCGCGTGGATCGCGGCGCTAAACTCTGCCTTCGGCAGGCCACGCTCGGCCAAGACGGTTACCGACTCGGCGGTGATTTCGGCAAAACCACCCGTCACCACAAAATCGGTAGTGCCCTCGGCCGAAACCACGGTCAAGACGCCGGGGCGCAAGGTGGTGATCAACGCGGCATGGCCGGGCATCGCCGTCAGGTCGCCATCGGCACCTGGAATGCGCACTTCGCGCGCCGCGACCGAGGCCAGGCGGCGCTCGGGCGCGACCAGATCGAATTGCATCGTATCGGCCATCACTCCGCCCTCCTCAGGCTGCTTCGGCGGCCAGACGTTGCGCCTTGGCGATCACTTCCTCGATGCCTCCGACCATATAGAAGGCCGCCTCCGGCAAATGGTCGTATTCGCCCGCAACCACCGCCTTGAACGACTTGATGGTATCTTCCAGCGGAACCTGCTTGCCATCCGAACCGGTAAACACCTTGGCCACGTCGAACGGCTGGCTGAGGAAGCGCTGAAGTTTACGCGCACGCGCCACGGTCAGCTTGTCGTCTTCGCTCAGCTCGTCCATGCCCAGAATGGCGATGATGTCTTGCAGCGATTTGTAGCGTTGCAGGATCTGCTGCACGTCGGTGGCAACCTGATAGTGCTCGGCACCGATGATCGCCGGGTCGAGCAGACGCGAGGTCGAGTCGAGCGGGTCCACGGCCGGGTAGATGCCCAGTTCCGAAATCGCACGTGACAACACGGTGGTCGCGTCGAGGTGAGCGAACGAGGTCGCAGGCGCCGGGTCGGTAAGGTCGTCGGCCGGCACGTAGATCGCCTGCACCGAGGTAATCGAACCCGCGCGGGTCGAGGTGATACGTTCTTGCAGCGTACCCATGTCGGTGGCGAGGGTCGGCTGATAGCCCACGGCCGAAGGGATACGGCCCAGCAGAGCCGACACTTCCGAACCGGCTTGCGTAAAGCGGAAGATGTTGTCGACGAAGAACAGAACGTCGGTGCCCGACTGGTCGCGGAACTGCTCGGCCAAGGTCAGACCGGTCAGCGCGACGCGCATACGGGCCCCCGGCGGTTCGTTCATCTGACCGTAGACAAGCGCCACCTTCGACTCTTCCATCTTCTCGAGGTTGATAACGCCCGATTCGATCATTTCGTGGTAAAGGTCGTTGCCCTCACGGGTCCGTTCGCCAACACCAGCAAACACCGAGAAGCCCGAGTGCACTTTGGCGATGTTGTTGATCAGTTCCATGATCAGAACCGTCTTGCCCACACCTGCGCCGCCAAAGAGGCCGATCTTGCCGCCCTTGGCATAGGGGGCCAGCAGGTCGATCACCTTGATGCCGGTAACCAGCACGAGGCTTTCGGTCGACTGCTCCGAAAACTCGGGCGCGGGTTGGTGGATAGCGCGGGTTTCGGTTTGTGCCACCGGGCCCTTTTCATCGACCGGCTCGCCGATCACGTTGATGATGCGCCCCAGCGTGGCGTTGCCCACCGGCACGGTGATCGGTGCACCGGTATCGGTAACCTTTTCGCCGCGCACGAGGCCTTCGGTTGCGTCCATCGCAACCGCCCGCACCGTGTTTTCGCCAAGATGCTGCGCCACTTCAAGGATCAGCCGCTTGCCGTTGTTGTGTGTTTCGAGCGCGTTCAGAATCGCCGGAAGGCTATCTTCGAACTGCACGTCGACCACGGCGCCGATCACCTGCGTGATTTTGCCAACTGCTTTTGCCATGTCGTTTCTCTCCGGTTCCGTCAGAGCGCCTCGGCGCCCGAAATGATTTCGATGAGCTCTTTGGTGATCGCCGCCTGACGCGAGCGGTTGTAGATGATCGTCAGCTTGTCGATCATCTCGCCCGCATTGCGCGTGGCGCTATCCATAGCCGACATCCGGGCACCCTGTTCCGAGGCACCGTTTTCCAGAAGCGCCGTGAACACCTGAGTGGCCACGCCGCGCGGTAGCAGATCGGCCAGAATGGCCTCTTCGCTGGGCTCGTAGTCATAGCCCACCGCGGCCTGCGCCTCGCCCTCGAACGCCGCCGGAATAATCTGGCGCGGCGTCGGGATCTGCGTCATCACCGACTGGAAGCGGTTGTAGTACAAGGTAGCCACGTCAAACTCGCCCGCTTCGAACCGCGCGAGAATGTCTCGGGCGATCGACTGGGCGTTATCGTAGCCGACGCGCTTCACTTCGGTCAGGTCCACATGCGCGATGAAGTGCTTGCCAAACTCACGCTTCAGCTGCTCGCGGCCCTTCTTGCCGACGGTGAGGATTTTCACCGTCTTTCCGGCCGCCAACAGTTCGTTGATACGGGCGCGCGCAAGGCGCACGATCGACGAGTTGAAGCCGCCGCAAAGGCCGCGTTCCGCGGTCATCACCACCAAGAGGTGGGTCTGGTCGCTTCCCGTGCCGCGCAGCAGGCGCGGTGCGCTGTCTGACGAGCCGACCGAGGCGGCTAGTCCGGCGATCACCGAGTTCATCCGGTCGGCATAGGGCCGCGCGGCCTCGGCTGCATCTTGGGCCCGGCGGAGTTTTGCCGCCGAGACCATTTGCATCGCCTTGGTGATCTTGCGCGTGTTCTTGACGCTCGAGATCCGGTTTTTCAGGTCCTTAAGGCTGGGCATGCCCCACTCCTCTCACGCTCTCAGGCGAAGGTCTTGGCGTAGGCGTCCAGTGCGGCGCGAATGGATTTTTCCAAATCGCCCGCCACCTTGCGGTCGTTGTTGGTGATATCGGCCAGAAGATCGGCGTGGTTGGAACGCAGATGCGCCATCAGCCCCGCTTCAAAACGACCCACATCCTTCACACCGATACCGTCCAGGTAGCCTTTGGTACCCGCGAAAATCGCAACGACGATTTCGGCGTTGGTCAGCGGCGAGTACTGCGGTTGCTTCATCAGCTCGGTCAGGCGCGCGCCACGGTTCAGCAGCTTTTGCGTCGCCGCGTCGAGGTCAGAGCCGAACTGCGCGAAGGCCGCCATTTCGCGATACTGCGCGAGCTCCAGTTTCACCGGGCCAGCCACCGACTTCATCGCCGAGGTTTGCGCCGAAGAACCAACGCGCGACACCGAAAGACCGGTGTTCACGGCAGGACGGACGCCTTGGTAGAACAGTTCGGTTTCAAGGAAGATCTGCCCGTCGGTGATCGAGATCACGTTGGTCGGAATAAAGGCCGAAACGTCGCCACCTTGGGTTTCGATGATCGGCAGCGCCGTCAGCGAGCCGCCGCCAAAGTCTTCGTTCAGCTTGGCCGAACGTTCCAGCAGGCGCGAGTGGAGGTAGAACACGTCGCCCGGATAGGCTTCGCGCCCCGGCGGGCGGCGCAGCAGCAGCGACATCTGGCGGTAGGACACGGCCTGTTTGGAAAGGTCGTCATAGATGATCAGCGCATGGCGGCCCGAATCGCGGAAGTATTCGGCCATCGCAGTTGCCGAATAGGGCGCAAGGAACTGAAGCGGCGCCGGTTCGGAAGCGGTAGCGGCGATCACGGTGGTGTATTCCATCGCGCCGGCTTCTTCGAGCTTCTTCACAAGCTGCGCCACGGTCGAACGCTTTTGCCCGATTGCCACGTAGAAGCAGTGCAGCTTCATCTCGGGGTTGGCTTCGTTGTAGCTTTTCTGGTTCAGAATGGTGTCGAGCGCGATCGCGGTCTTGCCGGTCTGACGGTCGCCGATGATCAGCTCGCGCTGGCCACGGCCGATCGGGATCATCGCGTCAACCGACTTGAGACCGGTCGCCATCGGCTGGTGCACCGATTTCCGCGGGATGATGCCGGGGGCCTTCACGTCGGCCACAAGGCGATGTTCGGTTACGATCGGGCCCTTGCCATCGATCGGGTTGCCAAGGCCGTCAACGACGCGGCCCAGCAGCGCCTCGCCCACCGGCACGTCAACGATCGACTTGGTGCGCTTGACCGTGTCACCTTCTTTGATGTCCCGGTCAGAACCGAAGATCACGACGCCGACGTTGTCGACTTCGAGGTTCAGCGCCATCCCGCGGATGCCGCCGGGAAACTCGACCATTTCGCCCGCCTGGACGTTGTCGAGGCCGTGCACGCGCGCGATCCCGTCGCCGACGCTGAGCACGCGGCCAACCTCGGCCACCTGGGCGTCTTGCCCGAAGTTCTTGATCTGCTCTTTCAGGATCGCAGAGATCTCAGCTGCTTGGATTCCCATTATCCGACCTCTTTCATGGCGTGCTGGAGGGAGGCGAGCTTGGAAGCGACCGAGGTATCGATCATCTTCGAGCCCAGCTTCACGATCATACCGCCGATGAGGCTTTCATCGACGGCGACATTCAATTTGACAGTCTTGCCGCTCTGTTTGGACAACGTCGCGACGAGTTCCTTTGCCTGCGCATCGCTCAACGCCTGCGCGGCGGTAATATCGGCGGTCATTTCGCCCTTGGCATCCGCAATGCGGGCGCGCAGCGCGGCCAGCAGATGCGGCAGCACAAACAGGCGCCGCTTGTCGGCCAAAAGCGCCAGAGTGTTGGTGGCGACCGGGCCAAGCCCCATCTTCGCCGCGACTCCGTCCAACGCGCGGCGCTGTGCGTCACGCGAATACAGCGGCGAGCTGATCAGGTCGCGCAGATCGGCGCTGCTGGCAATCATTGCCTCAAGTGCGGCGACATCGCTTTCCAGCGCGGCAAGCGATTTGCTCTCTTGTGAAAGCTCAAAAACGGCCGACGCATAGCGCCCGGCGATACTTGCGGAAATCGAAGCTGGTTCGGACACGTCAACCCTTCCGATATCTTGGCGCTGGCTCGGCAATCCCCGGACAGCAGACCCCATGTGGCGTGCGAGGCAGCCCCCGGCACGTCTGATTTCGGCGCGGGTGTAGCAGAGCCCCATTGCCCCCGCAACCATCTTGGCCACGGCTTTTGCGCCACCATTGTCGCTATTTTCCGGCCCGGTCGCTACGTCTGCCCGCTCTGCGCCGAAATGGAGGCGCTAACAGCCTGTTCGCGGGTTCAAAAATAGGCGCGATGGTCAGCCATGCGCGGGGTGATTCCGTCGCGCACCGGCCCGCTCAGATCGGCTCGGCTTTCGGGCGGGGCTGGCCTTCAAGCACGCGCAGCGGGCGGCGCACTGCCTCGCCCAAGCCGCCACGGCGCGGTGCCTGCACCTGCTTGGACACCTCGAGTATCACCACCCCGGCGGCCAATAGGCCCGAAACGCGCTGGCCCATGCGTTCCCACATCGGTGCCGAGCGCAGCCAGAACCGGCGGTGCGAGGGCGGAATGTATAGTGCAGCGGCGTGCCGTTCGGGCATGAAACCCGCAGCGCGCGCCTGCGTATCAAGCTGGCCGAGCGTATAGGGCCGCCCGTAGCCGAAGGGTGTACCTTCGCGTGGCGCCCATAGCCCGGCGCGGTTGGGCACAATGAACAGCGCCCGCCCGCCGGGGCCCAAAACCCGCCACGCCTCGGCCATCAGCGCACCGGCGTGATCCGATGTTTCCAGCCCGTGCAGCACGATCAGCCGGTCCACCATGCCGGTTTCCAGCGGCCAGTGCGTTTCTTCGCAAAGCACCGACACATTCGGCAACCCGACCGGCCAAGGCATGACCCCCTGCCCCGCGGGCATCAGCCCGATGACCCGGCGCGCCGTTTCCAGATAGGGGCGCAGCAATGGCACCGCAAAGCCAAAGCCCGCCACCGTCAGCCCGGCCATTTCCGACTGCCCCGCAGGCCAAAGCGCCAGCACCCTATCGCGCACGGCCTTTTGCGCCGCACGTCCAAGCTGGGTGCGATAATAGAAGTTGCGCAGGTCAAGCACGTCGAGATGCATGGAACCCTTGTCCGGCCTCGCCCCCCGAACGGGCGCGCGTCAAAGGTGGGGCCATGCGGCGTATGATGCAAGCGGCAAGCGCTCGCGGCGGCACGCATTTACCGACCGTTGCAAGGTGCATTGCGCAATCCGCAAGCTTGGGCGAAACTGCGCGTCCCTGAAGTGGAAATGCAGACTGGATCATGCCGCTCGAACTCGTCCCCGTTCCATGCCTGGCCGACAACTACGCCTGGCTTGTGCACGATGCCGCGACCGACACGACCGTCGTAATCGACGCGCCCGAGGCCGCGCCGATCTTGCATGCGCTTTTTGCCCGTGATTGGAAGCTGAGCCACATCCTGATCACGCATCACCACGCCGACCATATCCAAGGCGTGCCGATGCTAGAGGCGGCTACCGGGGCGCGCCTTTATGGTGCCGCAGCCGACGCACATCGGCTGCCACCGCTGACCGAAGAGGTAGAGCCGGGCGATGTGCTGCCGATCGGCATGCAGCAGGTAACGGTGATCGGCGTTCCGGGGCACACTTCGGGGCACCTTGCCTACTACTTCAAAGACGCGGGGCTGGCCTTTACTGGCGACAGCCTGATGGGCTGGGGCTGCGGGCGCTTGTTCGAGGGAACACCGGCAGAGATGCTCGGCTCGCTCAAACGCCTCGCAGCACTGCCGGACGACACGCTGATCTGCTCGGGACATGAATATACCCTCGCCAACGGCCGCTTTGCGCTTAGCCTAGAGCCGGGCAAGCCGGAACTGGTCGCGCGGATGAAATCGGCGCAAACGCTGCAAATGGAGGGACGCCCGACGCTGCCGGTGCCGCTGTCGCTTGAATGTGCGACCAATCCCTTTCTGCGTGCCACCTCGCCCGCCTTGGCCGCGGCGATAGGCATGAAGGGGGCCGACGAGCTGGCCGTCTTTACCGAACTGCGCGCACGTAAGGATCGTTTCTAGCGCCGGGCGCGGGGCTATTTGCGATCACATTTTCAGCGACAATCGGCACAGGTGCGACAAAAGTGCAAGAAAGCCCTTGAAGCCGCCCGATTTCCACCGAAGTTTAAGAACAAGTACCAAGGGTGCGCCTGCGGCCTCCGCCGACATCCGCCACCCGTTGAAAGGAGCACCGACGTGCCTTCATTCTCGACGACGCTCGAACAAG